>JBIKMB010000007.1:0-69181 GCA_044359485.1 Pirellulaceae bacterium | reverse complement strand
GATGGACCGAAAGTAACAGGCTCGGTAGCTATCTCGTCACCACCTAGCCGTTGCGGCGGCTGTTCTTTTACAAGCAAAACATCTCGAGAACTTTCCGCTGGAACTGTGGCGGATGAACTCAATGAGACAAACAATAACCAGCAGGCGGCCACACCAGATAATAACCCACCACTAAACGACAACAGCAAATTGCGACTCCTCGAAACCGCCGTAGTGTCCATTGCTCCAGAGGGTAAAACTCCCTGGCGAGCAACATATCCAGCTTGATAGAACAGCTCTCGCTCATCCAATTGACTAGGTGCAGGTAGAAGTTGCTTCAGCATCAACTCGACATCCATAGAGTCTGAATTTTCATCCGGATGCTCCGATGCGTTAAGCATAGAACTCGCTCCTCGATATTAATGAAATAATGAACAATGTTTCTTGTTTGCGTTTCTTGTTTGCGATATCTAACGCGGTGCTTCCACGCGCAAACGAACACGCAAGGCCTCGAGCGATTCCTGATAACGACGATGTGCTGTGGCGCCTGGAATCTGCAATACCTCGGAGATTTGGCGAAACGTCAAGCCACCCCAAAGATGCAGAATGACGATTTCTCGCTGCTGCTCGGATAGCTCCCTCAATGCGGTTGTTGCAACTTGCGAGTCCAACTGATTTTCGATCTCTTGAGGTCGAAAAAACCAACTGTCTCCCAGTTCAATCTGGCGAGCCAAAACGACCTTGGTCTCACGCTCCAAACGCCGCTTCTGACTGCGGCGATGACTGAGCGCTTGATTGCGCACCACACGAAAGAGCCAAGCCACCGGATCACTCGGCTTCGGCCGCTCTACGGCGAGTTTCAAAAAGGCTTCTTGTACCGAATCTTCACCGTCGTCCCCAATCGACCGCGCGAGCAATCCCAAGGCAGCGGATTTCGCTTGCCAAATTTGGGATAACTCGTTTGCGGAAATCAGCATGGAACTGGTCCGTCAACATGTAAGGTCGATCCGCACATGGCGAAATTCTTTCGTTCTATCCTAATGACTCCACCCAGGCATTACTGTCTCAGGAAATCAAAATATATTTCAGCCTGGCTCTCTATCCCCCGCACTCTTCCGCTCCGCTCGCACCGCATATTCCCCTCCGGCTGGGCTGTTCGGCAGTCCGCCAGATAGGGCTGCCTGCGAATCTTCCGGCGGACGCTGCGTTTATTTTTCGACCCAAAAACACTCCGCAAAAACGACTTGATCCGCAAATCTTCAACCTACACTCTTTTATACTACGTTCCTAAGTGCAGTATTTTACCTGGCGTTCTGGGGAAGGAATTTGAATTCCGCTGGTCAAAACGATCGTACATGGCGTACACTATCGTATTGATGGCGGACTTTTTGCGGACTTTTCGCTTCGCAACGGCACGCGATTACTCTCCGCACTTAACACCACCTCTGAGGGGGTAAGCCTAATGCAATATTGTTTCTCCAACTTCGGTAAGCTACTAGCGGTTGTGGCCGTGGTTCTCGGTTCGCTCACCACTCCGCTGCAAGCGTCTTGTCCATTTTGTGCGGCCGTCTCTCAGACGCTGCGGCAGGAAATCGAAGCGATGGATGGTGCGGCGTTCGGTAAGTTTTTGCCGGCCGATTCCAAACGACCCACGGAAGAGGGCATCGGTCGCTTTGTCGTGACTGAAATCATCAAGGGCACAGACTTGTTGAAGGTCGGCCAGGTTGTTGAAGCACCCTATTTTGGTACGACCGGTTCAGAAACAACCTTCTTATTGCTGGGAGTGGATCCACCAGAATTGATGTGGTCTTCACCATTGCCGGTAACGGACCGGGCACAGGACTACATTCGCAAAATGCTCTCGTTGCCAACGGACATGACCGAGCGTTTAAAGTTCTTTATGAAGTACTTTGAAGATGCAGACACACTGCTGGCTCGAGATGCTTACGATGAATTTGCCAATGCCTCTTATGAGGAAATCAAAAAGCTGAAACCTTTAATGGATCGCGAGCAGTTGATCGCTTGGATTCGCGACACCAGTCTGTCTCCTGATCGAAAGCGATTGTATCTGACTTTGTTTGGTGTTTGCGGCGAGAAGACCCACACCAAGTTGCTTGAAGAGATGATGCGCAGTACCGACCCTGCTCAACGCGCCGGTATGGATGCAATGATTGGGTGCTATTTGACGCTGCAAGGGGCCGATGGCTTACCGTTGATTGAAGAGCTCTTTCTCAAGAATAAGAAATGTGAGTTCGCAGATGTCTATGCCGCGATTATGGCTCTGCGTTTTCATGGAACGGATGGGGGAGTGATCGATCGAACGCGAGTTGTTCAATCGATGCACTACGTGCTGGATCGGCCTGAACTGGCCGACCTAGTGATCCCCGACTTGGCTCGATGGGAAGATTGGTCGCAAGTGGACCGATTGGTTGAACTTTTCAAGACATCGGATGAGAACACCAGCTGGGTTCGCGTCCCAGTGATCAACTATTTGCGCAGCTGCCCACTCCCTGTGGCCAAAGAAAAGCTTGCCGAATTGGAAAAGCTTGACCCGGTCGCTGCCAAGCGAGCTGCGACGTTTTTTCCCAATACGACCACATCCCCCACACCTGCGAAATCCGACTCATCCAGCTTTAGGCCTATGGGCAAACTTCCGGGAGAGGGAGCACAGTTCGCATTGGCCACGCCCACCACGCCGGACAGCATTCGCCGTGTGACTCCTCAGCAGCTGGCTTCTCGTGGGGGCTATTCCCTTGGTTACAGCGGCCAATCGAGTATGAACCCCTGGACGGCTTTCAGCGTAGTGGCGATGGCCGGGACTACGCTCTGGCTGGTCATGTGGTTAACCATTTCAGGTTTTAACCCGAAGTCGAATTCAAAATAGTCTTTGAAACCGAGTATTTCCCATGTCTGCAGTTACCGTTGACAACAAACCCCAAGCGGCTGCCTCTTCATGGACGGAAAATGGAAGCGATGCTCCCTATCGAACGGTGAGTCGCGCTGCGGTATTTTCCCTGATTCTCGCCATCGCCGGCATAGCGTCACTTTTCTCACCCTGGATGTTGGTCATCCCCGTCTGCGGTGTAATTTGTGGTGTCGTGGCCTTATCCAACATTAAACGTTATCCGCTGGAGCTATCGGGTACTGGTTTGGCCAAAACGGGATTGGCGATCAGCGGTTTATTCTTGACTGTTGCTCCTACTTATCACGGCTACGTGTATTTGACCGAAGTACCTGAAGGTTACGAGCGTATCTCGTTCTGGACACTGTCTACGAAAAGCTATGAACCCGATTATCCGACGCAGGACGCCTTGAGTCTGAATGGCAAGCCGATTTTCATTAAGGGTTATATTCACCCAACGTCGGTGAGCAGTAGCAAGGCGAAAAAGTTTATACTTATTCCCGACCTTGGAACGTGCTGCTTCGGCGGCCAGCCACGTTTGACCGACATGATTGAAGTTACCTTGACCGGCAATCAGACCGTAAAACCATCGTTGCGACAAATCAAACTGGCCGGAGTGCTCAAAGTGGATACATCGCTTAAGCCGGTCAAAGAATTGCAGGGTGTTTTTTACCAGCTGAAGGCCGATTATCTAAAATAACTTTATCGGCGATCGGCTCGATCGCGAATTACGGAGTGAGAGATGTCCCAACCACACAGCTTCCTGCCATATCGGCCTTTGGCTTTTGCGGTTGTGTTGGCTGGAGCTTTTATGGGGGTGGTTATCGTAACCGTGCCGGCGGCCTGGGCGAAGTTTCAAGAAGGGACTCAGACGAAACAGGAGCCTGAAAAGCCCGCAGATGCCCAGCAACCGGCTGCGAAACCGGAACCGGCCAGCGAGGACCGTGCCAGCGAGGACCGTGCGGCAGCCACTCGTGGCCAATCGCGCCCTCTACCCGCAACGCCTGTCGATGATCGCAGTGCTCGTACGGCAGCCAAGTCCAAAGGGGATATTACCTTTGACGATATCAAGTTTGGGATCGAAAAAGATGGACTCTTTGAACGAAAAATGCTTACCCCAGAAATTGAAAGCCTGCATAAAAAAACTGTGCGATTGCGCGGCTACATCTTGCCAGCTTCTGTCTTTCAGCAAACGGGGATCAAAAAATTTGTTTTGGTCCGCGACAATCAAGAATGTTGCTTCGGCCCGGGGGCTGCGCTGTATGACTGCGTGATGATTGAAATGGCGGAGGATAAAGCGGCCAATTTTACCACTCGCCCTGTGGCTGTGCGCGGTACCTTCATGATTGATAGCGAGAGCTATCAATATCCTGATGGCGGGCATTATGCGATTTACAAAATGGTGGCTACGGAAGTCAAGTAGCTTTCCGTCCTCCGCGATCTAAGAATGCTGTTCGAGTTCTTCCAGCCATGCTTTGGCACTTGCATCGCTGGGCATGCGCCAGTCGCCGCGCGGGGACAGACTAACGCTACCCACTTTCGGACCATCGGGAACGCAACTCCGCTTGAATTGATTTTGGAAGAAGCGTCGATAGAACGTTTTCAGCGACTCCACAATTTCTTTTTTGCTATAAGTGCGGCTGAATTGAGCCTGTTCAGCCAGAGCGATTATTTTCGAAGGTGCGAAGCCGTTGCGGATCATGCTATGCAGAAAGAAATCATGCAACTCGTAAGGTCCGAGAACAGCTTCCGTCGATTGCTGAATCTCTCCTTGTGATGAAGGTGGCAGCAACTCGGGAGAGATGGGTGTCGAAGAGATACTGCGTAACACTTCACGGATATCGCCATCGAATTGATTTTCGGCAACAAAGTCGATCAGAAAGCGGACCAAGGTTTTTGGAATGGAGGCGTTTACATTGTACATCGACATGTGATCGCCATTATAGGTCGACCAACCCAAAGCGCTTTCCGATAAATCGCCGGTACCCAAGACGAAACCACCGCTCATCAGCATCAGGGTTCGCAGTCGCGCTTGCACATTTTCAAAAACTAAATCATGTCGATCCTTCTCCGGCAATTGCTGCAAACGCGATTGGACCTCGGCGGCCGAGCGACTGGTGAAGTCCATACCGAAGGGCTTATGTCCCAAAGCGGCAAAGGTGCTCAAAGCCAATTCGCGAATATCTTGTTCGCGAGGAGTGATCCCGAGCAACTTCATGAGTTGCTTGGCATTTTCGAGTGTGCGTTCAGTCGTTCCGAAACCGGGCAAGGTCCAGCCCACGATGCGTTTGGAGGACTCTCCTAAATGTTGCAATGTTTTGCAGGCAACCAACAGGGCCAGCGTGCTATCGAGGCCTCCCGAAACTCCGATTTGCAACGGAATATTACTAGGGAGTTGTTGCAAGCGTTTTGCTAAAGCGGCGCATTGAATACCAAAAACTTCTTCGCAGCGACTTCGCAGAGCGCGAGGATCTTTGGGAACAAAGGGATGCGCATTGATGCTCCGCTGGATATCCTTGGGATGTGCCTTTAATTGGATAGGAATTCGCTTCTTGGGTTGCAGCAGACTGGTGCGACTTTGATGAAACGTACCTTGCACACGCCGATCGTGATCCATGCGTTCGATGTCGATATCGGCAGTCACATGACCACCGGCCAGCGGCAACTTGCCACCATCTCCGACTCGCGACGATTCTGCGAGAACCGTTCCACATTCCGCGATCAGAGAATGTCCGCCAAAGACAATATCGGTCGTTGATTCCGAGGGGCCTGCGCTGCAGTAAACGTATGCGGCCAAACATCGTCCCGATTGGCTAGCCACCAAGTGTCGTCGCCATTCCGATTTGCCAATGGTCTCGTTGCTGGCAGAAAGGTTGAGCAAAACATTTGCGCCGGCGAGCGCTTGCAGCGAACTGGGAGGAACCGGCATCCACAGATCTTCGCATATTTCGATGCCAATCACGACACCTTCATCTTCCAATAACCAATGGATACCAAAATGTGTTGAACCATAGCCTTCGATATAAAGTTCGGTCGGTTCGCTTCCATCGGCAGCCTGAAACCAGCGGGCTTCATAAAACTCTTGATAATTGGGGAGATATTGTTTCGGAATCAAGCCGAGAATTTCACCCGATTGGATACAGGCGGCGACATTGTAGAGCTTGCCACCAAGATCCCAGGGCAAACCGACCACAATTAAGGTGGCATTGTGCCGAGTCGATTTGAGCAAATGCAATAAACTTTTCTTGGCCTGTTGCAGCAAAGTGGACTGGGCAAAGAGATCGCCGCACGTGTAACCCGTGATACATAATTCGGGAAATAACAGAATTTGGCTAGCCGCATGTTCTTCACAAGCAGTCAAGATCGCTTGAACGTTTGCCGCAGGATCTCCAACCACGACGACAGGACTCACCGCTGTGACTCGAACGAACCCGGATATAGTCATCGCTTACCCTCTTCTACGGATACCGCACCACCACCCGCTGTTATTTGACATCCCAGGCGCTCTCCCTTGTAGCCCTCCTGCCGTTTCTTGGCAAAGAATTCGGGATGGCTTAAGTACCACGCGACCGTTTGCTTGAGTCCTACCTTCCAGGAGGTCGAAGCCCGCCAGCCCAATTCCTGCTGCAACGGTTCCGGGGACATAGAATAGCGTAGGTCGTGCCCGGGCCGATCTTCCACGAATCGAATCGATGAATTCCTCGAAAGACCCATGGCCGCTATGGCTTGATTGAGTTCCTCAGCTAACTGCTTGACCAAGTCGATATTGGTCAGTTCTTCGCCGCTGGTGATGTGATAGGTCTGACCGGCTCGACCGCGAGCCGCGACGAGCAACAAAGCTGCCGCATGATCGTCGACGTACAACCATTCACGCACTTGCAACCCCTTACCGTAGACTGGAAAATCCTCCCCTTGCCATCCTTTCCAGATCATCAGCGGTATCAGTTTTTCGGGATATTGATAAGGACCGTAATTATTGCAACTGTGGGTGAAGATGGCGGGGATACCATACGTTTTCCACCAGGCTCTCACCAGATGATCCGCTCCACCTTTGCTGGCTGCGTAAGGTGAATTGGGTTGATAGGGGGAATCGATGCTAAATTGCCGCGGACTTTCGACACTGCCATAAACCTCGTCGGTGGAAATCTGCACCCACCGAAATGCAGAGCGTTCCACCTCGGTGAGCCCAATCCAATAACTCCGAATGGCTTCCAGCAATGTTGCGGTTCCCACAATATTGGTCTGGACAAAGCGAAGGGGATCATCGATCGAGCGATCGACATGCGTTTCAGCCGCTAGATGCAGAACCAGCGATGGACGAAATCCCTGGACAAGTTCTTGGACGGCCTGTCGGTCGACCAAATCGATCGGGTGCACAAACACACGCTTGGAACCCAAAGCTCCTTCCAGCGCATTCAGATCAGCCGAATAGGTTAACTTATCGAGAATCGCCAGTTGGGCATTCGTATTTCGATACAGATTGCGAACCACGGCAGAACCAATGAACCCGCATCCACCGGTAATCAAGATACGTTGATGGAGAAAGTTTTCCATCAAGAACGACTCCTCACATTTTCATTCGTGAATTCTTGCAGCAGGATCTGACGAAACTCAATAGTGCTGAACAGGGAATATTGCTATCCTAATTCAACATCACGTCTACGTCACTCCGTATGGCTAGGAAAACCGCATGTCTCAGTTACAAGATTTCACTGTCACCGTGCACTCAATGGATGCTCAGGGATTTCAAGCCGATTTAATGTGGGAGGGCACAACGGCTCCCTTTGCAAGATTCTGTGCGCATGAAGTGGGTGAAAAATCGCAGGATGCCAGTCTATTTGTCGTGACGGATAAGGTGACCAACTCACCCCAAATGATGACTCATATCGTGGAACAGATGGCTCGCTTGATGCTGACACAGCTAGAAACCGCTTTGGCAGCTTGCACGGTATTTCAACGCATCGAAGCTCCTGACCCACCGATCCCGCCTGAAACGCGTCACATGCATATCACGCTCTCCGGTGAACTCGAAAAAACGCACCGTCTTATTATTCGGTCCATCAACAAAGAGGACTATGATCAAGAAAATTTCGATCCCAAAAATTATCGCAACGTGGCGGTAGCCGAATGCTTGCTCAATGTTGAAACACCCCAAGTGACCATCATCATGCAAGATGAAAGCTTGATGAGTGAACAGGAAGCCGAAGGACTAGCGCGTTGGCTTGCCAAGGTCATGAAATGGCCCAAGAACACCTCCATCGATATCCTTCGTGGTCGCTTTGTGGTTCAGTTCGAATCGGAAACGGACGAGGAAGCTGCAAATTCTTAAACAATTATGTTCGCGGAACGATAGTATCGATGTTATTTTTTCGCCATAATTAAAGGGGAATATCAGCGGGGTAAATAAAGACATTCATCCTCGGCACGAATCGCTTACGCTTTTAGACGAGAGCAGACCACAGTGGATCCTTCGCAAGCTGCAGAAATTCGAAAACGGATGCTGCAGATCGAGCAAGAGTATCGCGATACGTGGAAGCCATCGAGCACCTTGCAGATTGGCGTGCGCGCGAGCACACTACCTGATCCTCATCGCGATGAAATGCTAGTGCGTCTGATTCAGCTCGATATGGAACTGGGCATTACCCAATCGCGCCGCCCCACCTTGCACGGACTTCCAACCTCCATCGCTGACTCACTGGAACCCGTCGACCAAGAGACGGATGACGAAGACGATCGAGTGATTCCAAGAATTGAACTTTATCTACTGCGGTTTCCTCAACTCAGAGAACGCTGGGAACTGCTCAGCCAATTAATCGTATTTGAGTTCACGCTGCTGTTTAAGGGGATTCAATATCGGCCTATTTCGCATTATTGCGACACGTTTCCCGAATATGCTACATCGATTGATGATTTGCTGAAGCGAATTGAGGTCAGCTTGCAAAAGCATGCCTCGACCATTGTATCGTA
The DNA here is from genome assembly GCA_044359485.1 of Pirellulaceae bacterium. Classification (GTDB taxonomy): domain Bacteria; phylum Planctomycetota; class Planctomycetia; order Pirellulales; family Pirellulaceae; genus JAFLCP01. The sequence continues at coordinate 60,333 of JBIKMB010000007.1, read as the reverse complement.
TCGAGGCCGAACCAATCCCCACGATACAACGATCTTTGCATCTTCGGAAGACACCGGTACGACATGGACGCTTCCGCGAACACTGGGACGCTATTACCTACTGTCCTTTATTGAATCCGGCGGAATGGGCAACGTTTTTCGCGCACTCGATATGCGGCGAGGCACTTTAGTCGCCATCAAAGTGATGCGGCGAGATGACGCCTGGAGCATCCACCAATTCAATCAAGAATTCCGTACCCTGGCCCAAATCCGCCATCCCAATCTGGTGCGAATGCATGATGCATTCAGCGAAGGTGGGTTGCGTTATTTTTCTATGGAACTGGTGGCGGGGAGCAACCTAGGTCGTTGGGCCCTGGAAAATCGACAGTCGCGACATTTCTTTGATCGCCTACGATTATTTTTTCGGCAACTCATCAGCGTTATTCATCATTTGCATCAACATGGTGTCGTGCATCGAGACATCAAGCCCAGCAATATTCTGCTCCGCTCTCCACGGACCGTTGTGCTCCTGGACTGTAGCTTGGTCCAGCGTTGGCCGATGCCGCCAAGTCTACAAGCGTCGCTGGATGGTGAGAATATTGCTGGCACGTTGTGCTACATGGCTCCAGAAGTCCTCCAGCGCAAACCGGCTATACCCGCTAGCGATTGGTACAGCTTGGGAGTCTGCCTCTTTGAACTGCTGACGGGTGAATACCCCAGCCCCAAAGAAGGAGACATTCAAGATCACGAGCGTGATATCGACCAAAAACTGTATGAGCTTGCCCCGCTCGCACCCAATGACCTGCGTCAACTTTGCCAAAGCTTGCTGCGCTATGATCCCTCCGATCGCCCCACCGGTACGATGATCTCCCAAGTCATGGGCGCACCCTCTCTGGAACCGATCCGTTCGATCAAGCCACTGATCGGACGAGGCCCGATTGTTGCCGCAGTTCGAAACCAACTCGATTTCTCTACCCCAAGAAATCGCTTTACGGTCCTCTATGGCGAACCGGGCATCGGTATCTCGGCGATCATGAATCAAGTAGCCAGTTCCTTGGTCTTTACCGATTCGAATCTGCTTCTTCGCTGCGCGGGATACCGTGAGGATAAAACGCCCTTTAATATCGTCTCCCAAATTGTGAATCAGTTGATCGATCGACTGCGTCTGATCGACCGGAATGAATGGTATCCACTGTTCCTTCGATACGCACCCAGTATCGGAAGCCATTTTCCGGAAGTCTTAATAGACAGTCACACCCGCGACCTCCTAACGGATGAATGCTCATTGTCAGACTCCCTAAGCAGCCTCACGGCACTTTTAGAAGAACTCAGTTGCCATCGTTCGATCATCTTAGCCATTGATGATCTGCAGTGGTGCGATCGCGATAGCTTGCAATACCTCAATCAGCAGATTGTCGCTTCAGCGCGATTCCAAGGCAAAATTCTCGGGGGATACATATGCTCCTCCACCCGTACCGCCGATAGCGCGCGAGACTTTCTCAAGTCTTCCGACTTGCAGTACATCGAGCAGCAAGATGACGTTCGCTCTATTTTTATACCGCCACTCGCGTTAGATGATATGCGACGCCTGCTATCGGAATTGACCATTTCCACCCAGACGCTTAACGAAAAACAATTGCAAGATATCTTTACAGCGTCCAATGGCAATCCAGCACGACTCAATCATATCGCCCGTTACGTGGCCTTTAATTTTGAACATCCCGGCGATACGAATATCGAATATCGAAACTCGATTCAAGTTTGGCATAAAACCCAACTCGACGCCCTCAGCCAAACCGCGCGCAAGATGACCCAATTCTTAGCCTGCTCGAACGATGCGCTAAAGCTCATTACGCTTGAACGACTGCTGAAGACGCATCCAGATCACTTGCAAATTGCGCAGGAAGAACTGGAAAAATCGCGCTGGATTATCTCCACTGAAAGCAGCGATGGCATCGCGATCTGCTTGGCCGACTCAAACTTGCGACCGATCATACTCAATACCTGCTCTCCAGCTCTCATCAAACGTCGCCACCAAAGGCTGGCGCAATGTTTGATTACGCTGCATGACAGTCCTTGGTTGCGAGTTGGCTTTCATTACGAGTCCTGTGGTCGTCTCTCGAAGGCTCTTAGCGCTTATCGCGAGGCACTGCGGCACAGCACCTCCGACCGCGACCGACAAGCTGCTCAAGCGGCCATCACCAACCTGGAAGCCAAAGCGCGTGGGTCGCAGCCCAATCCGCCGCCCGCCCCCTAAACGCCCTCTCTTGACATTCTATAGAATATTTCATAGATTCTATAGAATCCACTCCAGGCTGCTGGGACTGGGCGGCCGAGAATTGTGCCGACTAGACGACAGAGCGGCAGCACAGGCCGCCTGAGATCAGGCTCAGATTCCGAACGGAAGCCCAGCGAGCAATTTCCCCCGGCGACTCGTGAGAAAACGGGGTTGACCGAACTGCGATGAGAAACCCATCATGCAAGCGACAGCGAAAAATGCGGCCGATCATGGCTCAAAACGGAGCCGCATCGTTCAGGAACTATTGGCCCAAATCGTCCAGGGCAAAATTGCCGCTGGAACGCGTTTAGTCACCCAAAGCCTCGAGAAACAATTTAAAACCAGCGCGACGCCTATTCGCGAAGCGTTAGCCGAATTGGCCGGAATCGGTATTATTGAATTGCTCCCCAACCGCGGCGCGACCGTGCGCGAAATGACTCGCCGCGATATCCGCGAAATCAGTCAAGTCCGCCGAGCACTGGAGTGCGAAGCGGTGCGTTTAGCTGTAGGCAGAATCGATCCAAGGCAACTCACTTCACTGAAGAAAGATTTGCGGCAGCTTGCATCCAAATCGAAATCGGGCAAAAAATTCACCCAGCAAGCTCAAAACATAGATAGCCGCTTGCATGACTTGATCGCCCTAAGCAGTCGCAATCAACATTTGATTCGTGAGCTCGAACGATTTTCTCTGCTGTTTCGCACCCTGCGAGATGCATCTTGGGCCAAGGCTTCTCCAGCGATTGAAATGACACGACTGGCCGAAGAGGCGGCCGAGCATGAAAAAATCGTCGATGCGTTACTGCTTGGAGATCGCCGCGCGGCCGCAACCGCGATGAAACTGCATATCCAATCGTCTGCTCGCTATTGGATGACCTCGCGTCCCAAAGATGATGACGATGTTTCTTGATATCCCGTAAGCTTTCGTTTTTGTCCAACCCTCTGACTATAGATAAAGAACCGCACATGACGACCAAACAATTTTCTGTGACACCCACCGAAGATGAACTCAAAGCGATCGGACGCGACCTCCGATTTCATCCGTCGCACAACGAACATCCGCGAGTCCTGACGCCAACGCAACTGGAGAACTTCAATCGTCAGGGCTTCATCGCGCCGCTAGATGTATATACGCCAAGCGAAATCCTCGAAATCCGAAACTATTTCGATGATCTACTGCAACGTGTCGTAGCGGCTGGCGGAAATAGCTACTCGATCAGTTCGGCCCATCTCCGCTATGGACCCGTCTACGATATTCTGACAAATCCCAAAATTGTGGATTATGTCGCCGATCTACTCGGCGAAAATGTGATTGCTTGGGGTTCCCACTTTTTCTGCAAAATGCCTCGCGATGGCAAAGCGGTGGCTTGGCATCAAGACGCCAGTTATTGGCCTCTGACGCCCTCGAAAGCGGTCACCGTTTGGCTGGCGATCGATGATGCCGATCTAGAAAATGCATGCATGAAATTTATCGCTGGCTCCCATCATTTCGGCCATCTCACTTATCGCGAGAGTTCTCCAGCCGATCACAATGTCTTAAATCAAACTATCGAGAACGCGGAACAGTATGGTGAGATTGTTGCCGATGAACTGAAAGCGGGCCAAGTCTCGTTGCACAGCGACTTATTGCTGCACGGCTCGGATGCCAACGACTCAGATCGTCGCCGCTGCGGTTTAACACTTCGTTATTGCTCTGCCGATGTCCATGCCGCTTTGGGTTGGAATGAAAAAGGTGTCCAAGCTCGCGGCCGCGATCCCAAAGGTCACTGGAGCAATAATCCCCGCCCCGAAGGTCGCTGAGCAATTTTCCACCCGAGATTCCCGACGCGCCGTTTTCATTCACCGCTGTAGGCGAAGCCGTAAGGCATTGCCTACAACGGATAAACTGCTCGCAGCCATTGCAGCCGCCGCCAGCATTGGGCTCAGCGTCCAACCGGTCCATGGATAAAGCAGACCAGCCGCGATCGGTATCGCGACGACGTTGTACATCAAGCCGAGTACCAGATTTTGTTTGATATTCAAAATGACTTGTCGGCTAAGCCGAATCGCGGCAGCGATCCTTCGTAAATCTCCCTCTAGCAATACGACGTCGCTGGATTGCTGCGCGAGGTTCGTTCCAGTTGACATCGCGATGCCAACATCGGCGGTTGCCAGCGCCGGTGCATCATTGATACCATCACCCACCATCGCCACTCGCCTTCCGCTCCTTTTCAAAGTTTCTATTTCCTGTCGTTTCTGCTCTGGGGAAACCTCACCTCGATAATGACTCAAGCCCACTCGCTGTGCGACCGATTGAACAACCTCGGCTCGATCGCCACTGAGCAGATAGAGCTCCATGCCAAGCACCCTTAATTGCTGGAGAGAATCCATCGCTGTTTCGCGAGGCTCATCGGCCAACCGAAATCGGGCAGCGATCTGTTCATCGATTGCCAGCCAAGCCTCCGATTCCATCGCCGGTGCTAGCTCGGATCGCTCTGGCATAGAAAACTGCGCTGCATCTTTTACAAGCAAACTCTCCAGCCAACTTTTTTTACCGATCGCAATTCGCTTCCCCTCGATCCAGCCGGTCGTACCAGATCCAGGAATCGTCTGGATACCCGTCACTATTAAAGGACTGGGGCTGCCTGCTCCAAGTTGTCTCCGTGCAAACTTGGCGATGGCAACAGCCAGAGGATGTTCGCTGGTTTGCTCGATCGCCACTGCAACCTGCAAGACATACGTTTCCTGATTTTCGAGTAAACAATCCCACGATACGACTCTCGGTTTACCTTCGGTTAAAGTACCGGTTTTATCGAAAAGTATCGTGTCTACGGTAGCCATTTTTTGAAAGGCTTTCGCATCGCTTATCAGAAAACCTTCGCGGGCTGCGCGACCCACGCCTACCATGATACTCATCGGCGTTGCCAGTCCGAGTGCGCAAGGACAGGCAATCACCAGAACCGATAACGCTGCTAAAAAAGCGTACATACCGCGAGGCTCGGGACCTAGACACCACCAACCGAGCGCCGCGAGCAATGCAACCGCGACGACCAACGGTACGAAATAGACGGTGATGCGATCGACCGTATCTTGAATCGGCGCACGACTGCGTTGCGCATTTCCAACTCGCGCTATGATTTCTGCCAAAACACTCTGACGCCCAACCTTGACGACTCGTGCCTTTAAAACGGCTAGATGATTGGTCGATCCAGCGATGAGCGAATCTCCAATCTCTTTGGTCACGGGCAAGGATTCACCCGTCAACAATGATTCATCAACCTCGGAGGTCCCTTCCAGCAGAATCGAATCGGCTGGAATCGTTTCGCCCGGCTTGATCAAAACTTGATCGCCTACCTGCAGATCCAGTGGCTCGATATCTTCTACCATGTTGTCCTTGAGCCGATGTGCTGTTTTCGGCAGCATGCCGATCAAGTGTTCTAAATCGCTGCAAGTACTTTTCCGGGCCGAGCCTTCGAGCCACTGGCCCAGCATCACCAGAGCCACAATCACCGCGGCTGATTCGAAGTACAACGGTTGATGTACGGTGTGGGCTGTTGCATGCGGGAACCACTGCGGCACCACCAAGTACAGAAGGCTCAAAGCAAATGCCGACCAAGCGCCGAGCCCTATCAATGTAAACATGTTGGCTGTTCGATGCTTGATCGCACCGAAACCATTCAACCAATAGGGCCAAGCGAGAAGTAGGATAGCCGTCGTCAAGAAACATTGCAGCCAACCCGATGCCATCGCGGATATCCAATGATCCAGCTTGAAGCCCAGCATGGGTAACATTGCGAGCAAAAATACGATTGTCGCCAGAGCGAGTGCCCAAAGTACCTTGATACGAAACCGGACTTCGCTGCGCGCCAACGCAGCATCGGCAGCGGCATCATGGAAGTTTGGATTGCGTTCCAAAGCCATGCCACACTTTCTGCAATAGCCTGGACGATCGCTCTCCTCACCTGGGCACATCGGACAAAAATAGGCACTCAAAGCCGAAGGTTCGATCGCTGTATCTTTTACATGAGCACAACACGTCGGCTGAGCCTGCGCAACACCAGCTATCTGCGGAAGATCCCTACTCGAGGAACTCTTAGCCGATAGGCTTAGTGAAACCAGCTTCGGAGCATCTATAGCTTGATCGGACAAAAAACGTTCTTTGCATTTCGGACAACAAAAGAAATACGTCTCCCCATCTTTAACCGCTTGAATGGCAGTCGCCCTATTTACGGTCATTCCGCAAATCGGATCGATCGCAGTGGCCATCTCTGACGACATTGGAGCCCTTTCTTCGTGGCCACTACTTTTTGGCAGCCACAAAGAAACCGCCAGCCAGCAATCGACCCTTGGTATTGTTGCGAGTAATGTAGTCCGCGCTTCGAATGTTCAAATACTTTACTTCATCGATTTCAAAACCTACCTGCCGCAAGTCTCTCTTCAAGCGCCCGATTCTAAAGCTGTGCAAAAACATTTTGGGCAGACCGCGATAAACATAGATACGATCCCCCCACTCCCAACTTCGATCATACCAACTTCGCATGTAGCTTGCAGCCAACCAGCGGATACCCCCAGGGTCGCGCAGTGAAGACCAGAGATTGTGAACATGCAACAAAAATTCTCCTCGCGGTTTGAGTATGCGATAAATCTCACGAAGCGCTTGACGCCGGTACTCACTCCCCTTGATCATCCCAAAACTACTAAATAAACAGACGGCAAAATCGATGGACTGGTCTCGTAAACCTTCCATATGCACCAGATTCATTCTCAAACAACTGTAGGGATTAGCGAATTGCCCCAATTTGGCAGCAGCCTCCTGAAGCATATTTTGACTCATATCAATGGCGACCAGGTGAGCACCGGTCGAGGCGAGTGCCGTCAGCGCTCGAGCCGTTCCACAGCCCAAGTCAGCCAACACGGGCCGCCGCTGGGACGTCGGTGAGCGTGCGAAGTCAAGCAAAGTAGGATGGCGATTCAATCGTTCCTTGACCCACTGAATATCGAGCGTCAGCAAAGGATGGTCTCGAAAGTATTGGTCATAATCCGCAGCGATGGACTTGAGACCGAAATAATCCCAAGTTCCGCGACTTACCCCCTCGGGTAACTGCCATTCGGGGCGATCTAAATCGAGCACCAGAAAGATTCCTCATCCACTAAAAATCAGAGAAAATCGAGCGAAAACGGGGATTTCTCCCCCATCTCTGCTCGCGGCCACCCACCCGCTGCCCATGCATCGTTGCCGGTTTTTGATATCCAAAGTATAATCGCCACCCAATTGGTAGTCAGAACCCTTTTGATACTGATGTTTAGGGAGTGGAATAAGCGTGACAATTCGCATTGGAATTAACGGTTTCGGACGCATCGGGCGTTTGACGTTTCGCAATCTCATCGCTCGTTCGAGCGAATTCGAAGTTGTTGGTGTCAACGATTTGACCGACAACAAAATGTTGGCAACCCTGCTGAAATATGACAGCATTCACGGCCGTTTTGACGCCGAAGTGGGTTACGATGACAATCATCTCATCGTCAATGGTAAGAAAATCCTGGCTCTCGCTGAAAAAGATCCAGCCAAATTGCCGTGGGGAGCTCACAACGTCGATATCGTCATCGAAAGCACCGGTATCTTCACAGCTCGTTCCAAAGATGGCAAAGCTGGCTACGACACCCACCTGCAAGCCGGTGCAAAACGCGTCGTGCTGAGCGCTCCTGCCAAAGATGGTGCCGATCTAACCTGCGTAATCGGTGTCAATGACGACAAGTTGACCAAAGAAATGAAATGCATCTCCAACGCGAGCTGCACCACCAACTGCTTGGCTCCGATCGCCAAAGTTTTGCACGAATCGTTCGGTATCGAAAGCGGCTTGATGACAACCGTGCATGCTTACACCAACGATCAACGTGTGCAAGATTTGCCTCACAGCGATCCCTATCGAGCACGCGCCGCAGCATTAAATATCATTCCAACCACCACTGGCGCCGCGTCTGCTGTTGGTTTAGTGATCCCCTCGCTGAAAGGCAAACTCACCGGTATCGCCATGCGTGTTCCCGTTGCTACAGGTAGCGTGGTCGACTTGACCGCAAACCTGGGCAAAGAAACCACTGCTCAAGAAATCAATGCTGCGATGAAAGCGGCCGCCGAAGGTCCTCTGAAGGGAATTCTAAAATATACCGAAGACCCAATCGTATCCTCGGATATCATCGACGACCCGCATAGCTCGATCTTTGCTGCAGACTTCACCGAAGTACTCGGCGGCAAGAGCAAGCTCGCTAAGGTGATCAGCTGGTACGACAATGAATGGGGATATAGCTGCCGAACCGCGGACTTGTGCGCTCTGCTGAGCAAGTTCCTATAATCGTCCGCTTCAATCCATCGATCGCTCTAAACTCCGTCTCGTTGAGGCGGAGTTTTTTATTGCCACACTTCTTCCCTAAAGAGGCTGTCTAGCGCTCCAATCACCAACTGCAGTTACCGCGAGCGACTCATCCGCTCGGAACTGGCGTGATGCATCAAGTGCCGCAAGATGCATGGTAGCGCCATCCGTCCAACCACGTACCAACTGATCGCTCCCAAACCACTGCCAGCCATGAATGAAACTTGCTCTCCCATGGCCCAACCTGCATTCAAATGAAATGCAGCTACAGCAGCACCTGTCGCCGCCGCACCCAGCCAACTAAGACCTCTCCAACTACGGCCGGGAAAATTGCAGGCTAATAGCGCGAACAACCACGACGACAACAAAACCGGTAAGGCTATCAAACTATGCATGACTCCGTCGAGCCACTGAACATGGTCATGGTCCCCTGCCCCGATTCCTCCATGACCTGGATGGGCGCTAACAATGGAAGGCCAAGTGATAATCACCAGAGCCAGAGTCAAAATGCGAGCAGATGCCAGGGGAGATACGAAACGCATAAAAAATTGCTTTACCAAAGTGCGAAGTGATGATGAACGACTGTCGAATGATACCAAAGTCTGCCAAGGCGTCACAAGAGCACGCGGCCGTTGGCATACCGCGACGCTAGCATTCTAAACAGGCTTATAAGCCTTTCAACCATGAGGGTTGTCACCTGAAAGTCGGTTCAGCTACGAAAAGAGCGTGATATCCCTAGGGAGGGTTGGATTTCCCTTGACGCTCTAGGGCCATTTACCTAGTATCCGCCAGCCTTCGGGTTATTGTCGCCACTAACCGCGCCAACGCGGCTGCAAGGTTGACGCGTGAACCTGGGCCGTTCGATCTGACGGATCATGGATTCGACTAGGCCCATGATCTGCTCGATCGTTATCGAACGCCCTCCTTATATTTACTTTACGCACAGGTTGGGAGCACGGATGCTTACCAAAAGTGTAATGCTTATGATTGGCTTATCGCTCGCATTTTACCCTGCGACGTACGCCCAAGATATGCCCACAATCAATGAGCCTATCACCCAGACATATCCGCTCAAAAACAAAAACGCCAACGAAGCGCATGGCGTGATTGCTCCCCTATTGAAGTCGGCCGACAACGTTACCCTATCGATCGATCCGGCCAAAAATCAACTGATACTAAGTGCGCCGACCTGGGCGCATGACCTGACCCAACAAGTCCTAGCGACTTTTGATCGTCCGGTCGCTTTGAAGATGGCCGATCCAGAGCCGGCGTGGTCGTTAAAAGTTTATCAATGTCCGGCAGAGCAACAGGCAGAGGTTCAAGCGAAACTCAAAGAGCTGTTTCCGGGCAATCGTCTCGCGTTGAGCGCCAATGCTGCCGCGGCAGTGATTTATGTGCGGGCTCCTGCCGATGTGCACACTCAATTAGGAGAGTGGCTAAAAACGATCGACTTCGGTTCGCCCACAGAATGGCCAACTCGAACGGACCAAAAGCCAGCCGCACTGTTGGGCCCACCGCAGACCGCCATATCGGGACCAGCGTCGCGAGTTCCCACCAATAATCCTACGGCTCTCAACAATGCGACTGCTGTTCCCAATGCACGTCGGCTCCTCAGTATTCCTGCGGAACTCAACGAGCGATTGCGGCGTGAACTGTTGCAATTGCTGGGAGAGAAAATTCAACCTGATGTTACCGACCCATCCAGATTAAGACTGCGCACGCCATCCGGCTTCGCAACTATACAGATCAATGCCAAGAGCGAGTGGTTGATCGAAGGCCCCGAAAATGTTGTCGAGCAACTGCTTAAACTGGTCAGTTCTTTGATGAAACGTGTGGTGCCATTCGGTGAGGAACAGGAAAAGATTTTATTGCTGCGACGCGAGGCACAGCCCCGACTCAAAGAGATCATTTCACCGCAGCCACTGTCGAATCCTGATCTATCGTCGCCTATGCCGAACCTAGATAAGCCTGGGTCGGATCAACCCAACCCGGACCGGCAAGGCTTACTAGATCGACAAAGGAACCAGTTTCCTCGAACGCTGGGCCTAAAGCCTCTCTCGTTCGCATCATGGCAACAGACGGGAAGCCAGCCTCCGGCGGAGCAGGAAAAACTCCCCACGATTCCACAATTTGAAGGGATCGAAATTGAAACGCTGCCAGATCTCGATGCGATTATCTTGCGCGGTCGCGACCGAGAAATTAAGCAACTCGCCGAGATTATTGAGCAGTTGGAGCAAATCAGTCGGCAGACACAACCCGCCATTGAGTTGATCCAATTGAATCATGCCAATTCAGCACAGATAAGCGCGGTGATCACCGAAACCCAAGAGGGCTTGCTGGGCGCGCGACAGGGTCGAGCTCAAGTGACGGCATTAGCGAAACCCAACGCTCTGTTAGTGATCGGTTGGGGTGAGGCCGTTACGGCGCTGAAGGAACTGATTGGCAAGCTCGATCAACCGGTGAAGCCGGATACTCAATTCGAAATATTCCGCTTGAAGCATGCTCAAGCGACAGCCTTGCAACAAAGTTTACAGTCTTTTCTAGGGAATCGTGGTGAACTGGGCCCAGTGCTGCAATCCACCGTTGATTCGCGCACCAATTCCATTGTGGTGCATGCCTCACCACGCGACATTGAAGAGATTCGACGCCTGATTGAGAGTCTCGATACGCCGCAATCCGACATGGTACAACGAGCGCGGGTGTTTGCCATACAGCACAGTTTGGCAGCGGATATTGCACAGACCCTACAGGCAGCGATTGCTCAATCGACCACAACTGGAAGTCGACCTGCGATTGAATTGTTCACCGAATCGAAGAATGGTGAAGCCAAAATCCTTTCGGGAATATTGGAAAATACACAGATCACGGTGAATCCTCGGAACAACTCCCTAATCATTTCCGCCCCATCCGAGAATTTTCCGCTCATCGAAGAGCTTATCAAACAACTTGATTCTCCCGGTATGACGGCCAGCATCAAAATCTTCCCGATCGAGAATGGTGACGCTACCAGTTTAGTGCAAACGCTCCGTTCGCTTTTGCCAAGTCAAGTGGGACCTGGCTCCATTGCACAATTATCGTCAGCGCCCAGTGAATCCTCTTTGGCCCCACTGCGATTTACAGTGGATGTCCGCAGCAACAGTATCATTGCCACCGGTTCCGAGGGTGATTTAAAGATTGTTGAAGCTTTAGTGTTACGTCTCGATGAGGCCGACGTCAAGCAACGCCGCAGTTTGGTATATCAATTGAAAAATGCTCCAGCGACCGATGTGGCACTTGCGATCAATGAGTTCCTGCGCAACAAGCGTCAGGTGGAAACCGCAGGGCCCGGTTCGGACAATCCCTTTGCTCAATTAGAGAAAGAGGTCATTGTTGTCCCAGAACCTGTCGCCAACAAATTGATCTTGAGCGCTACGCCCAAATACTTTGACGAGATCAAAGAGCTTATCGAAAAACTGGATGAGCAGCCTCCACAAGTGATGATCCAAGTGTTGATTGCTGAGGTAATGCTTGGGAACGCTAAGGAATTTGGCGTTGAATTGGGGATTCAGGATTCCGTTCTCTTTGATCGCAGCCTGCTCGGAAACTTGGTGACAACCACCTCTTCCTCGCAGGAATCAACCCCTTCCGGCATCATAACCAACACGCAACAAAATATCGTCGCCGCTTCGAACGAACCGGGATTTAATTTCAACAATACCAATCCCCTGGGGAACAGCGGATCGGCTGTCGCCTTAGGCTCAGCCAATCGACTTGGTGGTCAGGGACTTAGCAACTTCGCTGTCGGTCGGGGAAACATGGAATTGGGTTTCGGAGGCTTGGTACTTTCGGCTAGCAGTCAAAACATCAGTATTCTGCTGCGAGCGTTACAAGAGACCAAGCGCATGGACATTCTGAGTCGGCCGCAGGTTTTGACCTTGGATAATCAACCCGCGTTTATTCAGGTCGGTCAACGTGTTCCTCGCATCACCGGTTCGACCGTCAATCAAAATGGTTCACAGAACAATGTTGAACTAGAAAATGTCGGATTGATTTTAGGCGTCACTCCACGGATCAGCCCGGAAGGGAATGTGGTGATGGAGATCGATGCTGAGAAATCCAGCCTGGGCCCTGAAGCGGAAGGAATTCCGGTCGCGGTTTCTTTAGACGGCACAATCATTCGCTCACCTCGAGTCGATACTACAACAGCTCAAGCAACCGTGAGTGCTGCTAATGGTGAGACGATTATTTTGGGTGGTTTGATAACTTCCTCCAAACGAGAAGTTCATCGCAAAGTCCCGGTGCTGGGTGATATCCCAGTACTAAAGTATCTCTTCAGTTACGACTCTGTTTCGGATCGACGCACCGAACTCCTCATCATACTCACACCGCACATCATTCGATCGCAGGATGATTCAGAGCGCGTGAAACAAATTGAGTTGGCTCGCATGAGCTGGTGCGCGGCCGACGTTGTCAATATTCATGGGGATATTAACCTGGCACCGCCTCCGGGTTCTATGGTTCCCGAAGAAGGCGCTTGGGAAGTCATCTACCCGGATGTCGATCCGCGTGGTGAAGCTCCCCGATACCAACCATCGCAACCAGGCGTGATCGAAGCGGCACCCGGCAATCCTTTACCTTCCCAGTTCGATGGTACCATGGCGCCTCCCGCTCTCCCGCAACCTGTTTTCCCTGCAGAGTATAGAGCACCCTCGAACACGATGGAGGCACCGCAATGAAACCAAGCGTCATGCCATCCTATCAGACTATTTACCATATGAGATTGCCATCTGTTGCATTGCTAACACTGTGTGTGACTGGGCTATTGTTTAATGTTGGCGGTTGTCAATCGTTGACGACGACCAACAAGTGGACATGGCCCTGGGATGCGAAGAACAAAGAGCCACAAGTTCCCGATCGTATCCTTCCCATCTGGACCGATACCATCATGCATCAACCTGGAAAGCCGGGCATTCGAGGCTTTGGTGGCCGAGTTTATTTTTATTCAGGTGAGGATACCGAGGCGATCGAGGTAGATGGTGGCTTGGTCGTCTATGTATTCGATTCCGACAAAATGGATCCGCACTCACCTTCGCCGGAAAAAAAATATGTTTTCACTCCGGAACATTTGAAAAATCATATGAGCGAAGCACCGCTTGGAAAGTCCTACAGCATTTGGCTGCCATGGGATGAAGTGGGGGGCGAAAGCCGCAGCCTCACCTTGGTAACCCGCTTCGAAGGAACAAAGGGGGGTGTGATCTTGTCACAACCCGCCGTCAAGTTCCTACCTGGTGTGGTTAAGAAAGATGGGGCAATACCAAACTCATCGATATCGCAGCACGCATCGATGGAGACCAACTCTGCTGCAGGCCAGGCGAGCGATGGGGCATCTTTGGTGCAGCAAGCCGGCTATCAAGGCGCGGATAATCCATCAGGCTCCAATCGTTCCATGCTCGGGAATGATCGCCAAATCAAAGGTTCTAACAAACGTCGTGAAACCCAAACGATCGATCTCCCACCCAGCTTTTATCGACACTTGAATACCCCACCGGGAAGTCCTCTTGCTGATCCCTTTCGCGATGACCCTCCCTTAACTCCAGTGAAACCTACCGGTGAAACCATACCCACAGCCTCGGGCATGAGCGTGAACGAATCCAAAAGCGTAATCCCATCAAATACAGAAGCGACTTCTTCCTCACCCAATGAAACGGGAGGTTCTCCGGTCAAAAACTTGCTTCGATACCCTTTTCGCCACATACCGGGCGCTGACCAGCCGCAGCCCTCTGGGTCGATGGAAACGACGGTGTCTCACACTCGCCCCAATCGCCGTGAACCGCTCAAGGGTGGTTGGATCGAAAGCCTACCAAAGACACCTCGCACGCCCTGAAGTGCATGCACGTAAAAATTGTCTCAGCTTGTACGGCACATGGAAAACTTTAAGCCTCAAGGCGAGGCTTATCTACCGCTGAAGAATCCACTTGCATCAGCGGAAGATCTCCGAGCGGCATCGATTACAGTTCGAGCGTTTCAGTAAAACGATCGAACATATTGGCAGCGCCGATGAGGTAGACGATTTCTGCGACTTGCTTGTCGCTGAAATCAGCTCGCAGTTGTTCGATATCCGCATCGCTAATGCGTTGTGGATGTTCTGTGAGTTTCTGAGCAAACCGAGCGACCCGATCTTCGGAAGCCGTGAGTCCCTGGCTTTGATCCAAACGTTCTATATCACTTTCCATCATGCCGAGTCGGGTCAATCGCTGGTACGCGAGCGAGAGCGATGTGGTTGCCATATTTCGTCGGGCTGAAACCCAAGCGATGATCGCTTTCAATTTTTCGGGTACATGTCCCTCGGTCCGCATCGACTCCAGCGCATCCCACTGCTTCTTACCCACTTCCGGAAAGGTTGCCAGTGCCCGTTCCCAGTGGGCTACTGGCATATTGGGATCGGTGATGCCCAATATTTTGCGGGCCGCTTCCTCCGACGGAAGCGCCACTCGCGGCACTCGCTTTTCACCGCGTTTCATCATCACCAGCAACTCTTGAAAACTCGGCAATTTTCGATCCTCCGCTTTTGGATCCACTGCGGATAAGCCTCCATTTTTACCCTGAAATTCCTCATCCACGGGGGTCAAAAAGTCAATGCGTTTCTCTCGCATGATTTCATCCTGGGGTATACCGAGAGCATCGGTCCAACGATTCACACTGTTGAACATGGCGATGGTATAAACCAACTCGATGATTTGAGGATCGCTCAACTCGGGACGCAATTGCTCTATATCGCGAGCTGTGATTTTGTGCGGTGTGAGTGTCATCAATTTTGAAATGGTCGCCCCTTTGCGTACCATAGGATCGAGCTTCGACCAATCATAATCCAACCACGCTATTTGCTTATCGCTGAGACCGGAATCATGCAGCTTATGTTCTTGATGACCAAGACAGTAATGGCAATTATTTCCTCGCGATACAACCCAAAAGCATTGGGTCTTGAAGACGTACGTTAAAGTCATCGCCGGATCGTTCCCAAAGTCCGCAGCGAACCACGCGGCGGGTAGGTAGGTACGGCGGGCCAATCCATTGTTCACGATCAGTCGCCCGTTGATGATATTGGCGGCGTCTGTTGGATCGATTTTGGGCAGGGGTAATCGACTTTTGCGTCCTTTTAAATCGTTTAGCAGTTTTTTCATTTCCTCCCGGGTCTGCGGGATCGGTTTTGGGCTGGAGGCACCACGATCTTGGACGGCAGGCTCCTCTGACACCATCAGCTCATGCCATGCTAAGACGGCAGAACCTAGACTTGAGATCAAAACTAGCGCGGCGATCAAGCCTAGGATAGCTCGCGGACCTTGAGAGGAAAACATAACTGACGATCTCGCTGAGAGGTTATCTATTACTTTCTAAAAATGGTGATCACCGGGTTGGTACCGACGATATACACCTGCTGTTTTTTCACATCTTTACCTTGCTTGCTTTTCAGTATTAAGTCGACCGTGAAATGAAGATTTACTCCATCATCAAAGGGATTTGGTTGAATGCGATAATTGCTGAGAGCTACATTTTTCTCCCAATCATCATCCACGGCGATAATCGAGGGACTCGTATTCTTAAGATCCTCTGCTTTTCCACCACTCTTCCAAGTCTCAAGCATTTTTTCGAGTGATTGCACCGCAGTGGCGTTATTCGATGGTCGTGGCGTATTTTGACATCCAACCAACATTAAAATGGCGATCAGACACGTACAAATGTACGTATAGCGAGTTAGCATCATTCACCTCACAGAGTTTATAATGGATAAGTAAACATCGTTTTTAAATCAAGAACTCGCATCTGCCGAGCAGCAGATACGACATTCTTGATTCAACGCATTTACTTGTTTAATCTGTGAGACCCGACAACACTTCGCCCCCTTGCCGCGTCCCCAGTCCGCGCCAAATCTGGAGATCCAGAGTTTGCGATTGGAACTGAACAGAGCCGTCGCAAAGAAGCACTTGAACTCCACCCGGATGTCGGCTGCCCGCGGTCGTCATGATACGACCCGGAGGATACATGCAAGAGCGTGTATTGGGAGGAGCGATGTGATAGTACATGGTTGTCGAGTGATAAGCCCAGAGCCAAGGTGCACCAACGTTCGATACGCCTTGCTTGCTCAAATCGCTGACATTAACGGCGAAACAATCCGCCACTGCGGCATCCATCGTGGCCGGAAAAGTACCGGGTCGGAATGTGTCGGAATTTGCCGTTCCAATACCGTTGTTCCCATCTCCCAACAGCTTTTCCGAAAATGCGGCTGTGAAACTTAAGCCATCGGTGATATCACGAGGCCCAATTCGGCTGTCGCGAAAGAAAACCCCGGTCGGCGGAAGCAATCCGAAATTAGGATCCGCTGGGTCAGTCGGTGGAGCACCCGCCATCAAACTGGTACCTGCGTTGCCGTAGTAGTTATTCCTTCCCCCCAAAGCCGCCGGCAGATTTCCTGAAATATCGGATGGACAAAGAAAGGTCGATACCTGCTGAACGCGAGCGAGATCGTTATTCGGATGGTTATAAGCGTAATTGAAATCAACAAGAACGTACGAATTCGCTTGCTCGAGATACGGCAGCAACCGCGCATGAACCGAAATGCCATTGGACCAAAGACCAGCCATATTCCCTGGCGGGAAACGTTTGTAGGTTGACTCATAATTATGCATCGCCAACCCTAGCTGCTTCAAATTGTTGCTGCATTGCATACGACGTGCAGCTTCGCGGGCCGCTTGTACCGCTGGCAACAGCAAGCCCACCAAAATCCCGATGATGGCGATCACCACCAACAGTTCCACTAACGTAAAACCCGATCGGACTCCGCGCGGAGCCCCAGAGCTAAATGTGCGCATATAAAAAACTTCCACGTAAATTGATAAAACTCAAACAACCATAGAAACAATGGAAGATGAGTTAGCGTGGAGGTTCATCGAGAGAAGCAGGAAAGCCTGCGATGGATTTGAGATTGCTTGGCAACACAGCGTCTGTTGCTAGTTTCGGCCAAGAATTATGCGAACGATCCACAGAGCGCATCGCTAAGGAAACATTTCGCAATTGCTCGACGCTGCCCATGCCCCCCAAGTTTTGTTTGCTTGGACCTTCTTGGCATTGCGGGCCTTGGCAGAGCGGAGGTAACGGATTGGGAATAGCTCGCATTTGCCCATCTTCGAAAATGAAGACTTGGGGTGTCTGCCACTTAGACACTTCCTCAAAAGCCTGTCCCGCCGCATTCAAATGACCATGATGGTAATCACGGTACCAATCTTCACCCAAAGAATGGCAACCTGCCTGTGCCGAACCGCTGAAATTAACGCCAATCACAATGCAGGCAAGCAGGGCGATGGACCAACGCAGCGTTCGCGGTCGAAACGAACCGACAAATCCGGCAGGTCCGAAAGCCTGCGGCTGAGAAGATTTGCGGAAAAGATTAAGACCCACGTTGGATGTCATTTCAACTTCATAACGCCTGAGAAGCGTTCTCGACAACTCACCCAGATAAGTGCCAAACAGATTTATAGTATCGACAAGCTGTCCAGAGGTCAAAAGAAAAATGGGCCTTTTGGTGGACCAGGGAGGCCTGTTAGGCCTCCCACCTTAAACCGGACCCTGTTGTCCTATTTTTTCTTTCGAGCCGCTTCGAATTCATCGCCCGGTGCCCACTGCGGCATGGCTGGCTGGTTGGCGATTTCGCAAGTTGCGAAAAACAGCAACTGATTATCCTCGATCGCACCCGACAGGTCCCAATCGTCCCGATATTCATCGCTCGGTTGGTGGTAATGTTTTTCGACCCAGGCGTCGGTTTGTTCCTTGCCCCAGCCATCGGGCTTACCGACAATCGCCAGTCCGGAATGGAGATAGATGCCTGGTACACCGACTTTGGCTAGACTGAACTGATCGCTGCGGTAGTAATACCCACGGTCGGGAAAATGATCGGGCGTGATGACTCGCTTTTGCCATTTGGCGATCTTGCCCAGGATATCGTCCAAATCGGATTTACCCAGACCGATGACATTGATGTCTTTGGAGCGACCCAGGAAGTTCATGCCATCGATATTGACGACGGCTGCCATTTTCTCAACGGGCCAAGTTGGATTTTCGGCAAAGAACTTCGAACCGAGCAAACCTTGTTCTTCCGCGCCAACGGCCGCGAACAGGATGGTTCGTTTAGGACGTTCGGGGAGCATGGCGATCGCCTTGGCGATATTCAGAAGGCTTGCACTACCGGATGCATTATCGATTGCCCCGTTGTAAATGTTATCTCCTTTTTCGTTGCGTTCTGCAGCCAGCCCGAGATGATCATGATGGGCCATGACGATCACGGCTTCGCTTTTCAATTTCGGATCGCTACCTTCCAAGACGCCCAAGACGTTGGCGGTGCTTTGTGGACGCACGATGCTCTTGAGTTGAATGGACAGTTTGCTGCCCAGGGGGACCGGTTTGAAATCGCGGCTTTCAGCTTGTTTGCGCAATTCGTCGAGATTCAGGTCACCGACTTCACAGATCTTGCGGGCAGCATCTTCGGAGACCCAGCCGCGGAGCGGCATGCGAGGTCCACTGGTCTTGGCCAATTCAAACTCTTCTCCGGTCCAAGATGTTTGAATCACTTGAAACGGATAACCTGCAGACGGTGTGGTATGGATGATGATGGCACCGGCAGCGCCTTGCCGAGCCGCGCTATCGTACTTGTAATCCCATCGGCCGTAGTAGAGTCGCTTTTTTCCTTCAAACATTGCCGGGTCATCGGCTGGGTCATTATTCATCATCAAGAGAATTTTCCCTTTTAGATCAACCCCTTTGAAGTCATCCCACTGATACTCCGGCGCTGTGATTCCGTAGCCAACGAAAACAACTTCCGCATCTTCTACAGCGGCAGTCTCGCTTGCCAAACCGTTGGTGGCGATGTAATCGTCAAAATATTTCAGCGTTACGTTTTTGGAACTCCCTTGAAATTGAATTTGCGATGGACACTGTGTGGTGACACCAATCAAGGGAACCTCTTGAAACCAAGTTCCCGCATTGCCTGCAGGTTTCAAACCCAGCATTTGAAATTGGGAGGCCAAATAGACTTGAGCCAATTGGTCGCCGCGCGAACCTGGCCCGCGTCCTTCCAGCAAATTATCCGCCAGATAGCGGATGTGGGCGCGTTGTGTATTTTCGTCGATCAGCTTCGATGTCGCTTGAGTGGTTGGATCGGGCGCCCAGTCCTGTGCTGTCGCAACATCCCAGCCACTTGAGAAGAGCATGGTACAAACGCATAAATTTCTGAGCCAATTCGATTGGCGTGGCAGAGCCATATTCACTCCCTTTCTCTACAGATGGAACGGACATTTTTATTATTTTATCTGTCGTAAACGGTTCACCATTTCATTCGATGATGGAACTTGGTTTCGCGTTAGGGTCGCCGAACATCGATGCGGATTTCGACCGAGCCTTGATTATCGCCCAATTTGGCTGCAGGCTCATTGATACGAAACAATAATGCACCTTGCTGCTGGGCGACAGCATCGAGTTTAGAACCCACAGGCAAAAGTTCCGCAGGGCTGGAACGTTCCGAACTTCGTTGTGAATCGCTGGTCACAATCAAGCCCACGACTTTTCCCAGCGGCTGGCCGCCGAAGTAGTCGATCGTCACACCCTCCGGTTCACACCACCAAGGTTCAGGTTCCGAGCCAACTTGATAACGCCCCTTGGCCTCGATCTGTATTCGATCGCCGGCGGCAATTCGAATACCGCTATCTTGCCAACCTTGATCGACCTTCAGCGTGAATGTTTTTGTCCCCTCAGTCGCTGAAACGATATCGGTCTGAATCTTTGGTATATCGCGCTGAACATCACCCCCATAATCCAACTGCTGCACCCATGCGTTCCAGCTCATCGTCAATTCATTCCAGTGCGGACGCAATTGTGACAATAATTTGGGAGTGAACGAGTTGATATCGACGATTTTTGCCATCTGTAATTTTCTCATGGGCTCTGCTGATCGAGGATGGTTTTTTAAGAACCAAACCGCAGCCCAGCTCCACGCGTATGCTTCGACTTGTTGATGAGCGCTTGGACCGTAGCGGAGGATGGCTTCTAGTGATGGCGCTTCGGCTGTACCTCGCTGTTTTTTGATCAGCAATAATCGTCCCCAATATTCGAAGCCTTCTCTCCTATCGGGGAAAACATCGAGTTCCAATTTTCCATCGTGCCAATGATGCGTAGCCAGTTTCTCGGCCATGCCTTCCATATACCAAGGAGGTCCTGGATTTTGGAGAGCGCGAGACATAAACCAGTGTGTGCCTTCGTGCAGCAGCAGATGTCGGCGATAATAATCGCTCGGTTGATCCATACACCACAATTGATCCCCAAGCTGATAACCATGGACAAATGGGGGAAGGTTGGCGGGAAAATAGCCCGCTTGTTGAAAACGCGTGCGATCACCGATCAGATAACAAGTGCACTTCCATTGGCTCCACGACGACTCTTCGATACCAAAATAGTTTCCCCACATCGGTAACGCCAAATCAAACACCAGTGGAAGTTGACCCAGCGCGTCGGAATGTGGGAGGTCGGTAACGAGCGTTACGAATTGACCGTCATATTGTCGAAAACCGTTCGCGTTGCTGGTTGGCTGTAATGGTCTGGCAGCGTTATTTTGTGCGACGAGCGCTGGCGCGAGGACTATCCAGGGAGAGACCCAGAGCAAGATTCTGCAGAAGAAGTTGGTCCATCGACCTATCCGTTTGGCAAATGGGATATCCGTCAAACTCCCCTACTCCTAGGCTGAAGGAAGAAATACGCTACTTTTGTGGTATCACTCCGCCCGAAACCATCAATCTATCTTAAAATGATACTCCAGGGAGTAGGCTCATACCCCTTGGGATCGCCAAAAATGTACCTAGGACCGCCATGTGATGGAAATTCAGCCCAATTTTAACGGTTTGCGCGTTGCCGCTTTTGAAAGTCGCCGCCGAGATGAAATGCAGCGGATGATCGAAAAATTTGGCGGGGTGCCTTTCGTCAGTCCATCTTTGCGGGAAGTTCCCATTTCCGAAAATCGGGAAGCGATCGATTTTGCCTATCGTGTCATTACGGGCCAGATCAATATTGCCATTTTTCTCACCGGTGTTGGCTTCAAACACCTGCTAGCTGCGATCGAAAAGCATGTGGACAAGCAGCGGTTTCTGGATAGCCTCTCGGACATTACAACGATTGTTCGCGGCCCCAAGCCGGTCGCCGCGATGCGCGACGTTGGCTTAACTCCTACGTTTCGAGCGGCCGAGCCGAACACATGGCGAGAAGTCCTTCAATTGATCGATCAACACGTCCCTGTCGCCAATCAAATAGTTGGCCTGCAAGAGTATGGTGTCACCAACCGTTCGTTGGTCGCTGGTCTGGAGGCGCGGGGAGCTCAGGTCGCTACGGTCCGCGTTTATCAATGGGACTTGCCTGAAGATACTCAACCACTGATCGATAATGTTCGCGCGATTGTCGCCGGGGATCGTGACGTTCTGATGTTCACCAGCGCCCACCAGGTTGTCAATGTTTTGCGAATTGCGGCGGAATTAAATCTCGAAGATCTATTTCGACAACAGCTTGCTCGCTGCGTCGTCGCTTCCATTGGCCCCACCACTTCCGAAATGCTGCAACAATTGGATTTCCCTGTCGACCTGGAACCTGAGCATTCCAAGATGGGCCATCTGGTGGTCGATACGGCCACGCGCGCTCCGCACTTACTGGTGGGCAAGCGACGTTTTACTCAGCCGCATACCAAACCTCAAGGAGCTCCTGATTTGTCCACACATCGAACAACGTTGGACCCAAAATATCTCGACAATCCTTTCATGCAAGCCTGCCGACTCGAAGCAGCCGCTCATACACCGGTCTGGCTGATGCGACAGGCGGGTCGTTACATGCAAGAGTACCGCGAGGTTCGATCCAAGGTATCGTTTCTGGATCTCTGTAAAAATGCTGATTTGTGCGCCGAGGTCATGGTCACTGCGGTAGAAAAAATCGGTGTGGATGCGGCTATAATATTCTCGGATTTGCTCCCCATCCTGGAACCTATGGGACTGCAACTGGAGTTTGCTGCCGGTGATGGCCCCATCATCCATAATCCAATTCGACAAGCCAATGATGTCGATCGCATCACCGAACTAACCTCCATGCAACCGCTGCAATTTGTGGCCGATACCGTCTCGAAGACCCGCGCCGCCCTCCCTCGTCATATACCGGTTATCGGGTTCGCTGGATCACCCTTCACCCTAGCAAGTTATATGATCGAAGGTGGCTCTAGTCGTCACTATGCCAACACCAAACGCCTGATGTACGCAGAACCCGGCGCCTGGGACGTCTTGATGCGTAAATTGGCCCATTCGATCGCGCTCTACTTGAATGCCCAAATCGATGCGGGAGCTCAATGCGTTCAACTCTTTGATTCCTGGGCAGGCTGCCTCTCCGTACACGACTACGCTCAGCAAATTCTCCCTTACATGCAAATCATTTTGGATCGAATTGAGCCGCAGGTTCCCCTCATTAATTTCGCCACGGGCAACCCCGCTCTTTTACCCTTGCTCAAAGGTGACCGACGCACTGTAGTAGGCATCGATTGGCGCATTGAATTAGATGAAGCCTGGAAAACGGTCGGCTATAACCACCCTGTCCAAGGTAACCTCGATCCCACGGTGTTGCTGGCCGATCGGGCCACCATCCGCCATCATACCAAGCGAATCTTGCAGTTAGCGGAAGGGCGCGCAGGGCATATCTTTAATCTAGGACATGGCATTCTTCCCAACACCCCTGTCGACAACGTAAAGTATTTGGTGGAACTGGTCCATGAGTTAAGCTCTCGCTGACTTATAGCTGTGGAGTCGCCGCGATGTTTGTAGTGCTAATAATCCTGATCGTCTCGGTCGTGGTGGTCACCATTATTTTGTTCAGCGAAGCAGCGCGAAAAAAACGACAAGAGGAACTATCGAATTTCGCTGCCAAGCACTCGCTAGAATTTCAACCAACGGCGACGCCGGAATCCCTCGGCATCTACGCCCCCTTTCCGCTTCTCAACCGAGGTCGCAGCCGCACAGTCACCAATGCCATCTTAGCGGACACCCAAGATACTACGGCTCGATTGTTCGACTATAAATTCACCACCGGCAGTGGCAAAAATACGACCACGCATCAATTTTCGGTTGTTTATTTCAAGAGCGATTTGTTAATGCTGCCGGAATTCTCTCTCACTCAAGAGAAATTTTATCACTGGATCGGTAAAGTCTTCGGGATGCAAGATGTTAACTTTGATACGCACCCCAAGTTTTCAAGTCTTTTTTTATTACAAGGTGCTGAAGAAACAGAGATCCGCAAATTTTTTACCAACCATCGACTCACCACGCTAGAAAACTTTGGCCATCTCTGTATCGAGGCTAATCAATCGCGTTGCCTGATCTACCGTGTACCGCAGATTTCATCCAAGGACTATCCAGGCTGGTTAGAAGAATCGTTTAAAGTATTCTCTGTGCTGTGCGAAAAAGTCGACTCGTAAACACGTCGGAAAAAAATGCATGCAACATATCATTCTATGCGCCGTCGGAAGCGCGGGCGATGTTCACCCCATACTGGGACTCGGTCGACTTCTGCAGCAGCAAGGTTGTCGCATCACTTTTCTCACCGCCGGTTATTTCAAGCCCCAAGTCGAAAGAGCGGGCTTTGAATTTGTCGATACCTTGCCCGATTGCGACTTTCGACAGCTTCTAAACGATCCGCTGATTTGGCATGCGATTCGCGGAACAAGGAAGGTGATGGAATTAGCCGCGAAACCGATGATGCGGAATATCTATTCGGCCATCCAGCAACATTATGATCCACGGCACTCGCAAGTCGTCGCAACCACATTGGCCTTTGGTGCCCGCGTTGCTCAGGAAAAATTGGGCGTCCCCCTCACCACGATCCATCTTTCACCCGCTTTATTTCGCAGCCAATTTGAAGGTCCCCGATTGCCTAAGGTTTGGGTACATCGCGGGCCACCCTGGTTTAAACGCATGCAGTGGTATGTCGCAGATCGCTTTCTGATCGATCCCATGATCACCCCTTGGCTAAATGAATTTCGTCATTCCCTCGGACTCCCTCCCGCCAAACGGATCTTAAAGGAATGGTGGAGTTCGCCGCAGCGTATTCTCGCCTTCTTTCCGAAATGGTTTGCAGAACCTCAACCCGATTGGCCCAGCCAAACTCGGCTCACCGGATTTCCTCTCTACAGCGAAGAAGGCCTCACTCAACCCGACCCATCTCTGGTCGAATTCCTCAACGGCGGTCCCAAGCCCATCGCCTTTACGCCAGGCTCGGCCAATCTTTTTGGTAACGAGTTTTTTCGCGTCGCAGCCGCCGCTTGTCAGCGACTTGGAAAGCGGGGAATACTATTGACGCGTTTCGGCGAACAAATTCCGAGCGATCTCCCCCCAGGGGTAAAGCACTTCGACTTTGCCCCCTTTCGCTGGCTATTGCCCCAAATCGATCTCTTGGTCCATCATGGCGGAGTGGGTTCTATGTCTCAAGCGATGGCGGCAGGTATTCCGCAGATCATTATGCCGATGGCCTTCGATCAAGTCGATAACGCTTATCGCGTTGAAAAATTGGGGATCGGTTGCAGCATCCCTGTAAAGAAATTTCAAATCGAGCCTTTGGTCACTGCGATCCAGGCACTTCTCACTTCCTCTACCGTCACCCAACACTGTTCCATGATCGCGAATCGCTTATCCACCGAAAATGGTTTACAGTCCGCTTGCGATGAAATTCTCCAGCGCCCCATTTCAGGGTGACGAGTGTTAAAAACCTCAAGAACGAAGATTATGTTCAGATTGTTCATTTAACTCTAAAATGTAATCCGAACCTGCAGTTCTTAAAGTAAAGGGCCCGCGAGGATGCCAGCGTCCTGGCACCCCCACAGGTTTATCCCTCAAGTTCAACATCCCAGTAGGCATCGCTTATAAACTTTGCCCAACTTTCGATTCGCTGTAATCGATCCGCATAAACCGGCTTCCATGCTGGACGCACCGGTTCAGCAGCTAATTTCATGCGCGCTTGAGCGGGTGTACGATCGGCTTTTCGAGCGTTGCAATCGACACACGCTAACACGCAGTTCGTCCAAGACGATTGTCCACCCTGAGCGCGAGGAATCACGTGATCGATCGTCAGTTCCTCGCTGCCAGGTCGCTTACCGCAATATTGACAAGTCATCTTATCGCGTTTGAAAACGTTTCTGCGGCTGAATGTCACCGTGCGTCTTGGTAACGCTTCGAAATGCGTCAAAGCAATAACCTCTGGAACACGAATCCTTTGACGTGCCGCTTGAATAAACGGCTCATCACGATCCGGTACCAAAGCGCTCCAATCATCCCAGTCATACAATTGGTAATCGGTCGGATCCACGATCTTGGCAGACTCGTTCCACAACATGACCAAAGCTCGCTCCACCGTTGCCACGTGAATGGCTTGCCAGTTGCGGTTGAGCACTAAGGTGGGTCTCTGTAACACGGGCTTCATTTTTTCGTGGTGACGATGCTGATCGATCGTCTCTTCCATAGTAGCCATTTCGCGAAACCTCCCTTCGCTTGCGGTAAACCTGGCACCGGCGATAAAACCTGCGCTCGCGGTAAACACTGTGGTCGTTAATAACTATTTTCTAGGACTACGTTCGGCCGGGAGCGGTTCAGTGCCGACCGACGACTTTATGGGCCTCAATCGGGTGTCTTGCCAGCTGCTGGTCCTAGCGAGTTGCTGGGCGATGTGCACCAGCCGATAGTTTCTTATGCCCAATTCGGTCTGGGAGTGGACGAAAAAAGGCGGCCAAGAATCGCTTCTCGGCCGCCTCGCTGTTTTTTCTTAATGTCAACCCCAAGGGGGTGGTCGCGGCATGCGCATGCATTCCCTCATCTGATTCGCGAAATGCTTGATGTACTCCGATTCTACAGTTGGAAGCACTGAGTGCTTAACGGCCAACGAAGGAAGAAACCAGAGGCAAGCGATGAGATTCCCATCCCTTGATGGAGTTAGGACACGAGCCACTGGTCTGCGGTTCGAAACTTCTGGGGAATTCTCGGCGGGATTTTTAAGCCCGAATAGCAGCGACGAGATGATATCTTTTGCTGGGCCAAATATCGACATCGGCCCAGCGGTCTGGGAGGTAGTCTTCATACCACTGCGGCTGTTTGGTGACTAACAGCAATTGGCCGCCAGGTTTCAGGGCGTCTTGGGCGACCTGGATGAAATGTTCGGCGATTCGAAAATCAGCAAAATAGGGTGGATTGGCCACGGCCAAATCGAAGCTTCCCTTGGATGCCTTGGTCCCCTGGCAATTCAGTTCGACCACAACATTGGTCAACTGATTTCGGGTCGCTCCTAACTGGGTACATTGGACGGCACGGGCGTTGCCATCTACGGCGTGTACCTGTGCGGTAGCATCGCGAGCTGCCAGCGCCAAAGAAACGGTTCCCGCTCCGCAGCCGATATCGATCACGCGCGTTTTGGGTCCCATTTCAATCGCATCGAGCAACTGTCGCGCACCGGGATCGATATGCCGATGGGAAAAAACTCCTGGCCGACTGATCGCTTGAATCAATTTTTCGCGGTCGCGAAAAACAAACTCGCACTGAAAATTTCGCACCCTCTTCAGCTCTGCCTGCTTCACCGCGCTATAAACAATCGCATCATCGAAAGCATGGACGGTAACCTTGGGAAACAACTCCCGCATCTGTTCGTGCAACCAACGATCGCGCACGTTATCCACCGATGCGACCAATCGACCGCCAAGCGTCAATCGCTGGTACATCAATTGCAAAATGTCTCTCGACAGTTCCGCTTCACCATGCATCAGCAACGGAAGGATGGCGAGTTGAACGGACTCAGTATCAGGATCTGCCGCGCAGTAAAATTTTAGGCGAGCGGACTCTTTTGGATCGGTGTGTTCGGCATGATATTCGATAGCGCGGCGACAGGGATATTGATCGATAAACCAGCAATCGATTTTAAGCTCTGCATCCGTCGAGATTCGCTGCGCAGCGGGTTGGCCACGTCCCAGGGTGACGCACAAAATACGTTTCGCTGGGAAAGCGGCCGCCACTTCCCAAGTCCTTAACTCCGTATCGCGCGGTGATAACTTAAGCGCCGATGAATCCACCCCAATCCCCTCGATACCAGTCAAGTGATTCTGTACTGCGCCCCAGGCCAAACAGGTCAGCGCACCTATGAAAGTGTCAGTATAGTCATACTTCGGCCGTTTTACTCCGAACGATTTTTTGGTGTGAATAAAATCAAGAAAATCGGCGAAGCGAGTACGAGAACGTTATTTCTGATTAAACTGAAGCGGGTATTTTTATCGAGGTTTCCGAGGGCTTGTGATTTCGAGGGCTGCTGGCTCAGAAGTTTGTTGCCCAAGAAGTCCTGAGATTAGGCGACGTTAGAGAGAAAGCCGTTTTTCGATGAGCAATTGGGATTTGGTCGTTATTGGAGGTGGAGCGGCCGGACTGTGGGGAGCAGGCACCGCAGCCCAGCAAGGATTCAAGGTGCTGGTACTGGAAAAAAATAACAAAGCGGGCCCCAAGATTTTGATGTCGGGAGGCACGCGTTGCAACATTACGCACGATTGCGATTGGCGTCAGATTGTTGAATCTTTCGGGCGCGAGGGACGATTTCTCTCAACAGCGCTTCACCACCTCCCTCCGACCGAAGTCATCCGCACCATTGAAGCCGAGGGTGTAGCCACCAAGCGTGAAGTGACCGGAAAAATTTTTCCGGTGAGCGATCGCGCGATGGATGTTCGCGATGCACTTGTTCGCCGCTTGACGCAGGCAGGGGCTGTACTCCGCACCGGTTGCGCTGCAAAGGATATTCGCCGTGATGAACAGACCGCTGGATTCGAAGTCGTGTGCGATGTGGAAATCTATCAGACCAAGAAACTACTCGTCTGCACCGGGGGTCTCTCCTATCCTGGTTGCGGCACAACGGGCGATGGTTATCCCTGGTTACAGCGACTTGGGCACACCGTAACACCGCTACGGCCCGCCTTAACTCCTCTGGTTTCCTCGATTTCTTGGCTCTCCGATTTGCAAGGTATCACACTTCCCGATGCGGCCGTCACTGTCGAACTGCTGGATGCGGAAGCGTCCGGAAAAGATGTTAAGAAAAAAGATCCGCGACTCTCTTCGCGCGGTGGCCTCTTGTGGACCCACTTTGGTTTATCGGGACCAGCTCCCATGAACGTTTCGCGGGCGGTTTCCGATTTACCGGCCGGCCATCATTCCTCGCTGCACATCGATCTATTGCCGGATCGTAAACCCGACGATTTGCACCACTGGTTCCAAAAAACAACTCAAGCCGGGAATCGCAATCTCATCAATACTCTGAGCGAATTGGTACCGCGCCGAATTGCGCAAACGCTGCTGGATCTATCGCAGATTGTTCCCGAAAAGCCGTTAGCCGAAGTGAGCAAGAAGAATCGATTCGACTTGGTCGATCGCATCAAAAATTTTGTCGTCCCCCTGCATGGTACACGCGGTTATATGAAGGCCGAAGTCACCGCCGGTGGTGTGATGCTCAGCGAAGTCAATCCGCAAACGATGGAAAGCAAATTGGTCCCCGGCTTGTTCCTGGCAGGTGAAATCCTCAATTTGGATGGACCGATCGGAGGCTTTAACTTTCAAGCAGCCTTTAGCACTGGCCACTTGGCGGGGATGAATATCTCGGCCTAGTGACAAACCGATGCTCAACCAGTAACCTAATAGTGAACATCCTTTCCCGGAAGTTCACCCCTTCCCTCGAAATTTTGGTCTTCCTGGCAATTTTGGAGCCCACCACTTTATGAGCCGCATCTTTTGGCTGTTGACGATTCTCTGCTTCGGTTTGGCATCACCCGCGGTTGGCCAGGACCTTGACCCCGCCATCGCTTCGGATCCGGTCAAGATGTTTGAACCGCGGCAATTCGCAGACGAACAGGGAAATGTTCTTAAATACCGCCTGCTCAAACCGGCCAATTATAACGTCAATCGAAAATATCCCTTGGTCATCTTTTTACACGGCGCTGGGGAACGAGGGGATGACAACAAAATACAACTGGTGCACGGCATGAAAGATTTTCTCGATGCCGAGCGGCGCAAAAATATGCCCTGCTACGTAGTGGCTCCCCAATGTCCCGCGGGCAAAAAGTGGGTCGAAGTCGATTGGTCCGCCGAGTCCAGCAAGATGCCCGAGCAACCGAGCGATGCACTCGGCTTGACCATCCAGTTGGTACAATCGATGATTGAAACGGCGGCCGTCGATCCCAATCGAATCTATATCACAGGACTCTCGATGGGAGGTTACGGAACTTGGGATGCCGTGGCACGCTATCCGGAAATGTTTGCCGCAGCAGCCCCGATCTGTGGTGGTGGTGACCCCGAAACGGCAAACCGTTTCACGCATGTCGCCTTGTGGGCCTTCCATGGCGACAAAGATCAAGCCGTAAAAGTTGAACGCTCTCGACAGATGATTGAGGCCCTCAAGAAAGCAGGGGGTGAGCCCAAGTACACAGAATACGCGGGCGTTGGTCACGACAGTTGGACAGCGACCTATAAGGATCCCGAGTTCCATAGTTGGCTCTTCGCACAGCGTCGCGTCAAACCGAAAGGGAAAGAAGAAGCGGAGGCGGCAGAAGACAATCCTTAATCGGCTGGTTCTCCAGCAGAATGTTTCGCTCTTTTTTAGACGTTCATACCCTATGGCGACAGCGGCAAGTCCTTACTCTGATCTCGATCCCATGCATCGGGCAACCTTGTTCCCGATGCTTGGCTATATTCATCGCAACGGTGAACATTGGAGAATTCTTGCGCAAGGTCGCTTCTATCGCCATACGCCTCTCACGCTCTCCAAACGCTTATTAATTCGCGGCTTGCAGCGCGTGATGAACGTGCCGCGCGAACAGTTTCAAGAAGAACTATTCCATCAACGCTTGGAAGGCTTTCTCGCTGTCGCCGAACCTGGCCGTCGCGTGGTGCTCAAATTGGGCAATGACCTAATACGGCTGGACAAAAAGACTCGCAGCAGCGGTTTGTTTCAAAGCACGATCGAATTGCCAACCCGCTCAATTCTTGAACTCGCCCCCGCCGCCATGGAACGAGACTCGCGCGTCGAAATCTCCCTCTCGCTCGACCCCGACTATCCTTCACAGCATGCAGT
The DNA here is from genome assembly GCA_044359485.1 of Pirellulaceae bacterium. Classification (GTDB taxonomy): domain Bacteria; phylum Planctomycetota; class Planctomycetia; order Pirellulales; family Pirellulaceae; genus JAFLCP01. The sequence goes on along the minus strand of JBIKMB010000007.1, from coordinate 29,556 downwards.
CTCCTCGCCACTCTATCTGGTCGCCCCCCGGGGCATCAGTGTGATCAGCGACATTGACGACACCATCAAAAACACACAAGTTACCCAAAAGCGAGCTATGCTGGCCAATACTTTTGTGCATCCCTTTCAAGCCATCGAAGGAATGGCCGAAGTGTATCAGCAGTGGGCTGCCGATGGTGCTTTCTTTCATTATGTGTCCAGCAGCCCATGGCAAATCCTGCCTTCTCTTGAGGGCTTCTTTAGCCAATATCAATTTCCTGAAGGAAGTATGCACCTCCGCTGGTTTCGCTTGCGCGATGAACTGTTTCGCAAATGGCAATTGCTGAGGAGAAAAGGTAAATATGCGATCATCGCGAACTTGATGAAACGCTATCCACAACGTCAATTCGTCTTGGTGGGCGACAGCGGTGAACGCGATCCCGAAATCTACAGCAAGATCGCCAAACGATTCGCCAATCAAATACAACTGGTCGCCATTCGCCAAGTGGCTGATAAACCGCTAGAAGGCAAACGCTGGAGAAAAATGTTGCGAGCCAGCCGACAAACTTCTTGCATCACCTTTGAACAGGCCCACCAGTTGCCACCGTTGCGAGAATAAAGAACTCCCGCGATTACTCTGGGCCCTTCATTACTCTGGGCCCTTCATTACTCTGGGCCCTTCATTTTCTGCAAGCGTTCGTTGATCGGCTTGCGCATCGGGAACAGCCGCGACTTGGGCTTACTCTTTTCCACCTTGAACGCCATCGATGGATCGACCAGTGGATTTTCGTCTCCCTGCACTTCTGCAGACGAGGAGGTTACAGGAGCCGCTTTGGCTGCTCGCAATTCTTCTAACAAGTTATCGCGAATCAACAAGCGATTGATCCGCTGTTCGATAGCTGTAAGCTGCTCGCCATGCTCTTTGGAGACAAAGGTAAAAGCGATTCCGTCACGGCCCATGCGACCCGTTCGCCCCACGCGATGGACGTAGTCATCACAATCCTGCGGAATATCGTAATTGATAATGTGCGATATGCCCGAAACGTCGATCCCGCGCCCCACAACATCGGTCGCGACCAGCAAATGCAACGTGCCTGCCCTCAAATCGGCAAACACACGATCACGCTGCTTTTGGTTCATATCGCCGTGAATGCAGCCCATTTTGCGATCTGACCAATAGGGCTTCTTGGATAACTTCTTCTCCAAAGCGCGATACAATTTGTCGGTACCTCGCTTGGTGCGACAAAATATGATCGCCTGAGGAGGCTTTTCTCGCTCTAATAAGGCCAAAAGCAAATCAAATTTATCCAGCGGTTCCACCGTCATGTACCGCTGCTCGATCGTATCGACCGAGATCTCTTTGTTCGAACAATCGACTCGACTCGGTTCGACCAAATAACGATCGGCCAACTTTTGAATTTCGGGAGCCAACGTGGCGCTCAGCAGCAACGTTTGGCGATCGGCCGGGCAGCGTTTCAAGATCCGCTCGATGTCCGGCCTGAAGCCGATGTCCAGCATCCGATCCGCTTCGTCCAACACAACACACCACAGATCGTCCAGTTTCAGCGTCCCGCGGCGAAGGTGGTCTATCACCCGACCCGGAGTCCCAACAACAATCTGAACGCCTTCCCCCAGTTGTTTCATCTGCCGCTGGAGATGCTTTCCTCCAGAAAGTACGACTGCGGACGTTGGACAACCATATGCTAAACGGACAATTTCTTGGTATACTTGTTCAGCTAATTCGCGAGTGGGGACCAAAATCAACGCTTGTGGATTACGGCATTCACGCAGAGGATCTAATTGTTCAAGGATGGGAATGGCGAAGGACGCTGTCTTACCCGTGCCTGTGCGTGCTTGACCGATGACATCGCCACCTTCTAGGGCCAAAGGGATGAGCTTGGCCTGAATATCAGATGGACTTTGATAGCCAACTCGATGTAAAGCACGCAGCATGATCTTGGAAAGACCCAGGTCTTCAAATCGAGTGGACGCGGTTGGAGAGGATGGATTAGCGGAAACTTTCGACGATGACAATGGAACCTACCGGACGTGCTACCTAAATGATCGAATTGGCGTACCGCAAGCGAGTATACCTACAGTGGGTATTGTATCGTGTTCCAGCGCTTTGACGATCGAATTTAAGACAAAAAGTACCAGATTTGGAGAGAAATCAGCATGAATTCGACTGTCGAGACCATCACCCAACTTCTGCTTCCAACCATGCTCTACCACCCAGTTGAGCTGGAGGCAATTCACAAAAAAATTAACGCTGCAACCGCTGCGGAGATTCTCCAGATTCTCGAGACTTACACTCAGATGCTCGAAAAGGCAAAGCCGCTGGATGAAGTCCAGTATAACGGCCGAAATGCGTTCACTCTGGTCGGCCAGCGATTCGCGCGCTTGGTAACCGGCAACGTGGCAAAAGCGACTCCCGACCTGAAACTCAAGAGAGTGGCAGCGCCCTCGGTGCTCAAACGCTTGTACATGGCAATCCCTGAAAACGAAACCGGTATGCAGGGAATGACCCTCCAAATGCTCGCGGTACAAAGTGAACCGGAGGATCTCAAAACGTTAGTGGAATTACTCGAACACCATCCACCCAAGAAAGTGGAAGGTTTGCTGGTTGGAATTAGCCCTCTCTATCATCTGCTCACTTGGTCGGTCGATGCCGTATTCCCAGCAGCCTTTCGCGCCATTGAGCACCAGCATCTAGCGGCTGGTATCATCGACTTGTCCAATTTTGTGATGACGAAAAGAAAGCTCGAAAAGCATCCTGGTTATGCGCGTCGCAAAGAGTTGATCGAATTGCTTGGCTCGATCGTTCGTCGCTTGGAACAATTTGAGGAAAACCCTCGCACCTTCGGGGAAGAAGTGATCGTCATTCAAGAGACGCTTCGCGAATCGATCGCGCTGGCGGTGTCGCTTTGCTACTGTGCAGGCCTGCTGGGTGATGAATCTGCTATTGGCAAGTTGAACCAAGCTTCGGAACTGCGCCATCGACATTTACAAGCGGAAGCCTTTGGGGCTCTAGCTCGCTTAGGTGCCGATCATGGCCGCAAAGAACTGGTCGCCTTGGCAAGGGAACCGGCAGCCCGCTTGCGGGTGATCGAGTATGCGAAAGAACTCGGACTGGATGACATGATTGCGCCTAAATATTTGACCGATGAAGCTAAAGCAGAAGCTAAGATCGCGCTTTGGCTGAGCGAACCGGCTAACTACACGGCACCCCCTACCAAACTAGAACTAATCGATCATCGCGAACTGTATTGGCCAGGCTTCAATGACGTTCAAGATATTTATCTCTTTCGGTATCACTACGATTTAGGACCTATGCAGATTTGTAACATCGCGATCAGCGGCCCGATGACGTATGCATTCCAAGCCGATTTGGCCGATTTACCGATCGAAGACATCTATGCCGCGTTTGCCGGTTGGTCTTTCGAGCATCCGGATATCCGCGAGTTTGATGTTAAGGACCTGCCACCGATGTACAACACGGTGCTGAAACCTTTGCAACAACGGCTCAAGGATGCTGGGCATACGAAGATCAAGAAATTGCAATTAGGCATTTTTTTCCGCGAACCCATTTTGATCGCTGAAACCCAGCGTGGCAAATTGCGCGGTATTGCGGTGGTTTCTCGCGAAGAAGTGCTCTGGTTTCCGACAGGTTCACGCCTGCGACCCTTAACCGCCAAGGAAGCCTACTGCATTTTCAAAGGCCGCATCGTACTGAAGAGTTTTAACGAAGCGCTCGGGAATGCCTGGATAAATTCGGAAGAGTATCCCGAGCCGGTCGAGGAAGAAGATTCGGAATGAACTGGACCCACAGCGCGGTTGACGACTACGCTTTGACTTCACTTGCACCGATCGACTGAATCGCTGCAGTGACGGTCGATAAGGCCGCGCTTTATCTGTATTGGCAGTACCTGTTGCTAGCAGTACCTGTTGCTAGCAGTACCTGTTGCTAGCAGTGCCTGTTGCTAGCAGTGCCTGTTGCTAGCAGTGCCTGTTGCTAGCAGTGCCTGTTGCTAGCAGTGCCTGTTGCTAGCAGTGCCTGTTGCTAGCGGGGCCTGTTGGTGACAGGTACTGCTATGGGCAGGGGGCCGTTATTGGTGTGTGATTCGGGCCAACTCGCGAATAATTTCGGCGGCCCGCCCCGAATCGATGGCGCGTTCTACGCGACGAGCAGCTGTGGAGAGATCGTTTTCCATGCCGGCGACGAACAGTGCGGCGGCCGCATTGATGACGACCACATCTCGGCAAGGTCCCTTTTCCCCTGCGAACACGCGTCGTATCACCGCGGCACTTTGCTCTGGATCGTCCGCAAATAGCGCTTCGCGTGAGGCGATTTCTAGTCCAAAATCGGCCGGTTGCACTTGGCGATAAGCGAGATGCTCCGGAGTCACTTCGATCACCTCCGTAATGCCACTGATAGAAATTTCATCGACACCATCTAAGCCGCGCACCACCCAAGCTCGACGGATGGGCATGTACTGGAGGGCTGCAGCGAGTTTTTTTTGCAAGTCTGCGTTACCCGTACCGAGCACTTGATAGACCGCGCCTGCTGGATTGCACAGCGGTCCGAGCAAGTTAAAAAGGGTTGGCACTTTGAGTTGTTTGCGAACTTCGGCCACATGCCGCATGGCGGGATGCAATTTGGGCGCGTAACAAAAGCAAAGGCCCAGGTCATCCAAGCAGCGTTCGACCACATCCCGTTCCGCCTCGATTTCGATTCCCAATGCTTGCAGCACGTCGGCCGAACCGGTGCTGCTGGTGACTTTGCGATTCCCATGTTTGGCGACCGTTGCCCCGGCAGCGGCAGCAGCGATGGCGGCAGCGGTGCTAATATTGAATGTCTTGCTTCCATCTCCACCGGTACCGCAAGTATCCAAAATTCCGCTGCCACAGGAGCGAATCGGGAGCATTTTCTCGCGCATCGCTAGGGCTGCACCGGCGATTTCCCCGACCGATTCCCCCTTCTTTTTAAGCTCTAAAAGAAATTCACCCATTCGATCAGGAGCGATAGAACCCGATAGGACTTGCTCCATAATTTCCCGCATTTGTTGCGGTTCGAGGTCGCGACCGCTTTGCACCTGGTCCAATGCTTGTTCGATCATCAGCATGCATCCGGGGTAGTGGCTGAAGTAAAACTGTTTTACAGTAGTGTGTTTTCCGGTCTTCACCCGCGATTGTCCAGAGGATGGATGGGCTTATGCCTCAGAAAGTGCTAATTGATTGCGATCCAGGAATTGATGACGCTGTGGCTCTGACATTGGCATTGTTCGATCCTAGACTCGATGTGGTAGCGATCACCGCAACGGCTGGAACCGTGGATGCTCAGCGGAGCACTCGCAACGTGCAAGCTCTGCTCGAACAACTCGATCCACCCCGCCATCCGCGTATCGGCGGTGCGATGGATCCCGAGGGGGCGCCGGTGCTCGATGGACGCGAAATCCACGGCGAGGATGGTTTGGCCAACACTCATTGGGAAGCCATTGGTCGTCAGCACTTGATGAGCAGCGAAAAGTTGATCTCGGATCAAATTCGGGCCAATCCTGGCGAGTTAACGATTATCTCGATGGGACCACTAACGGGTATTGCTCGCGCTTTTCTGCGGGATCCAGGCTTGATTCCCTTGGTGCATCGCTTGATCATGGTCGGTGGTACAACCAGTGCTCAAGGGGATTGCACGCCTTGCGCAGAATTCAATATGCATTTCGATCCCACCGCTGCCGAAATCGCGCTGCAATCTTTGACCACTAAAACGCTAATACCGCTGGAAGTCTCCACGAAACTTTCGTTTGGACTGGAGTTAATCGATTCACTGCCTCCGAAATACAGTCGAGCGGGCAACATATTGCACGCTTTAATTCCTCATTATTTTCGCACGCATCGAAAACTCTTGGGAAGCGAGACGATCGCATTTCAAGCGCTCATGGGCGTCATGATGGTAACGGAAAGATCGTTGTTCGAGACTGTCGAAATCGCAATGCGGGTGGAGGAATCTGGCGACTTAACCCGCGGCATGACCGTCTGCGATCAACGCTTGCAACGCAAATGGCGCAAGAATGTCGAAGTCGCCTCGCAACTCGATATCGACGCTGCCCGCGATGCGTTTTACAACTTGCTGCGTTACGCCGGACAACAAAGCGACGGCACAGCTTAAACATGCAGGCGTGACTAGGCGAGCTTCACCCTGCAAGCTTGATCATGCTGCCCAGTGACCCATAGTCGCTGAGGGTGTGAGCTTATTCGCGCAGCTGGAATAATCTCTTCAATGCATCGATCAATGTAACATGTTGTTCCGGCTGATCTTGTTCGCGGAGCGATTGCAGTGGTGGATGCAATAGTTTGTTAACCAGCCGTTCCATGGCGATCTTGATTTCCTCGCGTGTGCTGTCGTCGATTCCTTTGTTTTGGAGTCGTCCCAGCAGACGAGCAAGTTCGGCATCTTTGATCGCTTCGGCCTGTTCGCGCAATCGCTGAATGACCGGACCGGTTGAACGATGCCTTAATTCGCTCATAAAGCGGTCGGTTTCTTCATCGATGATGCGTTTGGCTTTCGGCCATTCTTGTTCCCGCAAGATACGATTTCGATCGCACACTTTTTGTAGATCGTCCACGGTATAAAGATAGACGTCATCGATGTTGCCGATCTCTGCGACGAAATCGCGCGGCACTGCCAAATCCAAAATCAACATCGTTCGCTGTCGACGTTTCCGCCACAGCGCTTGAAACATTTCCATGTCCACAATAGGTTGCTTTGCACCTGTGGTGCTCACCACCAAATCGGCTTCCTGCAATTGCTCCGGCAAAAATTCCCAGGGGACCACTTTGCCTGCGAGTTTCTGCGACAATTCGGCAGCCCGCTGCGTGGAACGATTCACGATCGTGATCTTCTTTGCTCCCGCCTCCAAAAGATATCGCAGCGTTTCTTCCCCCATTTCACCTGCGCCGATGAGCGTAATTTGCTTATCATCAAATCGCTCAAAAAACTCGGCAGCCACTTCGCTCACCGCCACACTCGGAATGCTGATACGCCGCCGCTGGATGGAAGTCTCGGAAGCCACTCGCTTGGCCACATAACTTGCATGCTGAAATACGGCGTGCGTTATCGGTCCGGTCTGCTCGGCGGTACGCGCCAACTCATAGGCTTGCTTGACTTGCGAGATAATCTGCGCTTCACCGATAATCATACTATCGAGGCTTGCCGCCACCGCGAACAAATGCTGGACGGCTTCGCGATTGTCAAACTGAACCACATGCTTGAGCAACAAATCGGGTTCAAGCTGATGAAACTTGGCGATAAAGTTGGCGAGTTCGACGGGATTAGGGATTTGGATCGAATCATCCGAGCAGGCTGCGTAAAACTCAACGCGATTACAAGTGCTCAACAAGACCGCTTCTGTACCTGGATACAATCGGCTCAGCGAATTCATCGCCTCGATAGCCTGATCGTTATTGAAGGCCAATCGCTCGCGCAATTCCACAGGGGTGCGATGGTGGCTGCAACCGACCATTACCAACTTCATGGTTGCACCTCAACCGGAGCAGAAGTGGGTGCGGGTGGAAGTTGGGAAGGTAACCTATTTGCCGCTGGCTCTCGGCCGTGCGGCGTAGCCACAACCGCCAGCAGCGCGGAAACCAAAAAGCAAAAATTGATCATGGTGAGATAAGCAACTCTGCGCCCCGGACCACCTCCATGATAGAAGCGATCAATCCAAATCGCGCTAACTAACCATGCGATAAGTAACAGCGAAACCAGCACGCCTCCTTCGGTCCAACCCACCTTTCCTTTGAGATTCAGATTCAAGATGATTCCCGATAGGAAACCTAACGCCAAAAAGAGGGTCGAAACATAAAGACAACTTCGATTGAGAGATTGAAGGTATTCCAGCGATGGCAAACGAAATGCCGATAGCTTTCGGCGCTTTTGCTTCAGTTGATGCGCGTGTACCAGGTACATCAAACCAAAAGCAAAGCCCAAGCTAACGACCATGGTGCCGATCAAAAGCGAACTGCCGTGTACGATTCCCCAAATGCTGACCGTTGTGCTCCGCGGGAATGGTTCCGCTGCCGCCACGAACCAAGAGAGTCCGATCAAGAGAAGAATCAAAGGAATGATGAAGGTTCCGACCGCTGTTTCCGGCCTTTTCCATAGCTGGGCTGTATAGATGACGGCTAAGCCAAAAGCGGCGAGCAACGACCAGTCGTGCCAACTCGAGAATAAGCCGTTAGACCCTTGCTCCTGCAGTTCTCGTTGGCCTACATTCCAAAGATAAACCGCGTGGGTAAACAAGCCCAAAGCGAGCATGAACCACACCGCCACCATGCGATACTTGATTCGCCACAGCAGTCGCGTGGATTCCAATAGCAGGACAACAAGATAGCTTAGAGAAAAACAGGTCAGGGTGACTCCGCTGAGCATCTGATTCCTCTCCATTGGTGGTTGGATTGTAGCGGTTCGCCGCGCATGGACTATTTGGTTTACAGCACGACCATGAACGAAAAAAAGGGGTCGCCGGTTTGAACGACCCCTTCTGTATCATGCTTCATGGCTATGGGCGGATGCAATTGGAAAAACTAGAAGTGCGGATTACTCCCAGTCTTCCTCTTCCTCTTCCTCTTCTTCATCGTCGTCATCCCAATCGTCATCGTCCTCATCATCCCAGTCTTCGTCTTCTTCGTCCTCTTCGGATTCATCATCCTCTTCGTCGACTTCTTCCCACTCGTCTTCCTCTTCGTCCTCAAAGGACTCATCGTCTTCCGATTCGTCTTCGTCTTCGAAGTCTTCGTCGATGTCTTCGTCTAGCTCCTCATCTTCTTCGTCTTCGTATTCTTCGAAGTCCTCATCTTCTTCATCTTCGTATTCTTCGTCGTCGTCCTCAAAATCCTCATCTTCATCTTCATCGACGGCGACTGGAATGGACGCTAGACGGCTTGCTACTGCCAACTGTTCTTCGAGATTCTCCTCGCTCTCAAAGGCGAGGCCAATAGCAGAGTTCGCTAGTTTCACGATGGACTCCTTTGTGTCGGTGCCAGGCTGCAGGTCTACGGAATTTACTTTACTGTCAGTACGAGTGTCTTTTTCACTTATCCGGTTATCTACCAAGTCCTGCAATTCTTGCAAGCCCTGGGAGGTTTCCGAACTCGCTCTATTACCATTGAATCCATTATTATTCATGGAGTGCGAAGAAAACAGAGTGGGCGAACCAGGATGGTTGCCACCCTCTTGGATGCCCGACGATTCGTCAGGCAACTCTTCGACATCCCAAGTTTCGTTTATCCAATCGGCGCGAGGAAGCTTTTCTAAGCTCTTCAATCCGAACATTTTTAAAAAACGTTTGGTCGTCCCGTAAAGATAGGGTCTGCCTAATTCTTCACTTCGACCACTAATTCTTACCAAATCTCGACTCAAAAGCTGCTTTAATACCTCTTCGCTACTGACTCCACGAATCGCTTCGATATCAGCCCGCATCACAGGTTGTCGGTAGGCGATAATCGCCAACACCTCCATTCCGGCTGCCGTCAGTCGCTCCTCCGGAGGAACATGACCTAACCGCCGCAACCAAGGTGCAAATTGAGGTTTGGTCAGCATTTCAAAACCGCCACCCACCTCTTCAATTCGAAACGCGCGTCCTACCTTCTCGTAACGTTCGTTTAATCGGCGAATTAGTGTACGGGCTTCTGTCGCATCCGCCAAGCCAGCTAAATGAGCTAATCGACGAGTCGTGAGCGACTCGCGGGAAATAAACAGCACTCCTTCCACCCGCTGCATCCGTACCTCAACATCCTCCTCGGTCTCCGGCCGCACACTCCCCTGGGCCGCCCGGTGAGGCCCCGCCATCGGCTGCGCTGACTCTCGTAGATAGTCCTCAAAGAAAAATCGACCACGACTTTTACTCACAAGAACTGAATTTACTACTTTAGAAGAACACTCCTTAGAGTTATATGATGAATGACTTGAGCTCTGCCATGGGGAAATTGACTGCGACACGCCGCGATACACGTCGAGCTACCCCCCTGAAAAAAGTAAAACGCCTAGCTGAAACTACTTGGCGAAAGTCTGGTTCCGAGCAACTTTGCTCGCCAATTCTGCCTACAATACATCATATTTGGCCAGTTCATCGCAAGAGAAGTTCGCTCGATCTGATGCGACATTTTGGCAAAACCTTCAAATCCTAAATTCATTCAGCGGAACACACACTCTGTATGGCGACGAGTCACTCCAAGGGAATGGTGCAGTGGAAAACTTCGCGAGCGGGCCGCGTGGCTTGGTGGGTTTGGCCCATCGGCGGTGCGGCGGTGCTCTTTTTTCTGTTCCTAGCCATTCTCGTTTTTGGCAGTGTCAGTGGAGTTGAGATCTCCAAGCAAGATCTCGTGGTTCGCAACTTCAGCTATGTTCAAATCCCTGTTGTGAAGTTGCAGGTTTGGCCTGTTCAGCAGACTTTTCCTCTGTGTGCGGCGACAGATCTTGCTATCTCTTCGCATTTAAAACCGTTAGGACCTGGGCAACAAGTCCAATGGGATTTAGTTCAATTCGAAGAATTCGGTTCTGCCCCAGTCCAGGGAGATGCGGCCATCTTGTATCAGATTTTGGAGCAACGCAACGAGACGGATTTTTTTTGGCCCAAGTGGTCGACAAGTCATCCCAAGCGGTCAGCCGAACTTTGGCCTACCATCCAGGATCTCGTTTTTTGCGATATGTACTGGGCGATTCCTCCGTTGATGGAACTTTATATCAGTGGAACAAACGACAGCAGTCTCATTCCTGAACGAAATGAATCGGTTGTGCAGAGTGCCAGCATGGAGTTGGCAGAAGCTCACGCTCGCCAAGATGAACCAGCGATCAGCACGATTCTGGATCGACTCAAAGCCTACGATAGCGCTGGCGAACTGTCGAAAGTTGTTGCCAAGTTTCCTTCGTCGACCGCCAATAAAAATGTCCAGGCAACCGCCGATTCAGACCAAAAAAATGCTGCAGTGGAATAAGAAGGTTTGGCTGACTCATCGTTCTGGTTTCTAGATAGCCGTAGGCTTAATTTTACTCCTTGGTTTCATCACCTCACGTTTAATGACTTCTGCACTCGACCGAATCTACCTCGACAATAACGCAACGACATCTTTGGATCGTCATGTGGCTGAGTTTATGTCTCGAGCGATCGTATCGGAACCTCTGTCACGTCTGGGAAGTAATTCGGCAAGTCAGCATCAAGAAGGCCGTATTGCGAGACGCTGGGTGGAAGATGCTCGCGATGGCATCCTCACTGCACTCGCATGTCGCACGCATGGTATGGATTCCGATCGATTGATTTGGACCAGTGGTGGAACAGAAGCAAACAATTTGGCTCTTTTCGGTTTAGCCGATCAGTATCCTGGAACCATCATCGTCTCATCGATCGAGCATCCAAGTGTTTTGGAAGCTGCCAAAAAAATCGATTCGCTCTACGCCGATCGCGTACGAATTTTACCGGTAGATCAACGAGGTGTTATCCGTTTGGATATTCTCGAAGATTGGCTCATCCAAGGCCAAAACAGTCGCAAGCCTGTTTCGTTGATCAGTGTGATGGTAGCCAATAATGAAACGGGCGTTTTGCAACCTATTGAGGATGTCATTGAACTGGCGCATCGATTCGAAGCGATCGTACATACCGATGCCGTTCAAGCTGTTGGCAAGATTCCGTTATCGTTCGCTTCATGCGGTGCCGATGCTCTCACGTTAACTGCTCATAAATTACACGGCCCTATCGGCATCGGAGCTCTAATACTTCGCGGTCCGATTAACGTTCAACCCCAACTTTTCGGCGGGTTCCAGCAACTCGGCTTGCGTCCCGGTACCGAATCACCGCTGCTGACAACCGCTTTTCACGAGTCGCTGAAAGTCACACTGGCTCAACAGAACTCAGCGATCCAACGGATGTGCCAACTGCATCAAACACTCGAAAAGAAACTGCTCAGCGAATTGCCCGACATTGTCATTCATGGTGTCGCCGCCCAGCGACTACCCCATACCAGCAGCATTGGTTTTCCTGGTTGTGATCGTCAAGCATTGCAAATGGCTCTGGATCTGTGTGGCCTGGCTTGTAGTACAGGTTCAGCTTGTGCCAGCGGAAGTTCTCAGCCTTCGCATGTGCTTACGGCGATGCAAGTCCCCTCGGAATTACTGCAAAGCTCTATTCGTTTCAGCCTTTCCCGTTTCACGACAGTTGAGGAAATCGAAGAAGCGGTCAGACGGATTGTCGGTTGCGTAAAAAAACTGAAAAAGCAACCATTGTTTGCACATAGTTCCCACAACTCTACGATCGGTTAACAAGGATCTTATAGATGGTGGGAACATTCTCGATATTGCTAAAACAACTTCGCTCGCCGACCAAAGGCGATCGCATCGAAAACCAGCATCTTCTCCAGAGTTTTATCGGCGGTATTGAAAATCGCTGGGTTGAACAAATCTTTAAACAAATCGAACAAGATGGTGTAACCGCACTGTCACCGATTGTTTTCTATGGTCCATCAGGAGTTGGTAAATCGGCTTTGCTCATGACGATCCTCACTCAATGTGGCAAAGATCAAAAAGGAAAGAGCCGCCGGTTGATTCATGGTGGTGATTTTTCTCGCGACCTTCATTCGGCGATTCAAACAAGTGGTCTGGACGACTTTCGCGAACATTATCGCCGCAGCGATCTGTTGGTGATCGATGACTTGCAGGAAATCGCAACCAAACCTGCCGCGCAGGAAGAACTCATTTCTACCCTGGACGCTATCGCCGCAGCGGGCGGGTCTTTTGTGACCTCCCTACCTCGCTTGCCTGCCAGTATCCGCGGCTTCAAAGCACCACTGATCAGTCGCCTCTCGGCAGGTTTTCCTGTCCCCGTGGAACCCCCTGGTACTGAAGCACGTTTAGTTCTACTCAATGCCTTCGCCAAACAATTGCGATTGGATATTCCTGCTGAATGGCTCGAAAAACTAGCCCGTGACCTCCCCACCGGCTTGCGAGCCACACAGCTGAAAGCTGCGCTGGTTAAATTGCCGATGGGGCAAGTCATGATGCCCGGTGAACCTCAAGATGAAGCACTGAAGAAACTTCTGAGCGCCCAAAATCAAGCGGCTGCTCCCAACGTCGCCGATATTGCCAAAGCTGTCGCTCAACACTTCCAAATCAAACTCGCCGATATTCGAGGCACAACCCGCAAAGCGAACCTCGTCCGTATGCGCGGTCTGGCAATGCATCTCTGCCGACAGTTGACCAGTTTGAGCTTACAACAGATCGGACATTATTTCGGTGGTCGAGATCATTCGACCGTTTTGCACGCCTGTCGCAAGACCGAGGGTGATCTGCAAAGCGATCCAGATTTAGCCAAAGCCTATCAGGAATTGATGTCGCTATTCCTGCAAACCGGCTGATCCATTTCAACCGTAGCATTACGCTGCAGGACCAAGCGGCCGACACCGCCTTCGGGAGGGCTTTTTAACAAATGTTCCGCTTAAAAGGTCGATCCTCGGTCGCCGCTAAAAGCGCCAGCGAGAAGAATCTGTCGAAAAAAATCTGTGGAAAACCGGTCAACCGTTTGTTTCTGGGACTGCCGCAATTCCCTTTCCCTCCGACATTGGACTTCCGCGATGTCAAAAGATGTTCGTAACTACTGCCACTTGTGAACATTTTTGGACATTCTATCAACGTGTTATCCACAACCTTGAAATTTTACTTTTTCCTTGTTTTTATAGCCTCAAATGCCGCTAGGCCGCCAGGAACTGACATTTTTACTCAGCTCTCTACTACTAAGACTAATGTTTAAAAATAGATAGATAAGATTCAAGACACCAAAATGCAAAATTACCTTCTCAGTGCTTTTTGAAAACCATTTGGGAGAGTAAAACATGGTCCTAAATAACGTTAGTGATCTGCAAGCTTCAAACTGAACCGCAAAGTTTAGATTGAACTTTCGAAAAATTATCGATCGACTTGAACACTTCTCCGGGACTCGTTTCGTAACAGGATCGTTCATCATGAAATTGGTCTGTAACCGAGAAAAACTTTGGGCTGCTTTCCAAATTGCCGCGAGCGTTGCTCCTAGTCGCAGTCCAAAAGAAATTCTGACCTTCATTCGCATGGATGCCAATCCTGATTCGGTGACGTTGATGGCAACCGACATGGAAGTTGGAATCCGCGTCCAAGTTGAGGGAATCGAGATCGAAGTACCGGGCAAAGCGTTATTGCCCGTACAGAGAATGGCGTCGATCTTGCGAGAGAGTTCTGACGAATTCATCCACATCGTGACCGAAGATACCGGCATGATGGTTAAGGGCAATTACAGCAAATTTGAATTGCCGAGTGCTAATCCAGATGAGTTCCCACCGGTGGTACCGTTTGAAGAATCGGTCTATCACGTTTTGCCCGCTCGTATGCTCAAAGAGATGATTCGCCGTACCGTTTTTGCCACCGATAATGAAAGCAGCCGTTATGCGCTGGGTGGTGTTTTGTTTGAAATGGGCGATGAAGATATCACCGCTGTAGGTACCGATGGCCGTCGCATGGCACGGATGGTCGGTAAAGGTACCTCGGTCGGCGGCAAATCGAATTCTAATAACACCATCATTCCCACCCGCGCCTTGACCCTGCTCGAACGAGCCATCCATGACAAGGAAGAATCGGTTGATGTCGCAACGCGAGCCAACGATGTCCTGGTGAGAACATCCCGCTGCATCATTTACTCGCGGTTGGTCGAAGGGCGTTTTCCAAATTGGCGAAAAGTTTTCCCGAGTCGCGAAGATATACTCACCATCGAATGCACCGTAGGACCGTTCTACGCTGCGTTGCGTCAAGCGTCGATTGTCACCGATGCGGAAAGCCGTGGTATTGAATTCCATTTCGGCGCAGGTTCTCTGATCCTGACAGCCAAGACTTCCAACATTGGCCAATCGCGAGTTGAATTTCCAATCGCTTACGATGGCAAAGATATCAACGTTACGCTCGATAATCGATTTGTCGGCGATTTCCTGAAAGTGCTCGAACCGGAATGCACCTTCAAAATTGAATTGGGTGGCGAACAAGAAGCGGTCGTCTTTATGACAGATGACGGTTACGCTTACGTTGTGATGCCGATGTCGCGCTAGCGCCAGATGCCGCACCCAATGGTACTCAACAAGTCTCCCATGCGCGGTATGGCTAAATGATGATATGGCTAAATTAATAAGTGGACGAGTTATCCAAATCCTCGCGAAGACCTTGAAGACCACGTTTCAGCAAGCCCGCTACGGCCATCTCTGTTTTCTGCATATGTTCGGCGATCTTCTTCAGGGTCCAGCCCTCCATATATCGCAGACGCAATGCTTCTTGCTGACTGGCGGGAAGTTTCGACATTGATTCAGCCAATTCGACAACCGCCTCGCCACGCATCGCTTGCTGACTCGGACTGGTTGTCTCCGATGGTATTATTTCTCCAATACCAGGTTGACTGTCGGTCGCGGCGTGATGAAAGCCTATCTCCATCCGGGCACTTCGTTTCTTCGTTGCCAAATGATGTTGGTGCATCGAGGCAACATTGTTTCGCAAAATGTTCCGCAACCATGCCAACATCGAAGCGATATCTTCGCCTCGAAAAGATTCCAAGTCGCGCTGGGCTTCCATGAAGGTGACCTGCACGATGTCGGCAGGATCTAACCGACCTTGCAGCTTCGGATCCATATACTTTTGCGCTAACACCAACAAATAAGGTCGGTAGTTTTCCAGCAACGAACCAAGTGCCGTTCGATCACCATGTTTGGCCAGTTCGAGAAGATCGATTTCGTCGTTGTCGCTCAAAACGTCAACTCCTATCGCTACAGATCCCTGAAGCCCACGATTTGTGGGGATAATTTACCTACTTTTGAGGGTGTTAGTTCCAGGATAATAGATAGGCATGGTATCATGCTATGTACTTTCCACAGAAATTCAAACTTTCACCTCGGCCGACCGCCTGAGGTTGAGGACGGACCTATGTATCTTCGTTTGGCCAAACGGCTTCTTTGGGAAACGGACAAGCGTTTGCTCTGGAAACTTGCCTACCAAGCGGGTTGGAAGGGTTTGAGAAGCGTTCAGAAACATAAAGCCCGATTGAAGCGTGGCGAGTTCTTCCCACCTTTTCTGTATATCTCGATCATCAACAGTTGTAATCTTCGCTGTCAAGGTTGTTGGGTTGATGTCGCAGCCAAACAAACCAAGATCGAACTGGAAGGAATGAACCGTCTGATCAATGAAGCCAAAGCGATGGGCAATTCATTCTTTGGTATTCTCGGTGGTGAGCCCTTTATGCACCGCCAGATTCTAGACATTCTGGCTGCTCATCCCGACGCTTATTTTCAAGTGTTTACCAACGGCCAATTCATCACCGATGATATCGCGAAAGAATTGCGACGACTGGGAAATGTGACGCCGTTGATCAGCGTTGAAGGGAGTGAGATCGTCAGCGATCAACGCCGAGGTCGCGATGGTGTTTTTAGCAAAACCATGGAAGGTTTAAAAAACTGTTTGAACAATAAAGTCCTCACAGGCGTTTGTACCAGTGTTTGCAAGACGAACATCGATGATTTGCTTACGGACCGTTGGGTCAATCAGTTGATCCAAATGGGCGTGATGTACTGTTGGTTCCACGTGTATCGCGTCGTGGGACCAGAGAGTTCGCCCGAACTAGCCCTCAATACCGAAGAACTTCGCCGAGTGCGACAATTCGTAGTGGATACGCGAGCGACTAAGCCGATTATTGTGATTGATGCGTATCATGATGGCGAAGGTCGTGCGCTCTGTCCTGCTGCTACCGGCTTTACGCATCATATCGGCCCGGGTGGTGACATCGAACCCTGCCCAATTATCCAACTGGCAACCGAATCGATCCACGATAAAAAACCGCTGAAAGAAGTTTTCAATCAAAGTGAATTTCTGCGCGACTTCAGACGGCTGGCGGCTGAACACACTCGTGGATGTGTTGTGTTAGAGCGACCCGATTTGCTGTTGGATTTGGCTGAAAAGCACCAAGCCCGCGATACAACGCAGCGCAAAACGGTATTTAAAGAATTAGAGAACATCACACCGCGGAGATCTCAATATGTGCCAGGTATTGAAATCCCGGAACGCAGTTGGGCTTACCGCTTGGCCAAACGTATAGCCTTTCATGACTTCGGTGTTTACACGCAGCATTTCGATCCAAAGAAATGGAAAGATCCTGACGTCGTATCCATACAAATTCCAGAAAAACGCTCGGTATAGGTGACCGTACGCACCTTTGTTCGCAGAGTATGGCGGCAACCAAAACCGCTCCTAGTTTGGCGGGCGCAGCGGTTCCTAAATGACCTGGGCGCAATCAATGGCAAGGCTGGTTCGCTCCAGTTGGAGCAGGAAATTTTTGCAATTTAGTCCTCCCGCATAACCGGTCAGTTTTCCCCCAGCTCCAATCACACGGTGGCAGGGAACGATCACCGAAATAGGATTTCGGCCGTTGGCTGCCCCAACCGCGCGCGAAGCCGCCGGATTACCGATCCTAGTCGCCAATTGTCCGTAACTGATCGTTTCGCCGTAGGGTATGCGTGTCAGTTCTCTCCAAACCGACTTTTGAAAGGGCGTCCCGCGGAGGTCAAGCGGCAGATCAAAGTGTCGCCGCTCACCAGCAAAATAGCTTTCCAATTGATCAATCACCGCGCGGAAAAAAGAGTCTGTCTGTGGGCTCGACTTGTCGGCAATCTTGTTTGAGCGATGGTCGGGAGGAAGCAACAGCAAAAGTACATCGTTCTCCGCCGCCAGCAACCAAGTTCCTAAATCATTGGTCCACGTCACTTGCCGAACAGCAGACATCGATGACAATACTCTTACGAAGGTATGGTGTGAAAAGGGTACTGATGAACGATTGTCTACAATCGCGGTCTTAGTGTCTACACGGTTGCTTTGTATTTGCACGAAATGGCTGCGATTCCTCTATGATGATTCCTTCCCTTACTCAACTCCAAGAATGTTTGATTTGCGATCGACATCGCCTCAAACAGCGGCATAGTCGGCTCTTGCAAAAACGCGCCGAAACCGAGGAAGTGTCCCAGCAATGGTTGCAGTGGCAAGAGTCGGTCGAGCAATCCAAACAATTGGCAGCCGCGCGCGGCGCCTCGATCCCTGAACTGATTTACGATTCAGAACTCCCCATCACCAAACATCGGGAAGAGATTATCGAGCTGATCAAAAATCGACAGACGCTTGTGCTGTGCGGCGAAACAGGTTCCGGTAAAAGCACGCAACTTCCCAAGCTATGTTTGGAGGCGGGCTTGGGTAAGTATGGAATCATTGGACACACTCAACCTCGGCGATTGGCGGCTCGCTCCGTGGCCACACGCGTTGCTGAGGAACTGCAATCCAAAGTGGGGCAGCGCGTCGGCTACAAAATTCGCTTTAATGACCAGACCTCACCTAATTCGCTCATCAAGTTGATGACCGATGGAATACTACTGGCCGAGACCCAGACGGACCGGTTTCTGGATCAATACGACACGATCATTATCGACGAGGCTCACGAACGATCGTTGAACATCGATTTTTTATTGGGCTATCTTCATCAGCTTCGAGGGAAACGGCCAGACCTAAAGTTGATCATCACCAGTGCGACGATCGATGCGGAAAGGTTCGCAGCCCATTTTCAGGATGAACTGGGACCTGCGCCGATTGTGGAAGTATCAGGTCGAGGATATCCCGTTGAGATTCGATACCGACCTTTATCGATCGATAACCAAGATGACGATCAGGACGCCGATGGCGAGGATCCGCTCTCTGGGATGGTCGCTGCCGTCGATGAATTGCTCGGTGAAACCTATGGGGATATCCTAATCTTTTTGCCGACAGAGCGGGATATACGCGAGGGCAGCCGTCGATTACGTGGGCATTTTACACGCCGCAATTGGAATGAACGCTACGAAATCTTGCCGCTCTACGCGCGGCTGACAGAAGCTGAACAACAAAAGATTTTTCAAGCTCATCAAAAACCGCGCATCGTGCTGGCAACGAATGTTGCGGAATCGTCGCTAACGGTTCCCGGTATTCGTTATGTCATCGATACGGGTACTGCCCGTATCAGTCGATATGCGCCGAAGTCAAAAGTACAGCGACTCCCTATTGAACCGATTGCCAAAGCGGCCGCCGATCAACGGGCAGGCCGCTGCGGTCGAACCGCACCCGGTATTTGTATTCGCCTGTTTAGCGAAGAAGATTATCAATCGCGACCTCGTTTCACCACGCCCGAAATACGTCGCACGGATCTAGCCGCTGTCATCCTGCAAACCAAAATATTGCAACTGGGAGAGCTAGAGGATTTCCCATTGCTCGATGCGCCGCAGCCAGACATGATTCGTGACGCGTATCGTACGCTGCATGAATTAGGCGCTATTGATGGTTATCGACGATTGACCGAAATCGGTAAACGCTTGGGTCGTTTACCCGTTGATCCACGCGTGGGGCGAATGATCTTGGCCGCCGCCGACAATCAATGTTTGGCGGAGGTGTTGATTATCGCCGCAGCGCTCGAATGCCAAGATGTAAGAGTGCGACCTGCCGAACAACAAGGTGATGCTGATGCACAGCACGCAAAGTTTCAGGATCCATGGAGTGATTTCCTGAGTTACTTGCGCGTATGGGATTTCTATCATGATTTGCGAGAGAAGCATGGCAGCAGTCGCATGCAGAAAATTCTTCGCTCCCATTATCTCTCATTCCATGCATTCCGAGAATGGTCTGATGTGCAAAGGCAACTGCGAGAAACGTTGATCGAATCGGGCTTGAAAATACCACCACGCCGTTTGCATCTCGAACCGCTGAATCCGACGCGAATTGAAGCGAAATTGCTCGAGAAAGAGTCGGAAAAACAGGCAGGGAAAGAAGAGTTCAAGAAAGATAAGCGACCAGACCGTCCCGCAGAGTACGAAGCCATCCATCGATCCTTGCTCACCGGACTGTTATCGGGAATCGCAAATCGCAGTGATAAAGGCGAATACACAGGAGCCGATCAGATCAAAATGTTCTTATGGCCTGGTTCGGGCCTGCAAGCTTATAAGCCGATATGGATTGTCTCTGCAGAAATCGTCGAAACGTCCAGGCGATTCGCGCGGATTGTAGCGGAGATTGATTCTGGCTGGATAGAGGTTCTGGCCCAGCATGTGGTGAAGCGAAGTTATTCGGATCCGCATTGGAGCACAAAGTCTCAATCGGCGATGGTCTATGAAAAGGTGACGCTCTTTGGCTTGCCGATCGTTGTGGGCCGACGCGTAGCGCTCGCACCTATCGAACCTGCTCTAGCAAGAGAGCTCTTGATCGAAAAAGGTTTAGTTGAGGGGGAACTGCAGACATCCGCTGCGTTTGTAAAACACAATCGAAGTTTACTGGCTGCTTGCGAGGATCTAGCACATCGCTCACGTCAGCGGGAATATGTTATCGATCCCTATGCGGTGATCCGGTTTTATAATGAGAAACTGCCCGCCGAAATCACGGATCGAGCAGCACTTGAAAAATGGGATCGATTTCATCGACCTGCTATCAAAGAAAATGGACCGAAAGCAAAGACGTCAGGGACAAATTCAGAAGTTGCCAGTCTCCCTTCACCGCCCGTGGATGCTCCAGCAGTATGGATGCGACCGCAAGATTTGTTGGGCGAGTCCGCCGAAATTCCGCGGCAAGAAGCATTTCCAGATCGCATTCAAATCGGAGCAACTCAACTGCCCGTGTCCTATCACTTCGAGCCTGGAAGCGAGCGAGACGGCATGGGTGTTCGCGTTCCCGCTATTCTTTTGCCGCAACTATCTGAGGATCGATTAGGTTGGATGGTCGAGGGGTTGCTGGAGGAAAAACTCCTCGCCATGATTCGATCGTTACCGAAGCAGCTGAGAAGAAATTTAGTGCCAGCGCCCGATGTCGCCAAATGGGTGGCCGATCAAATGCGTAGCGACTTTGGCAAAAAGCCTTTTATGCCTCTCGCTTGCCAGTGGTTGACCGCAAAAGGGGGTGAAGCGATTCGCCCCGAATATTTTGAAGGCGAGAAACTCCCCGATCACCTGCGAATGCGTTATGAGGTGATCGATGATCAGGGGAAAGTTGTTGCCCAAGGACGTGATTTGGAACAGTTGAAAACCGAGATCTCCGCCACACTCCCCCAAGAAACAAAAAGCGCCGCGCCGAAACTATCTGGCGGCCTTTGGCAGAAAAGTGGTTTGAGTGACTTGGACGTCGAGCAGATTCCCGAGAGCGTGATCGTGGATCGTAGCGGACTTAAAATTACGCTTTTTCCAGCCTTAGTGGATGAGGGTGAGACGGTTGGTTGGACTTTAGTCGATCGCGCTGAAGAAGCGATTCGACTCTCGGCACAAGGTTGGTTACGTTTGTTCGCCATCAAGGAAAAGAAGGAAATAAAGAAACAGTTCACACATTTCCCGAACTGGAACAAAATACAATTGCACGCGTCCACTTGGTTGGCGGGCGAAAAACTTCATCGCACCCTCGGCGATGTTTTGATAAGGCGGGCTTTTTTACAGGGCGAAAAGCCGATTCGCTCCAAAGCCGATTTCCAAAAGCGACTGCAGGAATCAACCAAACGCATCAGCGTTGCCATTCAAGAAATGACAACATGGTTACCCATCCTTTTGGAACGATATCATCAAGTTCGATTGAAATTGGAGGAAGCCCCTCAACCATGGCAGGAAGCGACCGCCGATATGCGCGACCAATTGAAATGGATGATGAATGAGAAACGCTTTGCTCAGACGCCGTGGAAGTGGTTGCAACATTATCCCCGATTTCTGCAAGCTATCATAATGCGATTTGACAAATTACGCACCGGTGGGCCGGTGAAAGACAAAGCCCTGATGTTGCAAGTGCATGCGCATTGGAAAGAATGTAAGGCTAAGTGGGAAAGTGTCGATTCAGTATTGGAAGATTCTGCACTTGAGACGTATCGCTGGATGATTGAAGAATATCGCGTTTCTCTATTCGCTCAGTCGCTGGGGACGAGTTCCCCTATCTCGGAAAAGCGTTTGCAAGCGGTATCGCAATCGCTGAGCTCTCGCTGATGTGCTCAGCTAGCATACCATATTTCAGGCTCGGCAAATGGAACATGGTGATCGAAGCAAGGAGCGCCTTGTCATCACCTACCACTGGAGCGAAATTGCTAGCCTTGCCAACTGGAAACTCTACACAAATGTATTTTTTGGTACCGCTGAAATTGGATAGGCGAGAAGCAACCATATCGCCACTTCGGCAAAGATTCTATGTTGGGCCTGAATCTTTTGCTAATTCGGTGGGTAAACCTACCAAATCGCCCATATTCGCTTCTTGGCTACAGAGCAAACTATGCAATTGGTAATCTCGAGTCTTTCGAAACGCTACCCTAATGGTGTCCAGGCACTGGATAATGTCTCCATGACCATTCCTTGCGGCATGTTTGGATTGCTGGGGCCAAACGGAGCAGGGAAATCGACGTTGATGCGAACGTTGGCCACTTTGCAGGAGGCAGATAGCGGCTCAGTCAAGCTCGGTGAGCTGGATGTGCTGAACGACAAAAAAGCTGTTCGAAGGGTTCTCGGCTATCTTCCTCAGGAATTCGGTGTTTATCCGCGAACAAGTGCCGCAGAGTTGCTTGCGCACTTCGCTTCGCTTAAAGGTATCTCGTGGAATCAACGTCGAGAGGTTGTCGATGAGATGCTGAAAAGGGTCAATCTTTACCAGCATCGACATAAAGCGGTCGCCAGCTATTCTGGTGGTATGCGCCAACGATTCGGAATAGCGCAAGCGCTGCTCGGTGACCCTAAGTTGCTTATTGTGGACGAGCCGACGGCCGGCTTAGATCCTGGGGAACGATACCGTTTTTACAACTTGTTGGCGGAAGTCGGTGAAAGCGTGATCGTGATCCTCTCGACTCATATCGTGCAAGATGTAAAAGAGCTTTGTACGAATATGGCCATCATAGATCAGGGTAAGCTTTTATTTTACGGTAAGCCTGAAGCGGCTGAGCAACAGCTGCAGGGGAAGGTGTGGCAAAAATCGGTCGCTAAAGGCGATCTTCCCAGTCTGCAAAAACAATATCACGTGATTTCAACCAAATTGGTCGCTGGTCGTCCCTTGGTTCATATCTTATCCGACTACGATCCGGGCGATGGATTTGTTTCGGTAGAGCCCGATTTGGAAGACGTCTTTTTTGCCATAGTACCGAGGATTGCCTAATGTTCTGGGAGTTTTTTCGCTTTGAAGCGAGATATTGGCTACGCAGCTGGATGCTGTACATTTTCATCGCCGTCATGGCGCTGATGTTTGCTGCGGCCGCTATATCGGACGACATCCAAGTTGGTCAAGCCATTGGAAATACCTTCCGCAACGCGCCGTATGTCATCCAAAATTTTTATTTGATGGCGAGCATCATTATGGTATTGATGCTGACACCTTTCATCGACTCAGCCGCATCGCGGGATTTTTCCAATAAGTCGAGTGAATTGCTTTTTAGCAAGCCAATTTCCAAGCAGGCTTTTATTCATGGAAGATTTCTGGCCGCTTTTCTGGTCTCACTTCTTCCCATTTTGGGAGTTTTCCTCGGTGTAATCGTCGCTCAATTCTATCCGGGTAATGATCCAGAGCAGTGGCGATCTATTGATTGGCTCGCCCATGCCAATAGTATCATAGCTTTTGCCATTCCGAACTGTTTTATATTTGCCACAGTTATCTTCGTCATCTCGGTGCTTACGCGCAGCACTCTTTACTCCTTTATTGGTGCTCTATCGGTTCTGCTGTTTTATGGTATCGCAGCAACATTTTTGTCGGACCTGGAGAATGAAAAATTAGCAACCCTCCTAGATCCGTTGGGCAACGCCGCCTTCGGCGTTACAACCAAATATTGGTCTGTCGAAGAACGCAATCAGTTGTCCGTTGGACTGAGCGGTATGGTTCTCAACAATCGCTTGATTTGGGTCGGCATGGCGGGCATTCTTTATTTGTTTGGGTACTCTCGTTTCTCATTCATCGAAAGACAGCACTCGGCGAAAAAGAAAAACGATGCAGCGATCGCCGATATGGAGTCTTGCGTCCCTTTTCGCAGCGAAATCAAACTGGCTAACGAGGGTTTCCTGAGTGAAGTAGGGCAGTTTGCAAGCCAATTGCGCAATGACCTGCGCGGCGTTATTCGCAGTACGGTATTCATTGTGATGATGGCGGCCTGCTTCTTAGACGTGATTCCCAGTTTGTGGTTCAATCGAGCAGAAGGGTATGGAAACGTTTCCTTCCCAGTGACCTATTTTCAGATTGAGCGAATTCAGAGTGGAATGCTGATTTTCCTAATCTCCATCATCACCTTTTTCTCTGGTGTTTTGGTATGGCGCGAACGCGATGCACGCTTGCATGAGATTACCGGTGCCCTCCCCTACCCTAACTGGATTTCCTACGCATCGAAGCTTTGTACGTTGGTGATCGTGATAGCGATTGTTTACAGTTGCGGCATCGCAGTCGCTGTAATCGGGCAGCTTGCTTCGGGCTATACGCGAATCCAACTTGACGTTTATATCGCAGAGCTTCTGCTGATTGACCTGACTCGCATGACCTTCCTGGCCTTTTTGGCTCTCGGCATGCATTCGATCGCAGCCAATAAATATCTAGGCTACTTTTACTTCATTCTGATTCTGATCGCCAATGCGTTCATCTGGGATATCTTTCGCATCGACTCGATCATGGTGCGATATGGTAGGTTACCAAGATATATTTACTCCGATATGTATGGGTTCGCACCCTTTACGAAAGGCTTGATCGCATTCGGAATTTATTGGCTATTGTTTTGCGGAATACTCGCGTGGCTAACGATCCGGATCATGCATCGCGGTGTACCCCAACCACTCTATGACCGAGGCCGCAAATGCCTGCAAGGTATAAACGGTATATCGATCGCCCTTCTTTCGCTGTTCGTCTTAGGTTGGATGGGAGTCGGAGGTTGGCTCTACTACAATACTCAAGTACTGAATCAACCGATCAGTTCAGCCGAAATGGAGCGACGTCAGGCTCTCTATGAAAAAGAGTATAAATGGTTAGAAACCGCGGCAGCTCCCACAATAAGTGACGTGAAATATAACATCGAGATTTTTCCAGAGCAGCGGCGACTCAGCATAAAAGGGGAGCAGAAACTTGTCAATAAAACAGGAAATACGATCGATAAGCTGTACCTAACACTCAACACAGAATACGACAGCTTAGTTGGGATTGAGGGAGCCTCTTTGGTCAAGGAGGACAAGGAACTAGCGTTTCAGGAATATCAATTCGATCCGCCGCTCGCGGCCGGTGCTACGGCCCGGATGGAATTTGACGTCACATCGAAAACACGGGGTATCGAAAACCAAGTCACCAATATCGAAGTGAATCAAAACGGGACATTCTTTAACCAGTCGATCCTGCCACAAATCGGCTATCAAGCGGACCTCGAAATCACCGATCCGGCGAACCGTAGATTCTATCGCTTACCTAAGGCAGATGGTTTTCCTGCACTGAGCAAAGACAATCCCAGCCTCTGTATGCATCACTATGCCGGGGCGAGTGGATGGGTCAATGTGGAAACTGTGATCGGTACCAGCGGTGATCAAATTGCGGTTGCGCCCGGCTCACTGGTCGAAAAATGGCAAGAAAATGGCAGGAATTATTTCAAGTACAAGCTTGATCAACCATCGCTCAATTTTTATTCCTTTATTTCCGCGCGTTATGTAGTCGTCAGAGATAAGTGGAACGATGTCGATGTTGAGGTTTATTATCATCCCGAGCATGCTTGGAACGTAGATACGATGAAGCAAGCGATTCGGGATGCGCTGGAGTATTGCTCGAAAAATTTTGGGACCTATCGCCATAAACAAGCTCGCATCATCGAATTTCCGCGTTTCGCCTCTTATGCGCAGGCATTCCCAGGGACGATGCCCTATTCGGAAAGTATTGGCTTCATCGCGAATCTACAAGATCCAGAGGATATTGATTTTGTCTACTATGTTGTATGCCACGAGATGGCCCATCAATGGTGGGCTCATCAAGTTGTCGGCGCGAGAATGCAAGGTGCGACCCTCCTCTCCGAAACCTTGGCTCAATATTCGGCGCTGATGATGATGGAAAAAAGGTATGGACGGGAGATGATGCGAAAATTTCTAAAATATGAAATGGACATTTATCTTGCTAGCCGAGGGTCTGAGTTTAACGATGAAAAGCCCCTGCTCAATGTCAATCCAGATCAAGGCTACATTCATTATCAAAAAGGAAGCGTCGTTCTCTACTATCTGAAAGAGATGATCGGCGAGGAGCGGATCAACTCTGTCTTGAAACGCTTGGTCGAGAAGTATGCTTATCAAGATCCTCCTTATCCAACCGCATACGACTTAGTCGATGGTCTGCGCGAGGTTATGCCGCAAGAGCTTCACTATCTGATCACCGATCTATTCGAAAACATTACCTTCTTTTCCAATAAGGTCGAAACGGCTACGTATACCAAACAAGCCGATGGAACCTACAAAGTGGAGATGGAGCTAATCCTTGAAAAGACAACAGCCGATGCGAAGGGCAAGACGACTCCCGCGAAACTCAACGACTGGATTGAGGTGGGGGCCTACGCCAAGCCAGAATCGGGCAAAAAGTATGGCAAAGAAATTTATCGGCAACGTCTATTGATTGAAAAGTCTCCGCAGAAGGTCGAGTTCATCGTGGATCAGGAGCCTGATGAGGTAGGTGTGGATCCTCACTATCTGCTTATCGATCGAGTGACGTCGGACAATATGAAGACCGCCACACTCCGCCAATGAGACAGTGACAGTGGCTAACGTACGGTGAGACGGTCTTCGATTTCATAGATACCAGGTTCAAAGGAAAGCAGAATTTTGAGTTGTTCGGCTTCCTCGGCCGAAGAGACGGTACCCGTAAGAATTCCCTTGTCACCCAGTCGCGTCAATTTCACCGAACCATTGGAAAGTGTGGTTACGCGTTGCTCAGGAGTGATGCGATATTTGTCTGGCTGCGGGAGTTTGATCACACCTTCCATCGAATCAATATTGCTGTTGACCGCTTCTAAACGCGCTTGACGAATCGCAGAGCCCAACGCTGCGAAAGAATTCGCGTCCAGTTTGATTCTCGGATAGTACATCGCTTTGGGTGGCAGTGCGGGAAGTGGAGGATTGACGCGCGCGGTTGGGTCGACCTCTGCTCTGAGAGATTCGGTAGCCGCCACGACACGCCCCGCGCCCAAGGCTTGCTGGCTGCCAACAAAGCCTGCTTGCTCGCGACGATCCGAGCCAACGAAGTCGCGACGCGAACGATTTTCGCGCAAAAAACGTTCCGTCCCTTCAATCTCACCGGTCGCGGTTTCTGTCGCTGTCGCAGCCGCTTGGCCCGGTCTCGGCTGAGGTCGTAAGGTTCCGCCAAATGAACGTTGACCGAACATTTGAGCCTGCAAAACGCTTGGAAAAAACGCAAAAATCGTACCAAAAAGCATTAAAACGATGTATTTCGATCGGATCATGGGTTGTTTGCCTCTTTCAAAACAGCTGCGGTTTGTTCGGCCGCCTTGCCTGATTCACCACCGACCACGGTTTCAGCGGAGGGGGATGATGGAGTTGGAGGACTAACTGGGGCCAAGACTTGTCCCATAGTCTGGCCAAGTGGGAGATCCACCTCGCTACCGTTGACTCGCAACTTGGCGATATCGCCCTGAACAGCGAGAAGAACGATTTCATGAATGGGTAGCTCTAGTTTCTGACCCAGCGTGACAATTTGCGTCGCTTTACCCTGACCAAGATCGAACCAAGCCTCGCCTTCACCGCGTCGGTTGAAAGTGATCGCTTGCAAGCGGATATCTGCTAAGGTCTTCGAGAAGCCACGCGCAAAAATATTACGTTGCACAAACGCTGCTAAGGAGCTTGCAGAAGGAACCTGTTGCGGATCGCGAATCCACTGCGTCAAACGATCTTCTCGCTCGGTAGCTTGCAAGCTGACCGCTTCAATCGTCATATTGACATCAATCTCATTTCCATTTCCAAGTGGTACTAAGGTTAAGCTTTCGAGCTTATGCAAGTGGCCGGCACTTTCAAAGTCGCGAACCCAATTGACCCATTGCGGTAGTGCCGTTTTGCCATGCACAGCATAGGAAATACGGTACCCGATGAGTCGATTTTTCTTCTTGTTCGTGCGGGATTTGATCTCTATCGGTACCGGCGCGGAGGCATCGATCGAAATACCAGTCATCTGATGCTGCTCCATGAGCTTCAGTAACCAGTCTTGATATAGAGAGCGTGCAACGCCAGCGTCGAATGGTAGCGAGCGGCCTGCAAAGCCCTCCATCTTCTGGCTGATTTTCTTAGCGATCAATTGCGAATCGGCAGCTTCTTGTAATTGTTTATCTAAACGTTCGATCGCTCCGTTTGCTTTTCGCGTGGGTTCTTCGATGTAGGTACGATAAACATAATCGCCGATATATAGTACCGCTAAAACAGCGACACCTGCCAACAACCATTTGGTACGTGGGTTCATTGCGCAGCTCCCGTTACCTGGCGGTTGGAAATCTTGTCACTACCGGCAGCATCGATCTTGACCTTGTCGTTGGCTGGAGCCGCATTGGACGCAAGCGGATCAATAAAGTCATAAGCATTCGTTCCATCCAGCGCGAAAGTGGCTCGAGTCTCAAATTGCCATGGATACTCTTCTGTGCTTGTCTGCTCGCTCACCCGTTTGCTCGTTACCGCGAAGCGTGCGCTACGCAAGCTCTGCTCGAGTTCCGCCACTCGCTCTGGATCGCTGACTTGTACGGATAAATCGATCACTCCGTTACCATCTTGGGCGGATGCGGTCAGGCGACGAATCGTAGCAAACTGTCCAGGAGGCAGATTATTGGATAAGTTTTGCAGCTCATCGAGCCAATACACCTGATCGCTCTGCCACTGCTGGACCCATCGCGCTTCGTCCGCTTTTTCTTCCAATTTACTGGCCATCTTGGAGCGCTCGGCATACGTAGCTTGTTTTTCGGCTACCTCAGCTTCCAAATCTTCGATGTCGCTTCGAAGAACGTAACCCAAAGTGATTACCGCCATCGCGACAACGCCCCCGACCAGAGCGCGACCGCGCCAAGGGTTGGGGGGCAACGCTGGTCGTTTGGGCTGCAGCAAATTGATCGCCAGCGTATGGTCGAAATAATCGATCAACGCGCCCGTCAATGGGGCCTCACACGTTGTGCGAATTTCTGCACCTTGATCTCTTTCCCAATTCTTGAGCGGATCTACTTTTTGGATCGGTCCGATGCGCCGCTCCATCAAGGCATCCAGCAGGGTCTGAAAATCGTTAAGGGAATCGACCAAAAACAATTCAGGAACTTCACTTCCGGGATCAGCCGCTGCCAAGGCACTGCTGCGTTGTATCTCAAGTCCTAATTGCTCTGCTAACACTCCCGGATCATCGGCCGTAATGCGCAACGTTCGCACAAACATGGGCGAAGCGTTGCGGCACACTACCAATTCCACTTCGCCGGAGTAAACACTCATTACGACAGATAGGGCATTTGAAAGAATACCCTGCTGTTTAAGGGTGCTTACCGAAGCCAT
>JBIKMB010000289.1:0-6687 GCA_044359485.1 Pirellulaceae bacterium | reverse complement strand
GCGGCGAGCCCAATTTAGGTGCCAGGCACCTTCGGGCCGCTCGGGCCGCTGATGCTGCGCGAGAGCGAAGACTCGGGGTGAAACGGTGGCAAAGTTACCGATGGAACGCGAAAACCGTCGCTAACGCCATCGGTTAAACCGCGGCTAACGCCGGTGGGCTAATGGTTTTCTCGCCTACCAGGCATGGCTACAGTCTTATTGCAACGGTTGGCGTCGGAACCAGCTTACCAGCATTCCTGCCATGGATAGTTGATGTCCGATCAAAGTCATCGTCGCTCCTGGCCAAACCCAAGCGATCGTATTGGACATCGTCCAAGTTGAACTCAACGAGTTTACAGCGGATTCACTGGCGCCGATCCAGGCTCCCAAACTCATCATCAGCATTCCTGCGGTGATTAAAGAACCGCCAATAATAAAAGACGATTTGGTCGAGATCGTTCTCAAACAGCTTTCGCTTTGGGATTTAAGTACCATCCACTTCCTTTGCCGAGCATACTCGGTCGCAACCCATCCGGCGGTCACCCACAAAGCGGCGATCATCATGGTCACAGAGGCTGTCCCAGTCCAAACCAAAGTGGCCAAGGAGCCCAGCATACGTGCAGACAAAATCGTCCAGGCTAACATAGCCAAAGCGCACACAAAGGTAGCCACGGCAGGAGCCACGATCATACGATCTGGACGCTGAACGACGGCAATACGCATCGATTCACAGAGCAATTTGAGGCTTTGGCGAATTCGAGGAGGCTGAGTACTATTCGCCCTTGCTTGGGTACCGAACTCGGCAAAAGAATTGCTCGACCATGCACAGCGTAAACTTAACTCCAGCGAAGCGGCAGTACCTTGTTCCGTGAGGCGCAATTGGTCCCAGAGTGAGCGTCTTATACTTTGAATTGGATTTTCAAAAACTCGCGTATTGATTCCACACGCCCAACGAATCACGGTGGCGGCTGCATTGGCAACACAGCTTCTCAAAACATCGCGGCCTACACTGCAGATTTGGTTCCAAGAGTGAAGGGGAGATCTTTTTTCGCAGGCAATGGGGCTACCATCGCTCTGAACCACATCACAACCTTTCAATAATTCGGTCACATGGTCCGGCATACATTTGAGAGCTTCAACATTGCGCAGATCAACGAACGTTAGCACATCTCCGGTTGCATTGCGAACACCAATAGCTCGCATCGAGCCCAAGCGATTTCGAGGGGCAACTGCCAAGGTGATTCCAAGTTCCTGGCAAATCGCCGTCGCCGCTTGATGCCAGACGGCATCCACCAGAATAATCTCATGCTGACCGGCAATCTGCTCCATGCTCTTTTTTGCGGTTTCCAGCATCGCTCGCAAATTGGCAACATGACTTTGACAAGTCAGTATGACACTGAATCGCAAACAGCCCGCTTGGCTCTTGGTTGCACCAGACAGTTCGAAGTATTGGTCAACACTAGCCGGCGATGTGGGCCTATCGCTCGCGATTAGGTCCACAACATAGTCTAATTGCCGTTCCATCTGTTCCACGGAACGAACGGCGCTATCGCTCTTGGCAAACTTCCCTGCACTTACAGCGTTGATTTCTTGTAACCCGTTGGATGTTGAAGTTGAGAGCATAACGGCGACTTCTGATAGAGCCTATGGGTGGGTATGAATTCGGTTTGAAACCGTCCAACCCTAATCTTCAATCAGAGACCGCGACGGAAGAAAGCTCCGTGATGGTCAGCAAAACCTGCTCTCTTTTGCTAGCTATATCGGTTATGACAATTACGCGTTCAGGCGATCGTGCGTATCGCGAGTGTATTGAGAAGTCTACTGAGCCACGCAAACCGTTCTTGGCACGAGGCGCGGAAAAGTGTACTGTCCGCCAAGAATTGTTGCGGTGAAACTCAAAATGCTAGCGGCATGGTCCAAAAGTGAAACCTGATGCGCGGTAGTCATCCATTTCCAGCGAACCGTCAAGATATGGCCTGTCGATGGATAAGTCGTCGACGGGTTTTGCACTCCTTGGCATTGGGAATCGGTGCGTTAACATTCGGCTCACAGCAATGTTTGCTAAGTTCGAATGTACTTCTTGCCGAGGAGCCCGAAGCGACCGATCTAGCGTCTGCCTCCCCTTGGCCCTACCGTACTGAAGTAGATCGTTTCATTTTGTACTCCAATCGAAACCTGGAGATGGCTCCGCAAATCCTTCAGGAATGGCGGCAGCTCACGGCCGATGTTGAAGAACTCTTACAAGTGAAATGCAATTTGGGTGAATATCATTTCGTTGTCTTCGATCAAGAAGAAACGTTTCGAGAGTATTTTCAACACTACTTCCCCAAGATTCCGATCCGCCGAGCGTTGTTCATCAAACATCGGGGGCCGGGAATCATTTTCACGTATTCGCACAACGACTTGCTTTTGGATCTTCGGCACGAGGGGACGCATGCGTTGCTTACAGAATCATGTGGAACCCTACCGCTTTGGCTGGACGAAGGCTTGGCGGAGTATTTTGAAACGGAGCGGGAGAAGCGATTTGGAGGCTCCGCGCATTTAAAGGAAACTCGCTGGCGTGCTCGACTCGGACAGATGCCCGATTTGCAGCGATTGGAATCCACTGCATCCATGAAGGATCTGAATGCAGAAGATTATCGTGAGGCGTGGGCTTGGGTACACTTTCTCTTACATCGCTCACAGGAGAGCCGAAACTTTCTGGTCAACTATCTCTCTCGTTCCTCTTCGCTTGGAAGCGACTATCGATTTTATTCGAATGTGAGCCAAATCTTCTCGGATTGTCGTCAAGAATTCTTTGCCCACTTTCGCAGCTATCCAGTGTCGCTGAATCGCTGACGATCCATTAATCCGGTCGGTGAGGTTGGCTTAACTCTCCGATACCTTGCGAGTGCATTACCTTGCGAGTGCATTACCTTGCGAGTGCATTGATCTCTAAATGCCGTTGATTGGCATCCAGAGAATTCGACCCATTCGCTTAGGCAACCGTCGTCGACGCTCGAACGCTGGACAGCAGATTTCGATACCTCAGGAGCAGTTTGTGCAGGTGAACTCCCAGGTAGAAGTTCAGCACGATGGAAAGAATAAACAAGATCTGGAGGACTTTTTCCCAATTCGAAGCGGATGCCAGGGCAGCCTTCTCATCGTTCAAGTCGTTTGTTTCTGATGGAGAAACATCTTCATCTTCCATCGCTGGTGTTATTCCTGCAGAACCGCTCCCCGGATTGCTGCTGGCGATCAATGTTGGACTGGTACCGAACTGACCATTGTTGTTTCCCGGTTGAATTCGATTGGGAAGTATGGAGTTATCAACACCCGCGTAACCATTTCCCGGATTGTTAGCAAAATTGTTACCGCCAGAGGGGAGATATTGAGTTGGTGGGGCGTTGAAACCTGCGCCATTGGTCGAGGTTGTGGCAGGAGCATTGACGAAATTACCATTGGAACCGGAAGGCAGAATGCTGGGGTTGTTGCCGAGAGTATTGCCCGCCAGTGAGTTGTTATTGAAACCGACTGCTGCGCCACTTTGCGGCGTCCGCGGCGGATTGCCACCGTTTGCTGGAGGGTTTTGAATGTTGCCGCTGGTGCTAGCCCAACCACCTGCGGGGAGAGTCGTGTTGCCGCCGTTGAGTTTGGGAAAAATCGGCGCATTCGGCGGATTGTTGGGAGTTGTAGCAGGAGGGGCTAAGCGTGGATCGGCGGGAAGAATACTTGGAGGATTGGTGGTGCCTGACTGCACGACTGGAATCGCGGGAATTCCATTGTTGCCGGCCAAACTATCTGGAGGATTGATTGGAGGAGGATTGGCGTTGTAAGGTTGGGTAGGGGGTGGCATGGTTCCTTGGCGTAGCAAATCTTCGTACACACCCGATGCGAGCAAGTCGTAATTGCCACCGAACGCGGTAGGGACAACCGGGGTGGTATTGATGTTCGAAGAGAAGGAGGGGAGTGTTCTCGGAGGGTCGATGGTCGTTAGTCCTCCTTGAGGCGAGAGTGGCGTTGTACTGGCCAAGCTAGGAGGAGCGGATAAGTTTGTACCGCCAGCAGAACCTCCCGCGTTTAGAATCGATGGATTACCGCCGACAGCGGCCATCGTGCGCAGCTTTTCCAGCGACGGTTCTTGCGGCAATTTTTCTCTTCCCATGCGAATGACCACTCGATCAATTCGCCCCTTTAACTCTTGGGGGATTCCGCTGAATAGTTCTTCCTTTCCCGAGTTCAATAATTGGACTTCCTCGGGGCTCAACTGAATGATGTATTCCAGCATGTTGGGATTATCGACCGCAGGTTGCCAGCCAAAATCCATGCTAACTGTCGAAGCGAGTAGAAAAAGAGGGAGTCCGTTCATTTTGCCATCCACTGGGAAATCGGCAGGTAAATATCGATCGCCAGAACCTATCTGGTCCCCAAACCTATCCGGTTATAGTACGCGAAAGGGGGTGACTGGGTAAAGACTGGTTTATAGACCAGTGCGCTCATGCGGAACGCCAAATTAAACCTTTTTCTCTTTGCGGCGGAGTTCAATTTCTTCCAGAGAGTAGACGCGCCCCTGGCCACTGCCAGGACACACCTCGCATGTCGCCTGCCAAGTTCGTTCGGATTTTAGGTTACTATCCCAAAATGGCCAGGTTCGGCATTGAATGGGCCTAGCTTGGTAGACCGAGCATTTGCGTGTGGAAGGATCGAGAAATACACAATCTCCATCAGGGTACTCGACAAGGCTTTTTTTGATGCCCACGCGGCGAACGAACTTGCGTTCAAATTGGGCGATATCCATGCCCATCAGCTCCGCCATGGCGTCGATCTCCGCTTGCTCGACCCACACATAACCTTCCGCTCCACTGCAGCAAGCACCGCACTGAGTGCACTCAAATGCTAAACCAGCCTCATACCACTTCTGTTTTGCCAACTCAGTCACCTCCTCGCTTTGCTATCAATTCTGCTAGATACCGAAGTTTATGGGTAGAGAGGCGTGACTTCAACATTGGGATAAAGCGTCCATGACATTCTTGAAAACAATTTCAACTTGCGGATTGAGGTAATGTCCAAAACTGAAGCGGAGAGTCCCGTTGTCCGCAGTGCCCAGGTAGTTGTGAATTTTTGCGGCGCAGTGTAAACCGGACCTGGTCTCGATTTGAAACTCTGCATCGAGGATCGCGGCCAGGTCGTTAGGAGCGAGCGAAGCATGGGTGCAGCTCAACACGCTTACCTGTCGTTGCGATTCGCTGCCCGCGTGTAGTTGGAGCTTGGGTATTTGGGAGAGTATATTTCTAAATTTTTCCCAATCGGCTTGCATCGTTTTTGCGAGGGTTTGGATGGGATGTTTGAGCAGGATTTCGGCTGCGACGGCGAGCGATACGATCCCAGGCAAATTGAGATTTCCGGGTTCGACTTTCGTCGGCCACAGCAGTTCTGGCACGAGCGATTCGCTTTGGCTCCCGGTCCCTCCGCAGAGTAGAGGTCGGTGGGCGTTTTGTCTGTTTTTTGCGAGATAGAGGAAACCTGTGCCCAAGATTCCACCGAGGCCCTTATGCCCTGGTGCGGCCAGATAATCGATGTGACTGTTAACGACATCGATTGGCACGTAGCCGAGGGACTGAGCAGCATCCACAAGAAAGATGACGTCATGTTCATGGCACCACTTACCAATGGTTTCGATTTCCTGAAGGGCTCCGGTCACATTGGAAGCATGGCTGATCGCTACCAAGCGTGTGTTGGTGCGATGGAGTTGGAAGATATCGTGCGGATCAACCCAACCGACTGAATTGCACGGCGCGATATCGAATTGGATGGTGTGATCTTGTCGTAGACGTTCCAGAGGTCTCAAGACACTATTGTGTTCGATTGCGGTTGCGATAACGTGGCAACCAGGTCGAATAGAACCGTAGATGGCCTCATTAAGCGCATGCGTGCCACTGCTCATCAAAGCGACATCGGTGGAATTCGGAGCGCCGATCAAATGGGCGATGGCGATACGAGCGCGATCGACCCAATTCATGGACTTTAAGGCGGACGCATAGGCTCCTCGACCGGCGGTTGCTCCATCTTCGCGCAGATACTCGCCAACAGCATCCAGTACCTGCGGGTCTTTAGGCCAACTTGTTGCAGCGTGATCCAGGTAGAGCCTCGGCATGGGTATCGCTTTCGTTGTTTCAACCACCGATTTGGTACATAGCGCGCTGAGGGGGCTGAAATCCATCTTCGGCGATACCATGTGAAGCGTGTTTGTGTTGGAGAGCTAAACGCACCACATTCAAAATTTCTGATTCGGAGCTTTGGGCATCTCGCAGTATTTCTGCAACATTCCAGTCTTCGCGTCCGAAAAGGCAATTCTGAATTTTGCCATCGGCTGTGAGGCGAATACGATTGCAACGGGAGCAAAATGGGGTGGTCACACTGTCGATGAATCCGACGATGCCATTTCCATCTGCGAAGCGGAAGTCGCGAGCTGGCTGGGAGGGGTCTTTATTTTCGATTGGGCTGAGGGGGCCAAACTCATGCTCGATCGATTGACGAATTTCTTGGCCGCTCAACATCTGGCTTCCATCCCACTTTTTTTCAGCATCCAGCGGCATAAATTCAATGAATCGAATGGGAATGGCCGACGATCGCGCGAATCTTGCCAGAGGAATGATATCGCTTTGATTGATGTGCTTAAGAATGAGCGCATTGAGTCGTATTTTGAGTTGCTCAAACGCTTTTGCGGCT
>JBIKMB010000288.1:0-6697 GCA_044359485.1 Pirellulaceae bacterium | reverse complement strand
CCAGATCCAGTGCCCGATGTGACGATGAAGTCTTTGCCATTGACGCCGAGCTTGAGCGCTTCCAGTTGATGGTGGTAGAGCGAGTATCCCTTGAAGATATCTGCAACGTCTTTGTGCACGAGCTTGTCCCTTGCAAGGTCTGCGACCTTGCCTGCGAGGGAGAACGCAGGGTTGAATTGCAATAGAGGTTCAGGCCAGAGCTTGCCACGCTTCAGCTCATGATCGACTTCCTTTTCAATCTCTGAATCGGAGATAGTTATAAAGGAGCGAATGTACTTCTCGTAATCCGCAATGATCTTCCGATGAACTTCGAAAACATTCATAGCACACTCCAGGCATTACCGTCGTGGTTCGGCAATTATTTTGAGTTTGGTCTTTTGGGCATCGCGACTTTCGCCAGGAATGACTCCAGGTCGTTCCGCCGAAACAACCTGTAGCCGTTCGCCGGATTTGTATGAACCGGTATCTTTCCAGCTTCCGCCCAGTTCCGGAGCGTTCCCTGCGATACGCCGAGAATGTCAGCTGCTTCCGCGACTTTCACGTACTCGTTCAGTTTGGTTTTCATACTCTTGAGCCTCTTTCGTACCCCCGAAATGAATGGCTCAAAGTTTAGCAAACTCTACAACCGTGTGATAGCAATAACCGGACGGTTATGGACACTATGCTCACGTTGTGACACGTAGGGTCACCTCGGTATTGGGGAAAGCCGGCTCAGTTCACAAAACGAGTTTTCAATGTCGGCGCGCCCTCTGTTAAACAGGAGTTCTCTGTCAAACAGAGAATCTGAGAGTTGCAGACGAATTTGCGCGGTGAGGTCGCTGAACTGCGATTTTGGGGCGAAGCGCGAGCGCTCTTTGTTGGGCGGCCGGCGCGACGAGAAACGCCGAAACCTTTGGGAAACAACGAGAAAAGCCGAGGGGTTTAATCCTCGGCTTCTCTGTTAAATCGGACCCTCGGAAATTCCGAGGATTTGAAAGGCTCCCCCGGTAGGGCTCGAACCTACGACCCGCGGATTAACAGTCCGCTGCTCTGCCAACTGAGCTACAGGGGAATGCATGTCAATACATTAACAACCCGCTACTTGTCCAAACTTCTCGCACTATGAACAAGCCATAGGTGTAGTGAACAAGAAGTCAGCCACCAGTTTGGGGTGGACGCTAGTCTTGAATCACTGAGTAGAAATGTAGCCCCGGTTTTCGATCGTGACAAGTGGACTTTCTTCGCCACTGTGGCAAGAGACCCGTTCCAAGACTATTTGGTTCGAATTTGACGGATTTTTGGGAACTGCACGGAAATACCATTCCCAAAAACAGCGAACTTGTGCCCACCTCGCCTGTCAAAACAAAATTCATCAAGCTACAAGCGTCAAACTCAACCCGCTCAATGCCGTTCATGCACCAAAAGCGAAGAAAGATTTGCAACCAGTAAAATTCGTGATAAAAGTGCCCCGCTCGAAAACTTAATCGCTCGGCAAACTGTACAAGATATGGCACTAGTTGAAATTTGCCTAACCTGATGGCGTACGGACTAGCCATTCAAATCGCATGCGCGGCTGTATGCCAAGATGATGTCCAAGCCGAAACGTCCATTGCGTCCGCTCTAATGTGATGATTCACTTTCACAAGTGCCCGTATTGATTTCGGCAAAGTCTGCAATCGAGAGACTCACAGGGATAGCCATCCTCGATCATTTCCTGAACCTCTAACAGCAACAGCGGTTTATGTGGTTCCAATCCGTTGTCCGTTGGGCAGCGGCTTACGTCGTTAAAAGCCCACCGTATAGATTCCTGTGCGTACTCTCAGTTTTTCATGGCCAACAAGTGGAGAACTTTCCTTCCTTCACCCCAAGTTATCCTAGAAAAATTAGTTCGAGTACTTACGGCTAAGCGTTATTTTGAGGTGTTTTTCTAAGTAGATAAAAACCGCGAAGACCTATATGCAGCGGTGGTCCCGAATGGTTCCATAGTTTTCCGAAAACAGGGTAGTGGCCATCGACGCAAAGTCACTGGACATCTATTTCAATCATAGCGGAAGACCGGGGACTCGAACCCCGACGCGCTTAACGCCGCTGTTTTCGAAACAGCGTCCTCATCCAGCCGGATGTCTTCCAACGAAGGGCTTTCTTACCAAAGCCTGTAAAGGACTAATCGAACAGAGTGCCATGTCGGAATCGAACCGACCTAACTGAATTGGAAATCCAGGACCTTTGCCGCTCGGACAATGGCACACAAATAGGCTACAGGGATCAGGTTTCAGGCTTCAGTAAAAGCCTGAAACCTGATTGCTGAGACCTGAAGTCTGATCAAGCTCCAGCAGCAGGAATCGAACCTGCGACTAAGCGATTAGCAGTCGCCTTCCCGTAACCAACACGGGACCCACCGGAGTGTAGACTTAAGGAAAACAAAATTCGATATCACACGAAGCTTCGAGCTTATGAGTTGGCGGACGAGCTTGCGTTGTTGATTTATGAACACACCGCAACCTTTCTTCTTGAGGAGCAATTAGGACTGACTTCCCAAGTTCGTCGTTCGTCGGTCTCGGTGCGTTCGAATATCGTTGAACGTTATGATTGATCGACACAATCTGACTATCTCAAGTTTCTCGACATTGCGTAACGCCTATTGAGTGGTAGTCCTGAGAATCGAACTCAGCGCGATCCGCTTATCAGACGGATATGGACACCATCCCTCGACTACCGTTTTTTCAAGTCGGGCACCTCGGGGTCGAACCGAGATCCTCCTGC
The DNA here is from genome assembly GCA_044359485.1 of Pirellulaceae bacterium. Lineage (GTDB taxonomy): Bacteria > Planctomycetota > Planctomycetia > Pirellulales > Pirellulaceae > JAFLCP01. The sequence continues at coordinate 3,955 of JBIKMB010000288.1, read as the reverse complement.
TCCCAAAGCAGGCGTGCTTCCATCTGCACCTTTGCCCGAAAGTTTAAGAGAGTCATGAGCAGATTGTAGAGCGCAGCAGATGTGGTCTTTTCTTCTACTTTAACGTTCTCGTGTTTGCTGCTCAGCGGCTTCGCCGCAAGTGGACCTGCAGGGAGTTGAACCCTGAAACCTTGAGTGCAAATCAAAGCTCCGCCCTATCGGCAAGGCCATGTTTATTTTTCATTTTTCAGGCGTCAGTGAACATTCATGCTACGCACACTGAACTGTGAAACCGGACTTCTGAAGCCTCACTTTGGTCACGAAAAAACCCGGTGTCACTTTGGGGTAACACCGGGTTCGCTAACGTTGCTTCGTTAGTAAAGCCGAGTATTACCTACGATATGAATGCCCGAATGAATTGGTGATGTGGACAACATTCGCATCTGGCGACAAAATAAAACCTTCATTTTCCTTGAATCGTTCGATCGCTGTTGAGCTTAAATGAGCGGACCGACTTGAAGTCATGATTTCATTTCCAGTGTATGAATACTATTCAAAATCCATATTACGCGTTCAACTTCGTCGCGTTCTGCAGATATAGACCTTCTTCTTCGGCCTTGGTTCGTGGAGAATTTTATTTTACCAAAACAATCTTCGTTGCATCTGGTCAGTATATAAAATAGAGTCACCCGCAGAAATCTTTGTCCGTTGAGAAGATTAAGTGACTAGCCGAAAAAACCGAATACCGCGATCAACCAGAAGGCGGTTCATGGCTAATCGGATTGACTCTTCGCTCCTGCAGAAAAACCCTGGCTAACACCGTCGGCTAGTGGTTTTCGGATAGGCTCTTACTGACTTCCTATTCGATACGAAGTAGATCACGAACTAGATCGCTGCTTTGTCAGGCCAAGTTTCTCTGCGCGATCCACGAATACGGTGCTATACCGCGTTAATCGTTTCTTGGTAAAGCTATTTTCAGTTGATCGGGGCATAGAAAACCTGGTCGCAGATGATGGGGAAGATTTGGCGGCAACTGTGGCCGAAGGTTGTTGAGCAGCGATCGACTGCAGTCCAAGAGATTCAGCACAGCTGCCAGCGAAGAATATACCTAGATATTTATCTTGTTGTTAGCTTAGGGCCGCCGAGTGAGCAAACTAAAAGATGTCCAGATGTTTCGATGCTAAGCGCGAATGTCGATACCTCGTCCTTGGACCTGACCGGATCCGCCTTGGCTCGCACTGCCGGGTAAGTCGATGGCCGTTTGGGCCACATCCGAGTTCACATCGGTCTGTTTCGCAGCAGTAGAATTGGCTATCGGCGCTTTTGTCCCATTTGGCGAGAAATCCGGATCCATTCGAATCAAGATGGGTTTGTTGTCCGTTCGGAAAATATCCATGACCTGCATCTCCAATGCCAAAGTAGATGTATCCAAAGATACAACGGAATTCAGTCGCGTAATGCTTATTGAAAGATCTTTTGCTCTTTGGAAACGCTTCAAGCCGGGCAGGTTATACCGCTTAATGGTTTTTTTCCTGCTCGCTTTTGAATCTTTTAAGAACGAGTGATTGCCGGAAATTATTTTGGAAAATACGGTAACCAACGACCGCAAGACTGCTTCTTCTTATATAAACGCTGTCCGTTAATTGACTCGTAATGAAGATTCATTTTGGCGTTGACATCGATGCATTGGGAAGATTTCTTCGTCGCATGAACCTGAGGTCTTCGTGAGCGGTCCTGGATCACAGAAGGAGTTTAGTGCGGTGATTGTTCGATTACAGGCAGATTCAATATTGATTATCGCGAAGTCGGAGGACGACCGCGACTCGCTTGCGTGTTGGTCCGGGGATTGGGTCGGCAACGCGTTTGTTCTCAATCAACTGGATGCACAGACATTGTGCCTCCTTTCTCTTGGGCCCGAACAGGATGTACGTCGCGAACCCATCAACGTAACGTCGCGATCCCCCGCTCCTTTGAATCTTATTTCGAACTTTGCTCACACTCCTTTTGAGCTTGACGAAAAACGCTATGCCAGTGTCGAGGCTTTTTGGCAGGGACTCAAATACCCAAATGAAACTCGTCGTAAAGAGATAGCGACTTTATATGGAAAAGAGGCGATGGACGCGGGGGGGGATGCAGTGCCGCACAACAGTTTTGAGTATCAAGGCCAGACGGTTCGTGTCGGAACATGCGATCATTGGCGATTAATGGCTTTAGCATGCCGAGCTAAATTTTCACAAAACGAGGACGCACAGCAAGCATTGATCGAAACTTGCGATCGGCCATTAACTCATATCACCCGAAAAGACAGTCGGACGATTCCCGGTGTTATCATGGCCGAAATATGGATGCGGATTCGGTTCCGCCTGCGGTATCCGGCACAAACGCACGTGAATCTCTACCATGCTGACTGGGATCCCAACTAAACCTAGTAGCCGTGAATCTTTCCATTCAAAAGTTGCGTTGAGTTAAAGAGTACCGCCGTAGAATCTGGTTTGCGAGGTACAGCATCTCTCACACTCCCAAACTAATGGTGGTCAGTTTGCACGCAAGCGAATTGGATGGCAGTGTGCTTACTGACCGGCTATTGCCTTTTTTCTGGACGCCAATAACGAAAAAATTTCTGTGCGAGTTTTATGCTAAGATGAGGCCGTGATTGTGTGGTGTTGAACGTCATGGCTTGGGAGGGGACAATGTACAGAAATAAGATTCTGAGTTGCAGATTCCTTCATCGTTTTGCCAGTTTGACTATTGTTTCAAAAAGCTGTGTCGTTGGATCATCCTTCAAGAGACTTAGTTTGTTTTTCAGCCCAATATGCTGCAAAACTTTTCAAAGAGCCGTACATTGGTAGCAGCATCGAAGTTTGAATCGTTCGGGTTCGCTGGCGATGCAGCCAAGGACCCAGTATGAATCGATACATGCTCATCGGAATCGTATGCCTATTTCCAACGTTGTTTCAAGCAGATGGTTCGAATCCTCCTGCCACGGTTCAGGAACTTTTTGCCGACTTTGATGCAAGTAAAGAGTCGCTGGATATCCAAAATGTGCGGGAATGGGACAAGGATGGAATCGTTTTTCGTTATGTCACTTTCCACATTGCAAGCTTTAAGGGGCAGCCGGCTCGGATGGCCGCCTTTTACGCCTTTCCGAAAGCTGGAAAGAAGATGCCAGGCTTGCTGCATATTCACGGCGGTGGGCAGCGCGCGTTTTTGCATGAAGTCGAATTTTATGCAAGGCGAGGTTATGCATGCCTCTCGGTCAATTGGGGTGGGCGTGAGATGGAAGGTGCTCAAGCTGGCGATCCCAACACTGTTTGGGGAGCGGTCGATCCGACTCAAACGAATGTCCCCGGTTACTACAATCTCAAGCCGGGTGACAAATACCTTGATCCCTTCGAGTCGCCTAGAAATAACAATTGGTATTTGCTCACTCTCGGTTGCCGAAGAGGGTTGACATTTCTGGAGCAGCAACCGGAAGTTGATGCCAATAACTTGGGCGTTTATGGGCATTCGATGGGAGGCACTTTGACGGTCTACGTTGCCGGAAGCGATTCTCGGGTAAAAGTCGCTTGCCCATCGGTAGGCGGGTCGGGATTCCGTACGCGGCCCTGGCCGTTGTTGCCCCAGGTAACCATAGATTCACCCAATGGTGACTTGAATCTCTTTGATGCTACTCTCGGCTTGGAGTCTTATGCAGCAAGCATTCATTCACCGATATTGTGGTTGGGGGCAACCAACGATTTTCATGGCATCATGGATGATACCTACCGGACTGGCGATCGGATACCGCACAAGAATGTTCGGTACTCTTTCACACCGCATATGAACCATCGTTTCACACCGGAATTTGCTGTGACTAGACCCCTTTGGTTCGACCAATATCTCAAGAAGAGTTTCACGTTTCCCGAGACGCCAAAAGCAAAGTTGATTCTTGCCACCGACGATCATGTTCCCGAATTTAAGGTTACGACTGATGCGT
>JBIKMB010000006.1:0-70065 GCA_044359485.1 Pirellulaceae bacterium | reverse complement strand
GACGACGGCGCACGGAGACGACGGCGCACGGAGACGACGGCGCACGGAGACGACGGCGCACGGAGACGACGGCGCACGGAGACGACGGCGCACGGAGACGACGGCGCACGGAGACGACATAGAGCTTAGAAGAACCGAGCGCGTTACGGCTATTCGCCAGACAGATCGATCGAGAGATGGCTCGTAATAATCGGCGTCTCACCAATTTTTCCCAATTGATTCGGCGCACGGCGCTGCCCGTAATTCGGCCAAGCACTCACTTCCTTCAGTTCGGGCATCAAATCTTCTAACTGTTCTTTCAACATCGCCACCAAGCGATTCACACGCGGACTGGTAGATACTTCCTGAATGGCTGCTGCCGTCTTCATGATCTTAACCAACTTGGCCCGCTGCTGCACCGGTTGAGACAAGCGACTATTGCTATCGATCAATAAATCGGACAACGGAACGTCCAAAGCCCGCTGCCAAACATGCAATTCCTGAAGCGTCAAATTGGTGCACGGATCCTCTTGGTGCTTCAATACGCGTATCTCAAGTCCAGTACGCCGCGAAACACTTCTCAGCGACACTCCCTGCTCCCCCCGCACTTCCGCAATTCGATGATACTTTACCGGCTCACCCTGGACATCGGATTCCGATCGCGTCTCCCCGTCAACACCATGCTCGGCTCGCGCCGAACTCTTAAGATTGCTTTCAAATCGATCGCGCCCTTCGCGGGCTAATTCCTCGCCCACCGCTTTCTCGAGATTGGGCCGTCGCTCCACTCGGTCATAATCGCTATCCAAGGAAGCAGGCACTGCAGAAACAAAACCACTGCTGCTGTACGGCACAATTGACATGCTAAGTCCCCAATTCGCTGCGGTGCTACAGTTGACATACTGTTGGACGCATCATCACGACAATAATTCCGAGCCCATGAATGCTTTGCAAAATCAATGAATGCTTCGCAATTTCAATTTCTCGGATTGTCTAATCCCAGCGAGAAAGCTTTCAACGATCCGCCGGCAGTCGTCGCTGTCTATTGTTGCGACTTACTGTGAGCACATTCCCGTGCTGTGTGACAATGCATGCAGCGAGCCCTCGGCTGCAAGATGGTTCATCCCGAATAACAACGTTCCAAAAAACGCCGGCCGGATGACCTACTCTTCAGTGTATTAGCGAAACAGACTCAGTAAATAGACACAAAAAAATGTTTGTTTCTGAAATTTTGTCAAGAGTTCATCCACTTCGTACCCCGCCCCAGCCTACCCACCTACATGGGACTACACCCCAAGTCTGGTACTACTTTTGGCGATTGCTTCTGCAAACTTGGGAGGGGCAACTGCATGGTGCGAAATATGGGCAACCTCGAACTCCCCAGCCGCCAAATCTTTCTTAAGGTGGCTTAATCCGCTGCGACGTAGCATCTGAAGGCCGGGAAACCGCCCTTGAGTTTCCGTCCATGAATCCGTAAAGCGCTTGCTCCAAGGCATCAGTCGCTGCAACCACTGCTCATCCACTCGACGCGCACTGGTTTGAGCTCTGGCCATCACAAGCGACTTGTCGCCTCGTAACCCCCACAATCGCAACAGATCGGCAACACGAATAGGGGCACTCATCTCCTGAATAAAAATAATCTCACCGCTCGATCGCTCCACCCCGAGCTGCACCGCTTCGGACATATTTCGCGTTGCAACCAGCCTAAACGCGAAGACCTGAGGGTACTGGCGTCGCAGCTCATCCAAAATTTCGGCCGTAAAGTCGCTGGAACCATTGTCCACAAAAATCAGTTCGAATCGCACCTCTAAATCACCTAGACATTCCAATAGGTGTTCTGCCTCACGCTTCAACCAAACTTGGGCGTCCTTGAGTGGCAGTACCACGCTGATGGATTCTTGGCTCACGTTGTTCACTTTCGACTGGATTTTCTTTTGGGAAGGCTAGAAGCGCATCGATGCTCCGTTGGAACCCTCTCCTCAATCGGCGGGCAGGCAAGCAGAAATTCGGTTGCATTTCAAAATCACCGTTTGTTCCAGTCTCGCAGCCTTGCGTCGCATTTCACATAATATCGAAATAACCCGCGCGTTCGATACTCCCCTCGCGTCCGATACGCCCCTAGAGTCCGAACACTTCGCCCCACCCACACCCTTTGAGCCCAAAACAGATGGCATCCCACGACCCAGTTCCCTCAAACTCGTTGCCAAACTTTGAAAAAGGCAATGGATTATTGCCGGCAATCGCGCAGTGTGCCGAGACTTCCGTGGTGTTGATGATGGCTTGGATGTCCCCTGAATCCTTTGCTGAAACCTGCCAAACCGGCTGGGCTACCTATTACAGCCGCAGCCGTGGAAAGCTGTGGCGAAAAGGGGAAGAGAGTGGTCACCGTCAACGCGTCATCAGCGTTCACGTCGATTGCGATGGCGATACGATATTGCTGAAAGTCCAGCAAGTCGGTGCCGCTTGCCACGAAGGCTACCGCAGTTGCTTCTTCCGACAAATCGAGAACGAAAAGATTTCAATCACCGAACCGCGTCTAGCCGATCCGAACGAGATCTATAAAAAATCCTGACCCGCCGTCACCGCGGCTACCCCACTCGATTTGAACGAGAGGCTGCTCTATTATCAAGACAGCGTGTGGGTTCCACTGGAATGCTTTCAAAGTATGGCAACCCACTGCGCGACGGCAGCCACACCTAAAAAGCAGCCGTACCTAAAAAGCAGCCGTACCTAAAAAGCAGCCGTACCGAATGATTCGAGCATTTTGGCGATAGGACCGACGGAGGTTGTTGGTTTATAACCGCTCGCATGATCCGATATTTATGATCACTCCCCTTCATAATTCCATCGTACAGGAGATTCGCAAATGACCGTGGAAGAGCGTCTGGCAAGTTTGGGCCTCACCTTACCACCAGCCCCCAAACCCGTAGGGCTTTACAAACCGATGTTCTTGGTCGGTAATCTGGCTCATCTTTCCGGCCATGGCCCCCTGAAATCCGATGGTACCCTGCATACGGGCCGTTTGGGCGCAGATTTGAATTTGGAACAAGGCCAAGCAGCGGCTCGACAAACCGGTTTAGCGATGCTGGCTACTTTGAAAGCCGGGCTTGGTTCTCTGGAGAGAATTCGTCGCGTCATCAAACTGCTGGCTCTTGTTCGCTGCACCGATGAATTTGATCAACAGCCGGCCGTTGTCAACGGTTGCTCCCAACTATTTGTTGACCTCTGGGGAACCGATCGCGGCATCGGTACTCGCAGCGCTTTGGGAACCAACTCCTTACCAAGCGGCATCGCGGTGGAAATTGAAGGGATATTCGAAATCGAATAAACCACTCCCTCATACCGCCTACTGGCTGAGTTGTTTGTATTTTTCGCTGTACTTGCGAAACAATTGTGTGTGTCGACTTCCCAGGTCGACGATGCGACCTTGCACAAACGCCCGCTCGACTTGAGTGGGCGTTTCTAGAATATCGCCATCAGCTACAAATAAGGTCGCATCTTTACCGACGTCTAAACTTCCGACGCGATCCGCCACGCCCAAGATTTCCGCGGGGCTCAGTGTAATCGACCGTATCGCTGATTCCGGATTTAAACCATAGGCCACAGCGGTTGCCGCGTGATACGGCAAGTTGCGAATATTGGAACCTCCGAAGCGATCGGCTGCAGCGACAGCAAACTTAATTCCATTTTTTTGCAGTCGCTCTGGCAAGGTATAAGCAGCATCATAGGGATCCGATTCACGCTGGGGAACGCGATAAACACCCGCAATAATCACCGGTGTATTCGTCTCGCGCAGCAACGGAGCACACAACTCGGCATCGTAGCCACCAGAAATAATCAGCCGCAATTGATGCGCTTTGGCAAACGCGATAGCCGATTCGATTTGTGCGGCTTGATCTGCTTCCACCACCAATGGCATCTGCCCCTCAATCACGGGCAAGGTCGCTTCCAGTCGCGCATCCCATGGTTGCTTTTCGGGTGCAGCTTCGCGGGCCGCTTGATACAACTTGGCGTTCTTGATCCAATCATTCAATTCTTCCAAAGAGCTATCTTCGCTTCGCGTTTGTCCGCTGTCATTTCCCCGTCGACCACCGCGTGCCATAGGCCTAGGCCAGCGGACGTGCATGCCAACATTCATCTTTAGCGACATATGCTCCCAGGTCCAGCCATCCAGTTGCATCACCGCCGATCGCCCATGAACTAAGGAACCGGTAGGCGCGGACAAGCCCAGCAAAACACCATTTGCGCGGGTGACAGGGATGAGTTCGCTATCTGGGTTAAAAGCCACTTCCGCGCGAACATTTGGATTGAGTGAACCGGTTTCAGCCACATCGACAGTCGCTCGCACCGCTTCAATTTCGATCAAGCCGATCTGGGAATGCGCATCGAACAAACCGGGGTAGATATGCTTTCCAGCACAATCGATGATTTCCGCTCCATCTGGAATAGCGACTTCTTTCCCGATCGCCGTGATCTTGCCATCGACAAAAACCATCGAACCGGCCTCGATATTTCCTCCAGAAACGGTGTGAACCATCGCTCCTTTCAAAACGATCGGTTTAGTCTGTTTCTTCCCTGGTATCTGATCCGATGCCAAGCCACTCTCTGCCAGTCCGGTAACCCAAACGCAATACAAAACGACGAGTTGGAAACCAGTGGTGAGCAACTTCAAGGAAGTGAAATCTGTCATCATGCTATGGAACCTAAAACATTTTTGGCGAAGCAAAACTTGAATCGTTGACAAACAATCACAAACGATCAGCGGTGTTGATGAGTGGCGGATTGCTGATGTTTGTTACCTTTGGCATGACAGAATTCGTCATGCCTTACCCACTCACCTGCCGGATTTTCTGGCCGTTCCCCAACGCCCAACGTTTCCTCGCCACTTTTAAGAATTTTTTGTACCAATTGATTTCGCAATTCGTCGTTAACACGCCGCCGAGAGATATCTTCTTGACGGTCAAAATATTTTTGTCCGTCAATCCAGGTTTGCTCGCATCGCGACATCGTCGAAAGTGGCGAACCACTCCACAATACGAGGTCGGCATGCTTACCTACTTCAATAGAACCCACATATTGCTCGATTCTCAATTGTTTGGCTGGGTTTAGGGTGACGAACTTTAAAGCCTCTTCGGGTGACACTCCTCCATACTTGATGCTTTTGGCCGCCTCATGATTCAAGTGACGTGCCAATTCATCATCATCGGAATTGAATGACACGACGACACCTTGTTGGTGCAATAGCGCGCCGTTGTGAGGAATCGCATCGAAAACTTCAAATTTGTAAGCCCACCAATCGGAAAAAGAAGAGGCCATCGCTCCATGTGCGGCCAGCACCTCGGCCACTTTGTAGCCTTCCAAGATATGCTGCAACGATCCAACTCGAACACCGTATTCTTCCATCACTCGCAAGAACGCTAAGATCTCATCTTGGCGATAACTATGGCAATGAACCCAGCGTTGACCTCGCAGAATCTCCAAAATGGCTTCGCTTTGCAAATCTCGGCGCGGCGGTAAACCGCGAGCGGTCTCCTGCCACTGCTGCCAATTCTTCTCATACTCTCTCGCCGCGGCAAATTGATCTCGCAGGATCTGCTCAACCCCCATCCGCGACATGGGGTAGCGAGCCGCTCCTTGTATCGACATCGAGTTACTCCGTTTCACATTCTCCCCCAAAGCGAATTTAATACCCGCCGGGGCTTGGCTCATTTTCATTTCATTCGGCAACGCCCCCCACCGCAATTTGATCACCTGATTCTGGCCTCCGATCGGATTGGCCGAACCATGCAGTATGTTGGCTGCCGTTACTCCTCCGGCCAATTGGCGATAAATGGAAATGTCATTGCAGTCGACAAAATCTCCGATTCGCACTTCTGCCGTGATCGCTTGCCCCCCTTCGTTGACGCCGCTGTCGGTCGCCATGTGCGAATGGCAATCGATGATCCCAGGCGACAGATGCATTCCCGTGGCGTCCACAATCACCGCTCCCTCCGGCACAACGACATCGCGCCCCACTGCAGTAATGATCCCACCCTCGATCAGCACATCCCCTTTTTCAAGAATCCCTTGCGGTCCCGCTGTCCACACGGTGGCATTCTTAATGAGAACCTGCTTGGGCCATTCAGGCAGAACGTCCAAACCGGCAGCCGTCAATGGAAAGCGAACCGTGGAAATAATCTTGTCTTTCGCATCACCTTCTTTCGCATCACCTTCTTTTGTATCGCTGTCTTTCGTATCGCCTTCCTTCGCAGCGGCTTCCCGATCTTCGGTCGCTTTCCTGTCGGACTTTGCTTCTTTCTCCTGTTTCTCTCTCAACAACTGCTGCTGCGAGAGTTCTTGATCCAAGGTTGCCGCCACATTCGAAACGGTTCCATCACTCCACAAAATGCGTCCTACCCATCGCGCACCCTTCTCAGCTGGTAGTAGAGTCAAACTGAGTTGTCCCAAACCATCGCTTCCCTCAACCAACTCCTTGGATGAGAAACGCCCGCTGAGAAGTCGATCCTTATAGTTTAGTTTATCCAGTTGTGGCAGCTTGGGCTTGGTTTCACTGGGCCCCGTTTTCGCAGCCTGAGGCTCAGCCGTATTGTTTGTCTCAGCCTTTGGTTCAGCCTGCGTTTGGCTCTCCGCCGAAGAATGAATTGAAAGCTCGCGTTCTTTGCGAATTGTGCCGCTGAGCTTCTTTTTGGAATCCGCCAGTTCCATCCATAACGCTGCCGGCTTACCTGCCGGGCCTTGCAAATCGAGCCGATAAGTTCCATCGATAGGCTCCATCATATCTTTGGCCCAATCGAATCGTTCACCCTGTATCCAAGTCTCCTGAATCTTGGCATCCTTACTCCAAATCTCTTGATCGGTCACAATCAAGTTGGCAAGCTTTCCATGAGCAAGCGTACCGACGAGGTCACTGATGCCTAAAAGTTCCGCGGGTGTCACCGTCACAGCTTTAAGAGCTTCATCCGGCGGCAGTCCACGCAGGATGGCTTTGCGAATCGCCTCCAAAAAATCGGTGGGCTCGCGCAAGCCATGCGAGGTTAGCGCGATCTTGATGCCTGCGTTGATCAAGCGGCCAGGGTTCTCGGGGGCAAGCTCCCAGTGCATCAATTCGCCCAGTTCCGCCTGCAGAGCCGACTCTGGGGTTGCGACATTGGGAGCGCGAGGAAAGTTGACGGGCACAAGTATGGGACGATTCACTTTAGCGATCGCATCGAGTCGCAGATATTCGCGCCCCGATCCGCGAATCAAATAGTTCAAGCCAAACTCTCTCGCAAAATCATCGGCTCGCAGGACAAACAGTTCATTCAAACCATCAAAGACAAACAACTGACCCTCTCGTGTTTGGGCGCTGAGCACCTCGAGCGCGTCGCAGGCTTCCGGTTGTTCGATCGCGCTATCTCGTCGATAAGCCTGCCAAGCGAGGTGATACCAGTGGGCATCGAGCATCGCTTGTCTTGCCAAAGCGACCGCACCCATCGGGCTGGAAGGATAGCCTTCGCCTCGAGAGCTCACCGTCAAGCGAATGTGCTGCGCCCATTGAGCTCTCAGCAATCGATCGGCCAAAGGTTTGGAACCGGTCGCGATCACACAACTTGTTCCTTTGATGATACGATCGCGCGGCACGATGGTCGCGGTAGCAATTCCTGCCCGCCGAAGTTTGTCCATTTTTTCTTCTTCTACCACCATTCCGTTTTTCATTTGCCGCTGAGGTGATATCTGCGCATTCCAATACGGCAGTCCCGGTTCGGTGCTAGCGACAGCCTCAGCCTCAAAAAAAGTTTCTACAAAAGCGGGATAAATGAATTTGCCCGACAGGTCGATGATTTTGAAACTGCTTGGAACTTTATCGCGATGAGTCACCGCCGCTACCTTGCCATCCTCGATCCACAGCGCATGATCGGCCAGCGTTTTGCCCGGTTCGATGACCAGCGTTGCCCCAACAAGGGCCATTTTGGAGGTAAAGTTCGAGCGGATTCCTTCGCTAGGTTTCAGCCTTTGCTCTTGCCCAGTGACCCCATGGATCAAGCCGAACATAGCAACAGACAAAAAAAGAGCTTGGCGGATAATTTTGCGCATGACTTGGGAGAGCCAAAAATGAAAAAAGGATGCTGGCAAATAATCAAACTGCAGTAATGCCAGATCGAATAGGGATTTTCCGATCCACTGAGTGTAATTACCACCGCGGCAAAATTCACTCGTACTTTCGGTTATCCGTCATTTGCCATGGGTCTCACAGCCGCATCCAACTTTCCAGAAGCAGAGCAATTTGCCTCGAGGATGGCTTGACCTTAGATCGTGGACGATCCTAGGCCCCTTTTTATCTCAAATCAGGGCCCCAATATCGCCGGTTTAACACTTGATGACTTGTGTTCCCGCAATCCGATCATGGAGACATCTCTTGTCAGCGGAAAAGATCATGACCGCATCGACCAACGCATACAAACCGCCCAGAATGGGAATAATGCTTACCAATTGGGTAATGAAAAGACGTTTAAAATAGCTAGTACTCAAGTCGGGAACCGAAGCGTTTCCTTCCTGGATGACTCGAATGTTCATGACCTTTTTACCGACGGTTTGCCCCGATTTTACTAAAAAATAGCCGTTAATACCGAGGTAGCACGCCACTCCAATCAACAAGCCCGCACCTTGGGTGATTATCGAAGCAAGCGGTGTTTCCATGAACGCTGTCCCCAAACCGAGAACCATCACCATCCCTAGGCCAAACCCTAGAACAAAACTGATCACCCCCACGATCAAGCCATCGATAAGTGCAGCGAGAAATCGTTCCCCTCGCCCCGCCAACTCGTATCCTGACATTTGGGCAGGAGCGGTATAACCTCCTTGGGCAAGCGGAGAAGCAAATGGATTCGGGTCATTTCCAAAATTCGACATTCTGCATACTCCGCGAAAATGGATTTAGATCTGTAACAAACAAATAGGACGCTACGGCGAGTGATGGATTATACCGCCCCTCCCCGCTTAAAACGAAAAATCGACAGAAATTGGTGAAGTAAAAGTTGCCACTTGCTGGGATTCCCTCATTTCTAGGTAGCTGAATCTTAGATTTGCTTTTGTTATGTTATGCTGAAAGGATCGGTGGAGGAACGGCCAAATTCACTCACCACCCATGACCATGAACAGCCAAAACCAATTCGATTTCATCTTCTTTGCTCAGCCTTCACCAACTGGCTTAATGAGCAAGCACTTTGACTGGGTACTCCTCATGACGATCGCTAAACTCTTGAATCGGTTTTCCTCAAAAATCGTTTGGTTTTCCACCCTCTGCATTGTCGCATGGGTTTGGGGAGCGAAACCGGGAAACGCCCAAATCCCAGAGGATGCTGCTCTTTCAGATATTGATTTGAAGAATGACTGGCCATGGTGGCGAGGAGCAGCGCGGGATGGAAAGTCCAGCATTTCGGAAACTGTCCCAACCGAATTCAGCGAGACCCAAAATGTGATTTGGAGGGCAGCTGTGCCTGGCAGAGGGCATGGCTCGCCGATCGTGATTAAGTCCTTGGTGTGCGTTCCTACAGCCGATGAAGAACAACAAATCCACAGTGTGGTTGCCTATGATCGCAAGTCGGGAAAACAAGTTTGGAAGCAGGACCTCAGCCAAGGTGGATTTCCGGCCCGCAACCATCCCAAGAATACGGAAGCGAGCAGCACACTGGCTTCCGACGGCACGTTGATTTTTGCGACGTTCTTTCATCACAAGACGATTGAACTTTTTGCATTGTCGCTTGAAGGCCAAGTGGTATGGAAAAAGATCGCTGGAAGCTTTGATCCCAAGATTTATGAGTATGGATACGCTCCGTCACCGATTCTGTATCAAGATCTGGTCATCGCAACGGCCGAATATGATGGCGACAGTTTTATCAGCGCTTTTCGGCGGAGCGACGGAGAAAAAGTTTGGTCGATCGCTCGCCCCAAGAGTATCAGTTTCTCATCGCCCGTGATTGCTCCGGTAGCCAATCGTCCCCAATTGCTGATCAGTGGACAGCAGTTTGTCACCAGCTATGATCCTAGCAACGGCAAGCAACTTTGGTCGGTTCTCGGTACCACGTTCGCAACCTGCGGAACCATGGTTTGGGATGGCCAAAATGTTTTTGCCAGCGGTGGCTTTCCTAAAGCCGAAACGATCGCTATCGCTGGAGATGGTTCCAAAAAAATACTGTGGCGCAATAACAAAAAATGTTATGAGCAATCGATGCTCGCTCACGATGGTCATCTTTATGCGTTGACCGATAATGGCATCGCCTATTGTTGGAACGGCCGGACCGGTGAGCAAAAATGGGAAAAACGCTTGAAAGGCCCGGTTAGCGCTTCGCCTGTCCTGCTAGGAGATCGAATCTTGTGGGCGAACGAAGAAGGAAGTTTTTTTGTATGGAAGGCGTCGCCGGATAATTTCCAATTACTGGCAGAAAATCAACTCGGGGATGAGTCTTTCGCCTCCCCAGCGGTAGCGGGGGGGCAATTGTTCCTACGCGTCGCCAAGCAAGAGGATGGAAAGCGTCAGGAATACCTTTTTTGCATCGGGAACCGTTAGCGGACTGCTTGCAAATGTCCATTTCAACGGAAGAATTCGAAAAAAAGTCTGAAAAAAGATCAGAAAATTCCCAAACTATTTCCGCGTATGCCTACAGGAGATAATCCGCCTCAGAAGCTTGTCGGGGCTTAAGATTCCCTTAGGTGAGGGCAGAGGTTTCCAGAACTCCCCTATTATTTAGGTGGCAAAATCCAATAAATTTCCGCCTAAATCGCGAGTAAATCGACAGCTTTCCCGGCCGGTTTTAGAGTTGCCACGGCTCGATTCGTTCGATAGTATCAAGACTGACGGAGTTAGTTCCCCGATATTAATGGATAAAATTCCGATACGAAAAACCCCTGCCTATCAGGCACCCATCCTGCGATCAGCTTCGAACTGACGCTCCTTTCCTTTTCTTGAGATCGTTGTTCGTTCAAAAGCTTGGACACACGTCGACACCTCTACTGGTGACACTATGCATAAGGACACAATGCATAATGACACAGTTGCGCTGGAGTCGATGGACGTCTAGGTTTCTGTCAGCAATCCACGGAAGGCAAGACACGGTAAATGATGAGCGCAGCAATGATAGGCGCGGCAATGATAGACGCAGCAATGCGGTACACAGAACGATTGGCGCGTTCGCGATTTTTTTAGCGGAATAGTCTCTTGCTCGATCTTTGTAAGTTTGCATTCGGAGTTATCGTGCCATGAGTGGCTCGCGACCCCCACGTTCTCGATTCAATCGTCCTCTCGGAGATCGTCTACCTGGCGATCGTGGTAGTGGCGATCGACATTCTCAGGATCGCCCCACGCGCCGTCCGAGCGACTCCAGTCGATATCACGACCAAAAGCCCAACCAACCCGATTCACCGCTCGAACAGCGAATTCGTGAACTGGATGCGGAACGAGAACCTCTGTCGCTGGCAGAAGAAATCACAGGCGAAGCGTTGCGACGTGGCGAGGAATTGCCAACTCGAGGGAAACCAGAAAATGCAACACCTGTGGATATCGGACAATTGCAGAGGATGGGGCAAGAGGAACTTTTGGAAACCGCTCGGCAAGAACGCATTGTCGACCCCAACTCGCTGAGTCGACAGGAATTGATTTTTGCCATACTCAAAGCGAAAGTTCGCTCCAATGGATTGATGTTTGGAGAGGGTACGTTAGAAATTCTGCCCGATGGTTTCGGATTCTTGCGAAGTCATGAGCATCACTATCTTTCTTGCCCCGACGATATTTATGTTTCCCCCAGCCAGATCCGGCGATTTGGTTTGCAAACCGGCGTGACTGTTTCGGGACAAATCCGCCCACCTAAAGAAAACGAACGCTATTTCGCGCTTTTGCGCGTCGAAGCGATCAACCACCAAGACCCCAACCTGCGACATCAAAAAGTTGGCTTCGATGACCTAACACCACTTCATCCGAATGAACGGATCATTCTGGAAACCGACAGTGCGACGATGGAGACTCGAGTCGTCGACATGCTTTGCCCCATCGGCTTCGGACAACGCGGCTTGATCGTCAGCCCACCTCGAGCGGGTAAGACCATCCTGATGCAGAAAATGGCGCGAGCCGTTTTGAAAAATTACCCCGATGCTTACGTAATGATGCTGCTGATCGATGAGAGGCCAGAAGAAGTTACCGATATGGAACGCGAAGTTCGCGGTCCCAATTGTGAAGTCATTAGCAGCACCTTTGACGAACCCCCAAGTCGGCACATCCAAGTCGCCAATATGGTGCTCGAAAAATCGAAACGCATGGTGGAACACGGCAAGCATGTCGTTATCTTTCTCGATTCCATCACCCGGTTTGCCCGTGCTTGGAATAGCGAATGCCCTCAGTCGGGTAAACTTTTGACCGGTGGCTTGGATGCCAATGCACTGCAAAAACCGAAATCATTTTTCGGCTCGGCTCGCAAGGTCGAAGAGGGTGGATCACTGACAATTCTGGCGACCGCCCTGATCGACACGGGGAGCAAGATGGATGATGTGATTTTCGAAGAGTTCAAAGGAACAGGAAATCTGGAGATCGTCTTGGATCGTCGAATGGTGGAACGCCGTATCTGGCCCGCTATCGATATTCAACGCAGTGGAACTCGTCGCGAAGAAATCCTCCTAGATCCGGAAGAATACCGCCGTATCGGCATGCTCCGCCGGGCCGTTGCTGAGACCAATTCGCCCGATGCCATGGAGATGATCGTCAACCGCTTACAAAAAACGCGAAGCAACGCCGAATTCCTGATGAGCCTTAAATCCTAGAAATCTTGGCGACTTTCGTCCCGCTCGCTCTTTTTTCAAACTCCCCAGCGCGAAAGATTTGGAATGACTGCGATTTATACCGCTGACAATGGAATCCTCTACGGCAAAATCGGTATTGCCGTTTCTCGCTACAATGATCACATCACCGGCAAATTGCTCCAAGCAGCCATCGATACCCTGCAAAAAACGGGAATCCCAGCAGCAAACATCATGATCGCCTGGGCTCCAGGAGCTTGGGAACTGCCATTGATTTGCCAAGACCTGGTTGAAAAACCTGACGTGACTGCGGTTATCACGCTGGGTTGCGTTATTCGTGGCGAAACCACGCATGATCAACATATCAATTCCTCGGTTAGCCAAGCGCTCATGCAACTGTCCTTAAAACATAGCAAGCCGGTTGCCTTTGGCGTTTTGACGGTTAATACCCTAGAACAAGCCATTCATCGAAGCGGGGGCCGCGTCGGAAACAAGGGAGAAGAGGCGGCCGCAGCCGTCATCGAGATGTTAAAAGTTCGCAGTCAACTTCGGTGAACCTATGTCCGAGACCGAGCCTTTTCTAAAGCCAAAGACGTTATCCAAACGGCAACTTGCCGCAGCGGCTTTACTCATCGTGGCGGCCCCACTTTCTTTGGTGGCTTGGATGGCATTCGGACTGGATGTCAAACCCGAACCAACGCTCAACGCGCGAATCAGTACGTCCCTTATGTCCTTTTCACCAGACAACTCCCCTCAACGCACTCGACTCGTGCCAGCGCTGAGCATCATCAATGACAGCCAAGACGAATGGGGGAATGTGTCGATTTCATTAAATGACCAGTTCTTCTACTATCATCGCGAAAAACTTGCCGCCGGAAGAGAACTTCAAATTCCGTTAGAGTTTTTTGCCACCAAAGGAAATTCCATCTTCCAACCCTCTGCGAATAAACTAACGGAAGTCACGCTGTTCGCCCAGATTCCAAGCGGCGCTCGGGGAGTCAAAGAGCTCAAAATGGATGGCATCCTGTTCTCCGAAAAATAAATATAAGCGCTAGGCATTATTCCACAAATGGCTTAGAGCCAACCCGAAAACCCCGAATACTGCGACCTACGCCATGGCGGTTCATGGCTAATCGGATGGCTCCTTCGCTCCTCTATAAAAACCGCGGCAAATGCCGTCGGCTAATGGCTTTCGGAAGGGCTCTAAATGTCCAGCGGCGACTTGTGCTCAGCCGATTCTTGCCGAACGGTATAAATGATCTGGAATTGTCGCCGAGAAAAAGCTAATGTCCCGGCGGTGGAGTTTCCAAGCGTTTCCGCTTGTGGTCCACAGAACATAAAGCTAGGTAATTACTAGACTTAACAAACAAGCCAGGTAAATCTTTATCGTGTCTGAGTCGCCCACTGCTCGCTACATGCCCTACGGTATCGGACAAAGCCGAGTTTGGCGGCGATTGGGAGCGTTGCTGCGCTGGGGAGGACGTGAGACCGCACAAAGTTTTCGCGACTTGCGACAAGCGGCCGTGAACTGGGTTCACGATGAGGGTGGCGGTCTGGCCGCCAGCGTCTCATACTACCTCGCACTGTCACTTTTCCCAATGATGCTTTTGTTGTCCAGTGGCTTGGGCCTGTTTTTGAAGTTCTCGCGTTTGGGTCAAGACGCGCAAGGTCAAATCCTCACCGTTCTGGCCGAGCATACATCCCCGGTCGTCCGCACTCAGATTGAAGAAGTTCTTCTGCAAATGCGCGATCACGCGTTACTGAGCGGTCCAGCAGGTTTGATTGCGGCGACCTTAGCAGCCATTGGCGTTTTTTGTCAATTCGATCGAGCCCTATCGAGAATCTGGGGAATTAAACCTCCACAGAGCAAAGGCTGGCGCGACTCACTTCATCGCTTTATGACCCATCGTGTTTCAGCATTTTTCATGCTGATTGGACTGGGAGTTTTGCTGGTAATTGTATTTATTTTGAACTTATCCTTAACCGCTTTTCACACTTTGGCGGTCGACTATCTTCCAAGAGGCGAACGGTTCTTAGCGCTGGGAGAAATGATTGCCACCATTGCCTTGAACGGTTTGATCTTTGCCATTCTCTACCGTGTCATCGCCAAAAAATCGATCTGTTGGAGAGATGCCTATCGTGGCGGATTGCTGGTCGCGATTGTTTGGGAGGCTGGTCGCAACGTGCTCGGCCTCACGCTGATCGGCATGCGATACACAACCGCATACGGCGTGATTGGCTCGTTCATCGCGCTGCTGGCCTGGTGCTATTATGGAGTCTCTGTAATTCTCTACGGTGCCGAATATATTCAGGTGATTCAACTGCGCCGCCATGCTATTCAGGAGGGGAGTGCTGCGGACGCTGCAGCGGTTTCGCACACCTCGCAAATCCTCCCCTCCAGCCAAGATACGGACCACGATACCAACTTGCCAGAGAGACCTAGCACAATCCCTTTTCTTGCCGCATCCTCCACCATTGCCCCAACCGGCAATCGTTCAACTTCACGAATTCGACCGCGGAGGGTCGCGTAACCCGCCTGATCTAGCAGTAACTTGGATCAATCTCGGCTATAATTCAACGAGTTCTCAGAAACCAAAGTTGTCGCCCAACGTTCTCGTCTGGAATCGTTTTGAAATGGTACGCGTCACTTTCCAAAAATCCAACTTCTCACTGGCGGTAAGGATACGACATCTGCTTCGCTCCAGCGGAACCAGCCCGCTTGTATGGATGACACTATTTTATTTGTGGTGCAGTCCCTCACCATTATTTGCTCAAGCTCAAGAAGCCCCCCTTCCCACTGCCGAGTATTTGATTGAACTGGAGAACCTCGCGCGCAAGTGCGATGAGCTCAACATGCCCGCTGAAGCTGAGCGTACACGAACGTGGTGGCCCAAAACGCGTATCGATCAGACTTGGCTGGTGTTCCCCAACGCGGCTGAGTTATCTGTAGCCTCTAGCGACCAAGATCTTGTCAGCAAATGGCTAGCGCGCTTTGAATCCTTGCGACGTCGACATGCCCTGTTTCTGCTGGAAGAAATACAAAAATCCTTAGATAACAAAGACGAGATCACCGCTTATCGCTGGGTCTGGAGAGCGTACCGCGAAGATCCCAAGAATAAGCAACTCACCTTTGTGTTGCAAAGTTTTCTTACAGCGACCGATATCGATTCGAAAGTTCGTCTCGCAACAACCGCGCATCCCAAATACAACTGGCCCGCTAAGTCCTATCATCGCGTTCAATTGCCTCACTTTCGCATCGTAAGTAACACATCGGCCGAACTCTTGGAGAACTGGACACAAGAGCTTGAAAGAATCTTCTCCGTGTGGACTCAGGCGTATCCCGATTTATGGCTAGCGCCCGGAGCACTCAAGAACCGACTGGCTGGTAAAAATGTTCCGCTTGAGCGCAAGGCAGAAATGAATGTAGTCCTTTTTCGCTCTCGCGATGATTATCTACAGCAACTTGGAAAGAGCGAACAGTTCATCGAAAGTTCGGTTGGCTACTATTCGCCGAAAGATACAACCTCTTTCTTTTATGTTGAAGACAATACAGTTGCGTACCCCACCTTGGTTCATGAACTCACCCATCAAATTCTGCAGGAAGCCTCTTTGTTGCGAGGAAGCGAACCATGGCAGACGGAGAGCGACTTTTGGATTGTCGAAGCGATTGCGCTGCATGCCGAGTCGCTGTGGATCGGTAAAGAAATTGCGACCGTCGGTGGTTGGGAGTCTCCTCGCTTGCAAGTCGCCCGATATCGGATGTTGCGGGAAGATTATTGGTTGGACTGGGAAAGCTTACGCTCGCACTCGGCGGAAAGTTGGAAACAACAAGAACAACTCGCCAGAGCCTATACGCAAGCCGCCGGCTTGGCCCACCTGTGGCTTGATCAAGCGGATCCAGCCAAACGCGAGGCGTTCTTTAGATATTTGACCTCGGTCTATCGAAACAAACCCAATCCCAAGCTGCTCCACGATATTATTCCCGAGGAAAAATTGAAGCAAAATTATGAGGAAATGCTGCAGGTTTCCGCCCAATGCCTGGAGCAACTTTTACGCAGTCGACAACTTGAGGAATGTGTTTTAATCGGTTGTGAGTTACCCAAAAATGGTATCGCCTTTCTCGGCAGTCAGACATCCATGAAATGGTTGGATTTATCCTTTATGCCATTAATGGATTCGCATTGCCAAACCTTGGCTGCTCTGACTACGCTGGAACGTCTCTCTCTAGAAAGTACTTCGATATCGTCGGATGGCCTGCTGCATTTGGCCAATCTTTCGAAATTAACCGAACTGGATTTGTCCGATACCAAAGTCGATGACCAGGCCGTCGCTCTGATTGCCAAACTTCCCGCTCTAGAAACTCTGTGGTTAACCGAGACTCAAATTACCGATCAAGGATTGATAGCACTGGAAAAGATGAAAAGCTTAAAGTTTGTGCAAGTTGACGGTAGTCGAATTACCAAGGATGGCTGGAAGGCTTTCCTCCAAAAACGTCCCGATTTGGCCCCCCAGCAGCCATGAAGCTAGAAGAACCCCACATCGCAACAGCCTATGCACAGGATCGGCTGACTGTAAAAACAACCGACTCTGAAACTTGCCGCAGAAGATAGGGTAGTGCTGAGGTAACTGGGATGAAGCCCATTGAAACACCTATTGTAGTCGCGACGATCGTGGAACACGACATCATCACAGCGGACTTGGTGGCCACACCAGAATCAGGCTCGCCCCAGAGTCCGAACGAAAATGCTTCGCACATACCCACCACGCCGACAGACTCGAATAATCACCTCGGTACCCATCGCAATACGGCCTGTCATGACAAGGGGCACAGGCATGCAGCGCAGATGTGCCGAACATGGGGTCAGCTTTTGGGCATGATCGTTCGAGCCCTCTTTCGAATTCCCGTTGTGATATTTCAATTCGCCGCCTTGCTGTTGCTGCTGGCAATCTGCAGTACCATTCCCGTTGTCCAACTGGCTAGCCTCGGCTATATGCTTGAAGCGGGTAAGCGGATCGCGAAACACGGTAACCTTTTGTATGGCCTGCCAGGATTGAAGAAAGCTGGGAGAATCGGCACATTTCTGTTAGGTGCCTTGCTGACTTTTCTACCGGTTTGGCTGGTCCGAGATTTCGCGATTACCGGTCAACTGATCGACCCAAGCAATAACGCGATTCAGGTTTTGGAAATTGTTTCTTGGTTGATGTTCAGTGGTTGGGTCGCGCATCTTCTCTGGTCGATCGCTCGCGGTGGACGATGGTGGCATTATCTCTGGCCACAACCGCTGCGTATACTGCGAGAAGCGTGGAGGCCAAGCTTTTGGAATCGCTCGATGGATGAACTATGGCAGGAAGCGAACCAATGGCAGTTATTCGGCCTCTGGTGGTTGGGCTTTAGAGCATTCATTGGTGGATTATGTTGGCTGGCCATTCCAGCTACCCTAATGGCCATCGGACTCCGCGGCGAGGATCCATCGCCCATACAAGGATTGCTCGGCCTCATCGGAGCGTTCTCCATGATGTTGCTCACGATGTATCTACCGTTCTTGCAAATGAATATGGCGATCGAAAATCGCTTCGGGGCATTATTCGCTTTGCGCAAAGTTCGTCGGCAATACAGCAGTGCACCATGGACGTTCTTGATAGCCAACTTTCTAACATTGGCTCTTGCGATCCCTCTGTATTTCCTACGGATTGAGGCGACACCCGAAGAGTATGTTTGGCTTCTGTGTCTCTTCTTTGTTTTATTCTCTCTCCCTGGTCGATGGCTTACTGGTTTCGCGATTTACCGCAGCGAACGCACTGGCAAGAAACATCGATGGTACAGCCGTTTCCCGGCTTACCTTGCCCAATGGGCTTACGTGCCGATCTATCTCGGATTTCTTTATTTATCGCTGCTGGTGGTGTGGGATGGAGTCGCCAGCGTTTTTTTTCAACACGCGTTTCTTATACCCTTGCCGTTTCAGGGAACATAAGGTTTCGCGATGCGACGCAAAAAGGAAAGCAGTCGCCGCCCTAGAAAACCTCGATACTCTTGATCGCGCCGGCTCCTTGGCGTTTAGCGGCTTCCAGGCATCGGAGTGAGGCTTGCAACAACGTAAGTGAGCGGAACGATTTATTCGCACGGCCCACCGATGCTAAACCGGCAACTAGTCCATTCGGTACAGCTTCTAATTCTCCGTCAACTGAAACCACCTCATTAGCGAATAGTGTTGCCGTTTGATCCAGAATAAGCCTAATCATCGGCATCAGCTTTAAACGATCACCACCTCCTTGAATATAAATCAATTCGCCACTTGCGATGCTGACTAACTTATAGAATTCAGAATCTTCATGGGGCTCATCCAACCCATCGCAAACGCGTTCCAACCAAACCCGAGCGCTACTCTTGGCCTTGCTGGAAGAATTCTTGCTCGAGGCCGGTTCGTTTCTTTTCAGTTCTCGGATAATGACTAGATTTAGAGGTATTTCCAAATTTCGAGCTTCGCCCAAAAGAGACTCCAAATAATCCCTCAGCCCATTGTCGGCCAGGGAGTCAAAGTAGCCTTCGATCGCAGGATGCGTCGCAGAAAGTGGCCTGGAATCGACCGTCACCGGCGCGCTGCGCGGTTGTTGCTCCACATGGAATTCGTCGGCTAACTCCGCAGCATCGCGTTCAATAACTTCCTCGTCGCCAAGCTCTTCGGAAGTATCGTCCGAGGCGGATTCCAGATGAAAGTCAAGCGACATCGCCGTTTTGGCTCGATCCAATAAAACGCTCAACGCAACTCGCTGGCTGTTTTCAAGAGAACTCAAAAACCTTTTATCTTTCGCATTTTCGGGCAAGAACAGGAGTCTCTCCGCCGTTCGGAAATCGGACTCCCACTGTTTATCCTCTCCGTCGAAACTGCTTTGACGGTCGGTGATCGTTGATCGCTCACCGAGCAATGACAAACTGCGAGATGCTAATTCTCGACACCATACCGACATATTGACCGTCAGATACTCGGAGGAGAAATAAGCTGGTTTCCAGGCGTGATGCTGAGCTTCCTCCGATAATACTTTCCATTCCTCCTCAATCACAACCCGAAGATGGGATAAGGAAATCAAACTGCAGAGGGCATGAAGAGATTGGGCGGCTTGCTCATGCTGTCGATCAAGTTTTGCTTGCCGAAAAAAGGGCAAAACATAAGCGAATGCGCAAATCGTCAGGTACGGATAGGGCTGCGAGTTACCGGCCGCGATATGTTCAACCAGATTTCCCATCAGGCTAACACGACCTTGTTGTGCAAGCGGTTGCTCACCTGCGATCCAACGACAGGACTCTGCCGGCATGGGCTGAACTCTGGCGATTCTCTGTGCGATGAGTGATTCCCGTAGTTCGATGCTTGTCGCTGGCACTGCCGTGATGACTCCGAGTTCTAATAGCTCAAAACCGCTTCCTCCCTACCTGGTACTCCTGTTTGGAGTTTAGCTTATGCAATCCGCGCGGCGCGATTTTTTTTGTCGCTACTTCTTACCCTCCAAAGATTGAACGTTTTCGCGGATCCAAATATTGCGAAAACGAACGGGATTGCCATGAAATTGAAGATGCAATGGCTCCTTTTCCGAATGTGACGAATATCGGGGTGGTTCCGACCATGATGTTCCTCCCGATAATTCCACATGATGGTGAATCAGTACGCCATTGTGCACTGCGGTAAGATAAGCGGGTCGTTTGAGCGAACCATCCGCATGAAATTTGGGGGCAGTAAAGAAGATATCAAAACTTTGCCATTCCCCGGGGGCTCTTGAGGCATTCACCATCGGAGGCTGCTGTTTATAAATGGCCCCACATTGCCCATCGAAGTACGTCTCATTCTGAAAGGAATCTAGAATTTGAACTTCGTAGCGTCCCATGATGTAAACACCGCTATTACCACGCCCCTGTCCACTCCCGTCGACTTTCTCAGGTGTGGCAAACTCAAGATGAATTTGGCAATCGCCGAACCCCTGCTTGGTATGGATGCTCCCTCCACTTGCTATCGCCACTCCTTGCTGTACTTGCCATCTTTCGCCATGAACCCAAGAGTCCAAATCTTTTCCGTTAAACAGCACGATTGCATCGCTAGGAGCAGTGGAGGCATCACCAGGTTGAATGACAGGAGGCTCCGGCCATACGATACCACTGAGGTACTCCTGCGCAAAACTCCAGACCGATGTGATCCAGACCGATGTGCAGGCCAAAGCGATCAATGAGATTCCCATCGATTGGACCAACAAGCGCATGGTCGTTTCTCCTACTTTCGCAGCGCGAGCTACACTCTAACAGTGAGACAGATCAGAAAAAAACGTGGAAGAGAGACAGAACTTTCCCGGGTTGCCACTGCTCAACGGGGGTTGCCGCAGGACTTTAGGCGACGGCCCAGGAAACCATCCACAAGATCAAAAAGATAACGCCCAGAAATCCAACAATCCATACGGCGGTTCGCCAAGTCTGTTGCAAAATGAGTTCTTGCTTCTCGTGCCGAGTCGCCGCATAAACAAACGAGAAGGCGACCAGCAGGGGGAAGGCAAGCAGCAGATAGGTAGGCGACATTGGCATAGGGACTTTACTTTCCTGCTGGTTCGGGGGGAGCGTCCGGTTCGCCCTTGTTGGTCTTATTTTTGGCCGTAGGAACAGGTAGCGGCATAGGCCCAAAGAACGCATCGAAGATCACTAAGATATTCATCAATCCGGCGATCATGGTGTACAAGGTTCCCAATTCGAACGCAGCCGCATACTCCTTATTCCATTCGCTAAGCGTAAAGCGATTTGGGGGAGCCATGAATCCATTCCACAATAATGTTTGGCGGTTGGATTGTCGGTAGGACTGAAGTACCGCCGGAAGGGCGACAGCGCCGGCCCCCAACTGGCAACAAAAGGGCCAGCGTTTCTCTTCGTTGTCCCACTTGGCGTAAACGACTTTCCCGCCGCCCACAATCATCCCTAAAAAATAGGTGGAGAAAATGCAGAGAGAAAATAGAGCCGCTTTTCGATAACGCCTTTGATAGAAATGCCCAGCTCCCGGAATCAACCAAGCCCAAAAGGCAGCGACGGCAGGAATTTTTAAGTCGATGGTGATTCCATCAACAACGACGGTTTTCGTTCGAGGCTCTGTCGACATACCTATCCTTCATGAACGGGACTGTTTCACATCCGATTGTATCGCACCGCCGTTTGCTTGCCAGTACGGTCTGGGATTACCAAGGAAGCTGCTGGCAAAAACAAGACGGCGGTCATCTGCGAACTCGGTTTCGTCACCGACCATGAGGCATCAGCCGTCAAACAAAGCCGTTACAGCTTGAGCTTTGACGAGTTCTCGAGGTTGATTGAGGTGATTGTAAACGATCGTTTCAGGATAAATTCCTAACGCGTGGTACATCGTCGCCAAGAGTTCTGTGGGATGCACCGGCTTTTCCAAAGGAGCCGACGCGGTTTGGTCGCTCACGCCATAAACGCTACCGCGTTTGATGCCGGCGCCGGCAACGCAAGCGGTATAGCAATAGGGCCAGTGATCGCGTCCATCGTCGCTGTTGCTATTGCCGCTGGTGCTTACGCCACGCTGCGGACTGCGTCCAAATTCACCGACAGCCACCACCAAGGTTTCAGACAACAAACCGCGTTCATCCAAATCATCGATCAAGCTTGACAAACCAGCATCGAGCATCGGTGCCGATTGGTTCTTCATTCTCTTGCTCAGGTCGGTGTGAACGTCCCAAGAATGATTGTCGCTATTGGCCACTTTCGGCCACACAACCTCGACCACACGCGTCCCCGCTTCAACGAGGCGCCGTGCCAATAAACAACACTGGCCGAAGGTGTTGCGACCATAACGATCGCGCAGTTTGGCAGATTCGGCACTCAAGTTGAATGCTTCGCGAGCCCGCCCGCTACTGATCAGCGTCAAAGCTTGCTGATAGTAATCGTCCAGATCATATTGCGAGGTCGCTTTGTCGATGGCGGGCATCCCCGCGTTGATCAAATCACGCAATCGCGATCTTCGCTCGAGTCTCTGTACGGAAACTTCGGGACGCAATCTCAAATCTTCTACACTGATCCGTTCCATCTTCGCTAGATCCATATCGTCGCCAGGTGGAAACAGATAATAGGGATCATAAGCGCGTCCCAAAAAGCCTGCAGTGCCCGCCTTGTTGACCACGTTACTCTCTTGCAAAGGACGAGGCATCATAACAAACGGCAACATCGCAGCCTCGGGTGGCTTCAATCGGGCAACCTGCGAGCCAAAGGTGGGAAAGTCTTTCGGCGTAGGTGGTTCCAATTGCCCCGACGGACTGACTTTATCCGCCGTGTAACCGGTATGCATTTGATAGATCGCCGCAGTGTGATTGAACAGACCGACCGGCGAATAGCTCATGGAACGAATCAATGTCAACTTGTCTGTGATCTTCGCCAAATTCGGCAATAGCTCTGTCACATCCATCCCTGGAACTTTCGTGCCGACGCGAGCGAATTGGCTTTTGACATTGTCGGGAACGTTGTCCTTCGGATCCCATAGATCCAGATGACTCGGGCCCCCTTGCAAGTAGACGAAAATCACACTCTTGGCTTTGCCCCACCCTGGGCCTCCACCGAGTGAATCACTGGCCTGCACACGACTGCGCAACAACTGATCGAGGGACAGTCCCAATGTCAGCGACCCACCGACCGTCAACAGCTGTCGCCGTGTCATCCGAGGTAACGAATCACAATTATCTTTGCCTGATTGACCTGGGATCACTAACATCATTGAGCTCCGTATCGTTTTGATGTGCCAATGGTTGATATGCCACTGGATGAGGATGGAGGAGAGGCGGGGGCCATTTCTTCACGGGTCGAACCGATCGCCTCTATAATATAACCCTGTCCAGCAGTCCGGGTCAACTTTTCCCCCAAACATCCTCAGGAATGAAGCTTAAGCTCCCCCAAAAATAGAATCGACGCTCGAATCGATGCGACTTGCGAGCGAAATCTGAATTTTGTGTACGAAACGAAAAGCCCCAGGTCACTATTAGGGTATCGAGGTCCGCCACGATCTGAATTCCAATCACACGTTCTCCTATATCCAGGAACCGAGCCATGCGGTTAACTCTCAGAACATTGCTAGCCTACCTGGACAACATGCTCGACCCAGCCGATGCGGAAGCGTTGAAGTCCAAAATCGACGAAAGCGAGTTCGCCAAGATTTTGGTCGCACGACTGGAAAACGTCGTGCGACAACCTCGCCTTTCCTCTCTACCTCTGGACGAAAAAGGGCTCGGTCTCGATGCGAACTCCATCGCCCAATATCTGGACAACACCTTGCCGCCAGAACTGGTCCCCGAGTTAGAGCAGTTTCTGCTGCAATCGGATATGCAATTAGCCGAGGTCGCCGCCTGTCATCAAGTGCTCGCATCGATTTTGGAAACGGAACCGATAGTATCACCTGAGCTGAAACATCGCGTCCGGTGTATCGGCAGTCCCAAAGAAATCATGCAAGGAACTGTGGCAGCACCCAAAGGCGGCAATTATTTTCAAGCTCTGGAATCTGCAACCTCCCAACCACACAGCCATTCTCCGGTGCTGGCGAGCTCTGGTTTTTCTGCAACCACCCCCCCCATTTCCAAGTCTGCGACTGCGGCGGCCAGCAGTGGGCCTTTATCCATGTCCGATTCGATCGTGTTGACCGATCCGCTTCGACCCGCAAAATCAGATTGGACAAACTCAACGAACGAGGACCCGAGCCCGGCACGAAAGAATCGGGGACTGCGTACCTTGATCACATTGGCCCTGATTGCCCTGCTGGTGATCACAACAGTTCAAGCGATCGGACCTTTGAACCGCTTGCAAAATCTCTGGACTACGACAGCCTTAGCGCCTGAAACTGGGGAGGAAACGCCAAGCACCTCGGCCGATTCCGTAGGTGGCGGAAATGTCCGACAGCCTAGTGATAGCCCGGAATCCTCGAGCGAGAACAACTCGGCCGCCGAAACGAACAGCGAGAAGATGGAAACAGCAGCCGTTAACCCCACCCCAGCCGCAACGGAAGAAACAGCCGATGTTGACCGCGGCGCGGTCGACCCGAATGGCGAGCCCATGACGGAGAAGGGTAATGCCGAAAAATCTCTCACGCCCTCGCAAGATTCGGTCAGCGACACGCCAACTTCAGCACCTTCTTCGCCGACGAATAAAAAGAACAATCTGCCTCTAATCAACGTGCAAGTTGCAAGCTGGAATCCACCAACCGATCTTCCGCAAACTCATTTGTTGTTTGCGCTCGATGAAGTCAATCATCAAGTCATCCGCGTCACCACAGCGACATCGCTCGCCCATGGCACCAATCTCTTACTAGCCCCTGGCACCAGAAATTCGATTAACGTCAATTACCATGTTGACTGGAAGTTTTACAGCGCCGCAGACTGTCGCGTGACAACCCACGCAGAAAGCCCATGGCTAACTACGGTGGAACTGAAGCAAGGCAAAGCCGTTTTGCAAGATTCAGGAAAATCCAATTTTGTGGATCGCCAACCCCAGACGCTGATACGAAATGGCACGACATTGGTCTGGTTGCGTTGGAGCGAACCCAACTCGGCGGTGGCAGTCGAAGCGATACCGCAGTGGCTCGATGCCTCTCAAGCTGACTCGCGGTTGGTAGGGCCACTGGCTCCCCTGACCGATTTACGCATCTCTGTGCTGCAAGGAAAAGTTGAGTTCGGCACAACAACATGGAACGAAAATATCGATGGGACGATGTTTGAATCTAACCCTGGCTCAGTGCAAAAACTTGGGGTGGGCGATTCGTGGACGCGTCGAGGGGAAGGGCCCTGGGAAAGCGCGAAAATCGAATCCACTCCTGCCTGGATCGAAACCCCCATCGAACGCCCCATCGATCGTCAAGCTGCCAGCGATTTGATGCAGATACTCCCCGCCGGGGCTCGCGCGAACCTGGTCTTGGGAGAGACGCTGAAAAATCGCCGGCCCGAAGTGGCATGTCTCGCTGCTCAAGTTCTCATTCTGGCCGACGATTTCTCTTTTTTGGCCGGTCCAACCGGAATGCTCAATGACGAACGCTTTCGCAGTCACTGGACCGTACTGATCGACGCGGTGCGCGATAGAATCAGCACGTCCGAAAAATCGTACGAAGCTCTCAAATCGAGTTTGGCCGCCCAAGATGTCCAACGTGGATCGCTACTATTTCAAATCTTGGTGGGATATTCCGCACCGGAACTGAAACTGAATGCGGCCGAACGCTTGGTCAACTTGCTGGAGAGTGAGTTTTTGGACGAAAGGGTCCTGGCAATCTATCAATTGAAACGAATCACTGGAAAAGATCTCGGTTTTCAACCCGATCGCCCATCCAAGGGTATTTTACAGGACTGGAAACGGCTATGGCGATCGGGAGGCATACCCCCGAAATAACCAAAAAACACCAATACGAGCGTAGTAAATTCATCCTGGCCCTATTGTGACAGAGCGTTACAATCGACACGCGGAATGGGAATGGTTGCTCGAAAAGCGGAGGAGTGTCGGTGACAAAGACGGGGATATCCGGCAGAATAGCAAAGGTCCGTGAGAGCCGTTGCGGGATAAATGCATCCTGCGACCGAAGTGTTAAGCGAAACAGGAGTTCTGAGATGCAAGTTAAAGTTTCATCGCGACACGGTCATGTTACGCCCCAAGACGAAGCGATTTTGGTAGAAAAGGGAGGGAAGTTGCTTCGATTCCTGGATCGGGTTTCCGAAGTTCGAATTACGGTCGATCTGCAGCATCTTGAAGAAGTGATGGTTGAAATCAACGTTTCGGCGGAACATTGCCCGGAATTTGTATCGTCGGACAAAGCGCGGACAGTGGTCACCGCTTTCGATGGCGCAATGCACAAAATGGAGCAGCAGTTGCGGAAACAAAAAGAAAAAATGACTGGCCACAAGGTGGCAGGACATAAGCATAACCATGGGCATTCTGACGTCGGCTAATAGCCTGAAGGATTACTATGAAGTTTTCTGATTTTGTGAGTGTTAAAGCGATTCGCACCGGCTTAGCGGCGAAAGACAAGCCGAGTGCGATCTCGGAGTTGGTAGATTCGTTGGCAGAGGCGGGCGAGATTCAGTCGTCCGATCGAGACGACATCATCAAGGCTTTGCTCAAACGAGAAGATTTGGGGAGCACTTCGATTGGTCGCGGAATTGCGGTGCCTCATACCAAGCACCCCAGTGTGGATCGCTTGGTAGGCACGGTGGGTGTGAGCCCGCAAGGTGTGGACTTCGACAGTTTGGATGGCGACAAAGTCCAGTTGTTTTTCTTGTTGGTATCGCCGCCGGATCGGCCAGGAGATCACCTTCGAGCCCTCGAAAACATCTCTAGACAGCTTCGCGATGATGCATTCTGTCGATATCTCAAGCAAGCCAAGTCGGCGGAAGAAATTCTGCAACTCTTGGTGGACGCCGACAACAGCCAATTCGGCAATTAGGCATCTGCTTGGGGAACCATCGATACCCCGCGGGGAGTTGAGTGTCTCCGGGGTTTCGAGGTCCGTAAGGACTCAGTATCCATCCGTAAGGACTCAGTATCCATCCGTAAGGACTCAGTATCCAAGGGAACGAAAGTCTTAAGCAGCCATAAACCTTAAGTAACTCAGTACCCTATGTAACTCAGAAGCTTTCGCAATTCGGTACCTCAGGGGCATGTTTTGGAATCAGGCTCGTCGAATGATGTCGGTGCAATGATGTCGGAACCTATCTCACAGCGTGTGGTCACTGTTCGCAATAGCCAAGGGCTTCACATGCGACCGGCCGATCTGCTGGTTAAAGCGGCGATGAAGTTTCGTTGTCGCATCGAATTGGAGAAAGAAGGACAAATTGTCGATGCTCGCAGCATTCTCGGGTTGCTGACCCTGGGCGCACAGTTCGGCACGAGTCTCAAACTGAAAGCCATTGGTGAGGATTCCAAAGAGGCAATCGAGATGCTTGGCGATTTATTCGACAACGCTTTTTATGAAACGGATAATCAAACAGAAGCCGCCATATAGCGAAACCGCTTGGCGACTAGAGAATGATGGAGCGGCATGCAGGAATTTCAGGGCTTTCCAGTTTCGCCTGGCGTAGCGATCGCCCAGGCGCTGCTTTTGGACCGTGAAGGTTATCAAATCACTCGTTCGCGCGTCACACTTTCGGAACGCGCCTCGGAAGCTGAGCGATTAGATAAGGCCTTTGCGGCTGCGTCGGAACAATTCACCAAGCGAACATCCGAAGCCTCCGAGAAACAGCTCAACGATCTGCAAGGCATCTTTTCGGCCCAGCAACAACTGCTGCTCGACCCGCGACTGCGGGAAGAAATGCGACAACTCATTCTTCGCCGTTCGTTTAGCGCTCAGTTGGCGGTCAGCCAAGTTCTGAACGGATACGCTCAAGCTTTCCGCCGCATGGGTGGCACGTTTTTGGCCGAGCGGGTCGCCGATATTCGCGATATTGAACGCGCTTTGCTGGAACAACTCGGCGGAGCCCCGACGACGAGCTTAGCTAATTTGCAGAATCCGGTGATTTTGTTTAGCCATGATTTGACTCCGAGCGAAACGGCAAACTTGGATAAAAAATTAGTGCTCGGCTTTTGTACCGAAGTGGGTGGTCCAGGTGGGCATACCGCCATCGTAGCTCGAGGAATGGAAATACCGGCCGTTGTCGGTGTCGGGAGTTTCGCCCAGCAAATCCGTGGCGGTATGGAAGTAATACTGGACGGATATCGAGGTCGCGTGATTCTCGAGCCCGATCCGCAAATAAAAGAAAATTATCTGCGAAGAAGTCGCGATCGCCAAAACTTTGCGATTAGCCTGGATGCTTTGCGCGACCTACCTGCCGTCACGCTCGATCAAAAGCGTATCGAATTGCTGGCCAATATCGAATTCCCCAGCGAAGTGACCGCAGCGATGGCGCGAGGTGCGGAGGGTATCGGCCTTTACCGAACCGAGTTTCTGTACCTGGGTGGCCAGGAAGATCCTTCGGAACAGCAGCAATTTGAAGCGTATTGCCGCGTTTTGAAGGATGTCCACGGCGGACAGGTGATCATAAGAACCCTAGATCTCGGCGCCGATAAGTTGTCGTCACGCCAAACCAACGAATCGGAAGCTAACCCGTTTTTGGGGTTGCGCAGTATCCGCTATTGTTTGCGCAATCCCTCTGTTTTCCGTATTCAGCTCAGAGCCATGTTGAGGGCGAGTGTGGAGGGGGATTTAAGGATCATGTTTCCCATGATCGCCACCCTAAATGAACTCCGTTCTGCTCGACTTCTGGTTCGTTCTGTGATGGACGATTTGCGTGAGGAAGGTTACGCTGTCGGTGCTGACGTAAAAATCGGCATGATGGTGGAGGTCCCGGCGGCCGTGATGATGTTGGATCGATTCGTTCGCGAAGTCGATTTCATCAGCATCGGCACCAATGATTTGACGCAATACACTTTGGCGGTGGATCGAGGCAACGAGGCGGTTGCCGACCTGTATCAAGCGGTAGACCCTTCGGTCTTGCGATTGATCAGCCAATCGGTCAAAGTAGCGGAACAAGCGGGGATCGCTACCAGCGTGTGTGGGGAAATGAGCAGTCATCCAGCTTACGCACTCCTGCTAATCGGTATGGGAGTTCGTACGCTCAGCGCGCCTCCGGGCGCTTTGCCTCAATTGAAAAAGGCGATTCGCTCGGTAAGCTTGTCTCAATGTCAAGCGATCGCCGAACGAGCTCTTCGACTCGAGACCGCTCAACAGATTCACACCGCCGTGCATGATTCGTTTGCCGCGTTACTTCCCGACATGGTGCAACAGATTTAATTTCCCAATGGCCAATACCCGTATTCGAATCAGGTTCACAAAGACCGGCGATTTGCGTTGGATCGGTCATATGGATCTTGCACGTCTCTGGGAACGCTTGGTAAGACGGGCCGGTCTGGCAATCGCCTTGACCGAAGGATTCCACCCAAAACCCAAAATCAGTTTCCCTTCCGCTTTAGCCCTAGGCATCGAAGGCCTGGATGAAGCGGTGGAACTCGAATTGACGGGTGCAATCGATTTGAACGTCCTGGAACAGCAACTGCAGCCGCATTTGTTGCCAGGCCTAGAGATTCTTCATCTGGAAACTCTCACTCCCGAAACGTCGCGACAGCCACTGCGAGCTAGCACTTTTGAAATTGAGATTCCAGATTCTGATTTGGCTCCCTTGCAAGCGCGCCTCGACGCCTTCTTGGCTGCCCCAACCTGGACGGTGGTCCGCGAAAATAGAACGTTGAGCGTTTCGTTTGGCGACCCCGACTTTGAAGTCCGTTTAATTGGTACCGTGCTTCGTTTCACCCTCCCAAATTCTGGTGGTGCTTCTTTCCGCCCGGGAGAATTGCTGCAAGCTCTCGCGCTGGAGCATCTCCCTGAGCAAGGCGTTAGCCTACGCCGCACCCGGGTCCATTTGGGCAAACCGACTGCCCCCAATGCGTCCACCAGTTCAGATACCGAAACGACTGCATCTTCTGATCTATCATCCTCTGTCTTGATCGACGGAGATTAAAGGAATTGAATTACGATGAAAAAGGAAATGCTTGTCAATGTATCCCAACCTGAAGAATGCCGAATTGCCATTCTTGAGGATGGGCAGTTAGAAGAACTTTACACAGAACGCGCAAGCCAAAACAATTGGGTCGGCAACATCTACCGCGGCCGAATTGTCAATTTGGAACCGAGTATTCAAGCCGCGTTTGTCGACTTCGGTGTGGGCCGCAACGGCTTTCTGCACATCAGTGATGTGGAAGCTCAATACTTTCGTCAAGCGGGCTATGATCCCTCGGAAATTGCGACTGGCAATATGCCCGACGTCGATGATGGCAGCGACGAAGACCAGCGCAAACAGCGTCGACAACAGCGCGGTGGACGGCCCCGTTTTAAACCTCCCATTCAAGAAATCTTCAAACGAGGCGATGAAGTCCTCGTGCAAGTCATCAAAGAGGGAATTGGCAGCAAAGGCCCAACGCTCTCCACTTATATCAGCATTCCCGGCAGATACCTGGTGCTGATGCCCGCCTTGGGACGCGTCGGTGTCTCGCGAAAAATTGAAGACGAACTACAACGCAAACAACTCCGCCAAATCATGCTAGACCTGAATCCTCCAGAAGGCTTAGGATTCATCGTTCGCACCGCCGGA
Organism: Pirellulaceae bacterium; assembly: GCA_044359485.1. Classification (GTDB taxonomy): domain Bacteria; phylum Planctomycetota; class Planctomycetia; order Pirellulales; family Pirellulaceae; genus JAFLCP01. The sequence goes on along the minus strand of JBIKMB010000006.1, from coordinate 39,189 downwards.
CAAGATCGCACTCGAAAAGATCTCGCCCGCGATATGGCTTATCTACTCCGACTCTGGAAGGTCATCGTCAAGCGACTGAGCAAGACCAACGGTCCGGGTAGCATCTACGAAGAAAGCGACATGATCATTCGCACGATTCGCGATATCTTCAGCGAAGACATCGATACGTTGATCGTTGATCGCCCTGATTCGTTTAATCGCGCCAAAGAGTTTCTCCAATTGGTTATGCCAAAGTATGTCAATAGGATTCAACTCTACGAAGGCAAAGAACCTCTGTTCTACAAATATAATTTGGAACAAGAGATCAACCGAATCCATCGCCGCAAAGTTCCACTCAAAGGCGGAGGTTCGATCGTGATCGACTCCACAGAAGCCCTCGTTGCCATCGATGTCAACAGCGGTAACTTCCGCACTGACGATTCGGCTGAAGAAACCGCTTTTCAATTGAACATATCGGCTGCAAAAGAAATCGCTCGACAACTGCGTCTGCGCGACCTGGGAGGCGTGATCGTTAACGACTTTATCGACATGCGAAAAGATTCGCATCGACGTAAAGTCGAACGCGTTCTGAAGGACGCTCTTCGCCGAGACCGCGCCCGCACGAAGATACTCCGCACCAGCCCCTTTGGCTTGATTGAAATGACTCGACAACGCATTCGACCAAGCCTCAAGAGGTCCGTGTATGATGATTGCCCGTGTTGCCAAGGTCGAGCTGTGGTTAAAACGGCGGAAAGCATGGCGATTGAGGTCGTCCGCATGATGATCATGGCCGCTCAATCCCCTAAGGCAAGCCGAATCACGGTGCGAGTGCAAGATAAGGTGGCAACTTATTTGAACAATAAAAAGCGTCGCGAAATCATGCAGCTCGAAGAAGCCTGCAAGGTGACCGTCCAAATCTTAGGTAGCGAAGCCCTCTATCCAGAGCATATCGAACTTGATTGCCGAGATTCCGAGGGAAATGAAATCGCTCTCCGTTTTTTGGATGAGCCCACAGCGGCAAAGTAGTTCACTCAGCGACCAGAAAGACGTTGCTATGAATCGTATACTCGTCACCGGCGCAGCTGGCTTTATCGGATTCCATTACTCTCTCCGTTTGCTTCGCGAAGGTGTGGCTGTAACCGGTATCGATAATCTGAACGATTACTATTCGGTGCAACTCAAACTCGATCGTCTCAAATTGCTTTGCGATTTCCCCAACTTTCGTTTCGAAAAAATCGACCTCGCTGATCAAGCCTCCATGATGGGTTTGTTCCATTCCGAGACTTATCAGCGAGTGGTTCATTTAGCCGCCCAAGCGGGTGTTCGATACTCGATCACCAACCCGAGGGCTTACGTCGACAGCAATCTTGTCGGCTTCATCAATATCCTTGAAGGATGTCGCGGGCAGCAAACTCCGCATCTGATCTACGCATCCTCGAGCAGTGTCTATGGATCCAACCAAAAACAACCCTTTGCTACCACCGATCCAGTCGATCATCCGATCAGTCTTTATGCGGCAACCAAGAAAGCGAATGAATTGATGGCTCACACGTATAGCCATCTTTATGATTTACCCACGACGGGCCTTAGATTTTTCACGGTCTATGGTCCTTGGGGGCGTCCCGATATGGCTCTTTTCAAATTTACCGACGCCATCGAACATGGACGTCCTATCGATGTTTACAATTATGGACATCTCAAACGCGACTTTACCTACATCGACGATATCGTTGAATCCATGACCCGCATCAGCAACGTCATCCCTTCGCGTTCGCCTAAAGAGTCTCAAAAATCATGGGCACCCAATCATAGCGATGCTCCCTATCGGATCTATAACATCGGTAACCACGCTCCCATCGAATTGAACCACTTTATAGAATGCCTCGAAAACGCCCTCGGCAAGCGAGCCCAGCGGAATCTGCTGCCGATGCAACCAGGTGATGTCGAAGCCACCTATGCCGACGTAGCCGATTTGGAAGCCGCCACAGGCTTTAGACCACAAACCACCATCACTGAAGGCATTAGCCGCTTCGTTCAATGGTACCGGGAGTATCATCGATGAGGCTACCTGCCCCTCGCAATGACTTCGGGTTCAATCCCTGGCAACTCTCTTCACTCCTCCTATGCAGCATCGCCTTCTGCAGCGGCTGCATCGGGAAACCCGAAAATGAAGTCGTCGTTTATGCCGCCCTCGATCGAGATTTTTCGCAGCCCATACTACAAAGTTTCGAACGAGCGAACTCCGAGACAACCGTTTCTGCCGTCTACGATGTAGAAGCCAGCAAAACAGTCGGGCTGGTTCAAAGACTGGAAGCGGAAAAGTCCCGTCCGCGGTGCGACGTTTTCTGGAACAATGAAATTTTGCACACAATTCGGCTCGCTCAAAAAGGCTTGCTCCAACCACGTCGCTGGAATATCCCTGCCAATTGGCCTGAAAATTTAAAAGCCAAGGATGGAACATGGGTCGCCGTAGCCGCGAGAGCCCGCGTGCTGCTGATCAATACCGAACAACTTCCCGATCCCGCGCAGCGTCCCAACAGTGTGTTGGAATTGGCCGACCCCAAATGGAAAAATCTCGCTGGCGTCGCTCTACCGCTTTTTGGAACCACGGCAACGCACTTCACCGTTTTGGATTCCAAATTGGGGGAAGATAACGCGGAAAAATGGTTCCATGAGGTCGCACAAAACGCGACGATCTTGTCGGGAAATAAGCAGGTTGCTTTGGCTGTTGCCGCAGGAGAATTACAGTGGGGTTTGACCGATACCGACGATGCCATTTTAGAATTGGATCGCGGTGCTCCAGTCGCTATCGTGTTTCCCGATCAAGCCTCGGCACAAATGGGAACTCTCCTCTTACCTACCAGCGTCGCCGTGCTGCGAGATGCACCTCATCCTGTCGCGGCAGGTAAACTGGCCGACTTGCTCGTTTCCGAAGATATCGAAGGTCGACTTGCAATCTCCGATAGCGCTCAAATACCCCTCCGACCGGGCAGCAAATCCGAAAGTCGCCTCCCTATTCCAAACACCGTTCGCTGGGCTGATGTCGATTATGCCGCCGCCAGCAACCGCTGGGAAAGTATGCAGCAGAAGTTACAAACCATCTTCACCCAAAATCAGCCTTGAGCCGAACCAATACCATTTTCTCGACTTCTCAACGATTGAATCCCGGTCGCACCACGTCAACTTCCATCACACCCTGAAAGACTCTGTCGCAATTCATTGTCGCAAGTTATTGAGGTATCCTTTATGCCCAAACCCATCCAAGGAAAAGTTCGAATCGGTATCATCGGCGCTGGTGCAGTCAGCGATTATCACCACGTTCCCGGTATTCGACTGGACGAACGTTGCTCCCTCACCGCCGTTTGCGATGCCAGTCCCGAGTTGGTGGCGAAACGCAAGGAACAGTGGAATGTCGACTTAGCTACCACCAATTATGTGGAAGTTTGCCAAAGTCCCGATGTAGATGCCGTGATCATCGCGACCCCCAACGACACCCATCGCGACATCGCGGTGACCGCTGCCAGGGCCGGAAAACATGTGATGTGCGAAAAACCGCTGGGACTCAATGCGGCGGAAGTTGCCCAGATGTACCACGCTGCCCGCGATCACGATGTCGTTCATATGACCGCTTTTACCTATCGCTTCGCCCCTGCGATGCGTTATATCGCACATCTTGTCCACTCCGGTAAACTCGGCGAAATTCGGCATTTTCGCAGCCAGCGATTTTTGGATTGGCCCGAAACCTCCTGGGGCTGGCGGCAATGGAAAGCACGGGCTGGAGCGGGGGATCTGTTCGATATGACCATCCATCGCCTCGACCTTGGCGTCTTTTTGGTTGGTCCCCTGAAGAAATTGACCGGCGCCATCGCTCGATTCGCACCCCGTGACCAAACGGCCGATGGTAAACCGTGCGCCCCGAGCGATGTAGATGACTGGTCGAGCTTGATCGGGATTTTCGAAAACGGAGCGACTGGCGTTTGGGAAGGAACAACCCTAGCCAAAGGTTATAAGCGAAAAGGTTTCGGGCATGAGTGGGCTGAGATTAATGGTTCAGAAGGGTCTGTCGTTTATCAATTGCACACACCCAACACCATTCTTATTGGCAACAATGAAGTTGACTTGCATGAAGAAACAGTACCGACCAACTTCTTGAAACCCGCCGGAAGCCCACGTTCTGTCACGGATGGCGAACCGGCAACCTTATTTCGCTATGACCTCATGTGGGAATTTGTGTCGGCGATCTGCGAAGGCCGACAAGCATGCCCCAGTTTTCATGATGGGCTCGTCGCGCAAGTCATCGCCGACTCGGTTTTGAACTCATTCGAAAAAGAAAATTGGATGCAGATCCCTACAGTCGATAAATAAAGCACGTCCGAAGTATTCGCTAGCTACGGATGCAAAATACTAAAAAAGGTGGATACAGCCTGTAACCATTAAATGGATTATAGGCTTTTTCCGTCCTTTCATCGACCCTTTCAACCACTGGGAAACTCGACAAGCCAAACTGCAAGCGATTATCTCCGGCAAGCCAGAATTCGCTCCCTGCCTAAACTTGCCGAAAAATTATTCGCTCATCCAAACCAATCACAAATTCCATGCCATTTTTGCGATTTTGATCCATTCACCCGCCAACGCATGCTAGGTTTGGAAGGCGTCTAAGTGGTGAATCGAATTCACGCGCTTAAGAAAAATCACAAACAGTTCCTTTCTGAGTGTACGAGATATGGCGGATTTTGGATTGATTCCGATTGCAGTGTCCTCATTGCAGCCGTCCGATGCAGCCATGATGGATCTCTACATGCAGCGAGAGAATGCTGAGCCGCAACTCTATCGCGCCAGCAGCGTGCCGCTTGAACAACGCGATTTGGCAAATCTTAAATCTCGCGGTATCACTCACTTGTTCATCAAGGCCGCGGATCGCGATGCCTATCAGGCTTATCTCCGCGAAACCGTCAACGAATGGTTGAAAGACAATTCACTCTCAGTCGAATTGCGTGTATCGCGAATCAATGAATTATTTAACGAATCGGTCAGCCGAGCATTCAAGAACGAGAATCCCGAAGACGCTGTTAAACTCAGCAATGAATTCGGACAGTTAACATCAAGCTTGCTGAACGATTCGGAGGTCGTTGCCCAAGACATGATGCAAGTGCTTCAGCACGACTATACAACGTTCACACACTCATCGAATGTTTCCTACTACGCTGTGATGCTTGCCAAAGAGTTAGGGTATGGTGCGCAAGATCTATCCGAGATCGCTACCGGGGGCCTCTTGCATGACGTAGGTAAAATTGAAATTGATGATCGAATTCTCACCAAGCCGGGTAAACTGGACGAAGCGGAGTTTCGCCAAATTCGACGTCATCCAACGGAAGGCTTTCGCAAACTCTGCAAGCAATCGAATGTGACTCATGGTCAATTGATGATGACCTATCAACACCATGAACGACTGGACGGCCGCGGTTATCCCGTTGGAATCACACGTGACGAGATTCATCCATGGGCAAAGATTTGTACGGTGGTGGATGTCTTCGAAGCGCTGACCAGTCATCGCCCATATAGACAGCCTATCTCTGCCGAGACGGCTTTCCAAATAATGTCCAAAGATAGTGGTACTGCTTTTGAAACGGAAATCCTGCGATGTTGGATGCAATTGACTTTGAAGACTGCCAACGTGTAATCGATTCGGTACCCTGCCTTGTCGAGGTTCCCGCAGACTATGCGGAACTTTTGGAAGAAGAAGGCTATGCGACTCCGAGTCCGATGGAAGAACGCAAGTACGCGCGCTATCGCTTCTGCCGACCTGCCGCCCTGCAAATCCTTGATGACATTCCTCTGCTTCCCCGCATGCGCAAAATCGGGGGCGCCTACTTGGTGAGCATTTCGATCGGTGGCGCAGCGGTTTTATTTGACGAACAACTCTATCCTCGGGAAAAAGTCCGTATCTGGATCGCAGCCGAAGCGCTCACAGGGACCGTATCTCGCTGCCGACGTATCGGTCCAAAATGTTATGAAGTCGGCGTTTTTCTCGATGAACGCGTGCAAGTCCATCGAATCACCCGCGGCTAATTCCGCAACTTCTCCCCTCGAAACAGCGCTTTTTTTCGATATAGCATCTTGCAGAACTAGTCGCCCGCGAACATAACGGCAAAAATGCTCTGGGGTGAAAATTGTTTCACCCGAATTGCATCTATAATCCAGCCGATGGAAAGTCCATCTGGTTGCCTTTTTTGGGAGAATTTGCCGTGCGTTGGAAAGGCCGTGAAGAGAGTACCAATGTTGAGGATCGTCGGCGCAACTCCACACCGAAAATGGCTGCTGGTGGCGGAGGCATTTTGCTGATCATTGCTTTGATCGCCATTCTCTTTGGGGCTGATCCCAAAGCGGTCATTCAAAATCTGATGCAGGGGCAACAGCAGATCGGCGGTGTCCAGCAAGCCGATGCTCCGAACAACGCCCCACTAGATCCCCGCGAAGAGGAAATGGCTCAATTTGTAAGGGTCATCTTAAAAGATACCGAGGACGTCTGGGATAAACTCTTCGCTCAGGGAGGAGAAAAATATCAGAAGCCCCGTTTGGTCCTCTTTACCGATAAGGTTAATTCCGCTTGCGGTTTTGCAAACGCCGCCGTTGGTCCTTTCTATTGCCCAGGCGACAGCAAGGTATATATCGATTTGACTTTCTTTGATGAACTCGCACAGAAATATCGTGCGGCCGGTGAGTTTCCACGCGCCTATGTGATCGCTCACGAAGTTGGGCATCATATTCAGAATTTGCTGGGTACGTCCGATCAAGTCAGTCGCTTGCAACAACGAGTTGGAAAGTCCGAAGGGAACCAACTCTCGGTGCGACTGGAACTACAAGCGGATTTCTACGCTGGAGTCTGGGCGCACCATGTCCAGAAAATGAAAAATGTTTTAGAAGAACAAGATATTAAACAAGCCATCGTAGCCGCTCAGGCTATCGGCGATGACCGTTTGCAAAAACAAGCTCAAGGATATGTGGTTCCCGATTCCTTCACTCATGGAACCGCCGACCAGCGAGCCCGTTGGTTCCTAAAAGGCTTTAAATCGGGAAACATGAACGATGGCAATACATTCGATCTGGAATATAAATCGCTCTGATCCAAACAACCTGCAATACCTCGCTCAGCCACCCTTTTCGGGAACCTTTTCGAGAATATCCAACAACACCGAATCCGATTCAATCCCTTCGGCTTGAGCTTCAAAGTTCAGCAGAACGCGATGCCGCAGGCTGGGGACGTACACTCGGCGGATATCCTCGTAACTGACATTATAACGTCCATCTAGCAAAGCTCGGACTTTGGCCGCCAGGGCCAACGTCTGAGCTCCACGCGGACTGGAGCCCCAACGCACGTATTGATTGGTAATTGGTGCCGCTAAAGCCCCACCAGGATGCGTTGCCAAAACCAAGCGAACGATGTAATCCTGAACATGTCCAGCCAGGATGACCTCGCGAACTAACTTTTGCCAGCGAAGAATCTCCTCGCCATCCATTACCTTTTCCATTGCAATCTTGGTGCCCTTGGTGGTCCGATCCACGATAGTGCTCAATTCATCCTTCGAACTATAGCCAACCACCAGCTTAAACATGAAGCGATCGAGTTGTGCCTCAGGCAACGGATACGTCCCTTCCTGCTCGATCGGGTTTTGCGTAGCCAAAACGAAAAAAGGTTGCTTCAATTGAAAGCGTTGTCCGGCCACTGTAACCGTACCTTCTTGCATGATTTCCAATAGGGCCGACTGCGTTTTTGGAGTGGCGCGGTTGATTTCGTCGGCGAGAAGCAATTGCGTAAAAACCGGACCTTTCTGAAACTCGAACGACCGTTTCCCTTCCTGATTCTCGACGATCATGTTGGTTCCAAGAATGTCTGCTGGCATCAGGTCGGGTGTGAACTGAATGCGACTGAACTGCAGATCGAGTACCTCGGCCAGAGTTCGCACTAACATCGTTTTACCTAGCCCTGGTACCCCTTCCAGCAAGCAGTGCCCTCCGACGAAAATCGCCGTTAATACGCCATGAACTACCTCATCATGGCCGACGATACAACGTCCAATTTGCTCCCGTACCTGCGTATAACGCAGCTTGAACTGGTCCGCTTGCTGCTGCATCGACTCGACAAGATTACTCATAGGTATTCCAAATTCAATGGTGGAAATTAACCGTTATCATTTTTATTTTTCTGAGCTGCCTTCTTAGCGGCCAGCAGACGCGATGTATAGTTCTTTTCTTCATCGGCAGTCATCTTGGGAGCGGACGCTGGCGGTTTGGGTATCGTGTTGGCCGTATTACCCCCGCTGGCCATCTCACTTTCAAGGCTACCCCCCTTAGTTTCTTCCGCTGCTTCAAAGCGACTCGCCGCTTTTCGCTCTGCTAATTCGTCCCCAACCGCAGCCTTGCGACTGCGCAATTTTTCCAAGTTCTGCTGTCTTTCGGCATCTTCAGGTCGCGTGGTTCGGCGAAAATATTTCCCAAGGACTTGAACCATAATCATAGGCTCAATCGCTAAGCGACGTATCAAAATGTCGCTCATGAAAAGTACACATGCGACGCATAACATCAACGCCCAAACATCGGTCAAGCTAAATGCCTTTAGCAAACCATTACGAAATCGATCGACCAGCGCATTGTCCTTAAAGCTCGCGGCATCCAAAGGAGTTCCCATTTCGCCAGCCAATCCCCCTTGCGGTTGGATGGCCGCATACTGTTGCAATAAATTGAGATTGATGGGCCTTACCCGATACTCGTCAGAAAACGGTACGGTAAAACCGGTGGTCAGCGGAGCCTTGCCTGGCCCCGGCGAAACGGTGAGCATATAAGATCCAGCAGCATCCGCATCGAATTCTCCCACGTAGCGTCCAGGAGCCTGCTGGCGCATCGTAATCGGAAAGGGCTTCATGTCTGGACCGACACCCACGGAGGCCAATTCAAGAAAGTTCAAGAAGCGGTCATCGTCGTCCAAGGCGTTCACTACGATCTGAGCACGCCCATCCTTCATCTGCGTCGCGATAGAAAACTTTCCTTCCTCTTCGGAAGGTCGCATCGACCAGCGAACCAATTGACTCCAGAATCGATCGTAAGAATCCCAGCTTGTCCAACCGGATGCCCATCGTTTGCCTGCGTCACTTGTAAAGACCGCAGTGCGTCCGAGGCCGTAATTCCAAGCCGCCAAGATCGCTTGATTCTCTGGCTCTACAGGCTTGGGGGAGCGAATCGCGACTTGTACCAACGGACTATCTTTGGTGGTTGTCAACACAAAACCTGCCAAGCTGGGCAATTGAGAATTGATACCCTGCAACACCTCGTGAGGAAAACTGACCACTGGCTGGATACCACCCTCTGGCTCAAATACCAAGGGCCTGGAAACCTTCATCGCTTCGCGAACAAAAATTTTCGGAAGCGCTTTGGGATTCGAGGCCACATAATAATTTCCGCCAGTCGTTGCAGCGATCTTTTGCAAGATCTGATTCCCCGCAGGACCGTGCGAACCGACAGCGACGGTTGAAACTTTAATCTTGGCTCGAACAAATTGATTGATTAATCCATTGGTAGGTTCCGAGGGATCACCATCACTGATGATGATCGCATGTTTCACCGAAGCATTCGTGCTTTGCAAACCACTCAATATCATCTGCATTGCGGGAGCAAAGTCGGGCATATCCCCGGGCGTCATTCGACTGAGCCTTGCCCGCATCTTCGAACGATTTGGCCCAACGCGACTCAAGCCGTCATCCCACAACCAACTATCCCGCGCGAAGTTATCGTAATTGACGACACCGCAGTAATCCATCGGCCCCAATACATCGATCGCGGCCCGTGCGATTACCTTTTGCCAATAATTTCCCTCTGGAATTTCAGAAGCATGCAAGATCATCGCCAGCGCACCAACCGCTTCAATCTTCGAATTCTTGATTTGAAAATCGACGGGCATCGCCTTTTCAACTTCGGTGTTGCTCCACCCTCCTGCGCCGAATGCCTCCGGGCCTCCAATCATGAGTAAGCCACACCCAAACTGTTCGGTATTGCGAACCAACATTTCCATTTGGCTTTTAGTGAATTCCGATATCTCATTGGCGTCCTCACCGGTCGTTCTGGGCACTCCTGCCAATATCACACTATCGTAGGCCTGTAATTCGGCCAAACTGGTGAAGAGTTGATTGCTCGGTTGAACTTGCACCTCGATCTCATTCCGCCTTAAAACCTCCACCAACGAATCGTATTCGCCAGGTGAACGCCAATTCTCGATCAGGAGCACTCTCCCTTTTCCTCTCACATAAGCGAAGGCGTTTGCTCGATTGTTTTGATTCAGTGCATCTTGGCTGGCGTCCTTCGGCTTGAACTCCGCCTCATAAACGTAACCAGCAGGTTGATCAATTGTATGCTGCACAGGAAAAACATTGATCTCACGATCCAGCACCACTTCCTCTTCGATCAATATCTCCTGCTGTGCCCCCAGTCGCCTCCAGACTCTCAGTGTTCCTGCGACTGCCGCATTGGCCTTTTCGCCCTGATAACGCTGTATGACGACCCTAGCTTCGATGGGCTGCCCTTGTCGAATACTGGACGGGATATCGATTTTTTCAACCAAAATCTCCGACGTAGAATCGAGTTGCACCGGTACCACGTCGATACCAATTCCCGATTCCGCGATAGCTCGAACGGCCGCTGTTGAATCCCCCACCGTCTCCAGACCATCGGTCACAATGACGATCCGTTTGGCGGTATCCTCAGGAAAAGAGGCTTGCGCTAGTTTTAATGCTGCTTCTAAGTTGGTTGCATCGCTGCCCCCGAAATCGCTTTCGACATTCTTTAACAAAGGAAGCGTGTCATCGTAGGGCTGTATCTCAATCGCCGCATCGCGACCAAACACAATCATCCCCGCTCGATCCTCGCGGGCTGCACGTCGATGCTTTTCCGATGATTGCCTTACAAACTCTAACATCAATTCTCGCTTCGGCAGCGGAATGCTGTCGCTCTGATCCAGCACATAAATGACGGAAATCTTTTCGCTGATTTTCTTCCATTGAATGCCCGCCAACGCGAACACCAGTGCCGTTAAAATAATGGAACGAAAAACGAGTGCCGCAATACGTCGAAAACTACCCAGACTGGACAGCCGATGAAAACTCCACCACCAGAGCAGTGGCAACAGTGTTAGCAATAGGAGATACCATGGAAATTCGAAGCCAATTTGGTATCGATTCATGGTATATTCCTTGCTGCATTCAATCTCGTGGTTTTGTGCCGCATGCTTGAGCTACCGCGCAACCTTTACATCCTGTCGAATTGCAACCACGGTCTTTGGTCCCACAACCTGGACCGCAGCCTTTATCCAGCAGCTCTGCCAATCGGCTACTTTGAACCACGCCTTGAAAACGCAGAGCCAATTCATCCATGATCGCTTGAGAAGACTCCGGTAAGCCTCCCAAAAAATGAAAATAGACGGTCTGGCAGTCCAGCATCGGTTCCACTTCCAGCAGAACCGCCGCAGACCCACGACTCAATATTTCTTCAGAGGCTTCCGGCAAAAATGCCTCAGCTAACTTCTTGAGTTCCTGCTGCAGGTAAAGCTCTTCCGCCGCAGCCTGCCGCACAATCATGCCATCGCACTGAATCGCCACCTTCGGCTCGGCGATAAAGGAAGCTTCAGCAAGAACTTCACCCAATTCAGTGCCTCGATTGGTTCGACAAACAATAATCGCGCCACGCTCAAACTTGCTATCCAGATCACACTGCAAGCGTGCGATCTGGGCATGAACCCCTAGCCGAACCAAATAGGTCGTGTAGGCCGCGATTTCGCCAATCAAGCTACAGATCCTCAAAGTAAATCAATTCGAAAAGCATTGGGAATAGTGCGAAAAAAAGATAGTAACCGAATATCGGCCGCCAGGAAAGCGACGCGTCCCCCTGAATGAACAAAAAAACACCCTTCCCGGTACTTCTTCCAGCAACCGTTTCCGATTTGCCGTAAATCGGTTACGATTTCGGATGAAAACTGCAGTACTCGAACCGTCCGTCGCAGTCCTCGTACCTGTACTAGCCCATTGGCGTTTGCCGCGAAAGAAATCCCAGATGATCACGCGAACTATCGCACATTCTGACAGCAACTCGTCTGCCAGCAACTCGTCTGCCAGCAACTCGACTGCCAGCAAATGGTTTTCCCTGGCCCAAGATGTACTTCGGGGCTATCAGATCACCGAAGCCGATGCACTGGAAATACTCGCTAGCCAAGACAGCGAATTGCTCGAACTTCTGGGAGCCGCCAATCGCTTGCGATACCATTACTTTCGCAACACAGTCCAGCTTTATTTTCTTGTGAATGCGAAAAGTGGCCTCTGCCCCGAGGACTGCAACTATTGCTCCCAATCGAAAATTTCAGATGCTCCCATTACCAAGTATCGCCTGATGACCGACGAACAACTTCTGGATGGAGCCAAAGCGGCCGCTGAACGAAAGTCCAAAACCTATTGCATCGTGCTCAGCGGCCGTGGTCCCAACGAACGCGAGGTTCAAGCAATCGAGAGAATCGTCCCCAAGATCAAGGATCAATTCGGGTTGAAGATCTGCGCATGCTTAGGACTGCTCAATGAATCCCAAGCCCTCCGGCTTAAAGCTTGTGGCGTTGACCGAGTGAATCATAACCTGAACACCAGTGAGGAACATTACGAAAAGATTTGTACCACTCACACCTACGCAGATCGTATCGCTACATTGCAGCATATCCGCGACGCTGGTTTGGAAATTTGCAGTGGTGGCATAATCGGCATGGGTGAGAAACATGCTGATATCGTGTCTATGGCGATGGAACTTCGCAACCTCAACGCGGAATCGATCCCTCTGAACTTTCTGTATGCCATCGATGGCACACCGCTGGAAGGTGCCAACCACCTCACTTCGCGCGATTGCCTAAGAGCTTTGGCAATGTTCCGTTTTGTAAATCCAGCGGCCGAACTTCGAATTGCGGGTGGTCGCGAAAAACATCTTCGTTCCCTTCAACCTCTAGGTTTGATGGTAGCCAACAGCATTTTCGTCGGTGATTACCTGACCACTAAAGGTCAACTCCCCGACGAAGATTATCGAATGATCGCCGATCTAGGCTATGAAATCACGGGGCACGTATCATTAGATTCTGCGCAACCCGAGCAGCAGGACTTCCAAAAATCCTGCGGTGGGTCGGGTTGTGGTGGTAGCGGTTCTTGCGGCTAGACATTTGAGAGCAATTTCCCATGCGACTTTGCCGCTTCCTAAAAAACCATCAACCAACGCTCGGACTGTACCAGGATAACGGCCTTATTGCTGTGCGGGATTTAGCCATTGCGTCCAACCAAACGCAACTGAGCGAGCAACTGCAAAATCATCCCGATGACATAAACGACTTCTTGCCACCGGATGGACGAGGATTCACGCTTTTAAAATCCATACTCGAATCTGGAAACATTCTCCACAAAGTGGAATCATTCTCGATCGATTCGGTGAAGATGCTTCCCCCCATCGCTCGCCCTCCCAAACTATTGCTGCTCGCCGGAAATTACGTAGAACACATCATGGAACAAGGCGATCTAGCCGCCGAACGAGCTCACACATTTCCTTACGTCTTTATGAAACCTCCCTCAACAACACTTGTTGGCAGTGGAGCTAACTTTGTGGTACCAGCGATCTCACCCCACAAAATAGACTATGAACTGGAACTAGGGGTGATCATCGGTCGAAAGGGAAAAAATATTCCTGTCGATCAAGCTCTCTCGCATGTCGCCGGCTATACCGTCATTAATGACATTTCCGATCGTGGTTTTAAACCTAATCCAACCAGGCAAGAGCGACCACGTGACAAATTTTTCGATTGGCAACATGGCAAGTGGCACGATGGATCTTGCCCAATGGGACCTTGCCTGACAACCGCCGATGAAATCTCCAATCCACAAACCCTATCGATGAAACTATCCATCGATGGAACGATTCGTCAGAATGCATCTACTTCCCTGCAAGTCTTCTCCGTAGCCGAAGTCATCAGCTTTATTTCAAGCTTCCTGACACTTGAGGTGGGCGACATTATCTCGACAGGCACACCATCGGGCGTTGGAAATGCTACCGGTGATTATTTGAAACCGGGCCAACGCATCGAAGCCAGCATTGAGAAAATTGGCACCTTAATTACAACAATCACCTCAGACTCCCCATAAAACAACAGTTGCTGCCGAAGGTTGCAACCAGGGCCTCGGCATCACGGAGATACTGCGTGTGTCGTATCCCCTTTCAGACGCTCGACATTTTTTTGAAAGCACACTTTGAGAGACTCAAAAGATCCGTTGCATTGGTACGATTATCCAGCTTTTTATGATCTGGGTTTTCGGGATGAAACAAAGCCAGAAGCTGATTTCTTTGAAAAAGTTTTTGCCAAATATGCAAACGGGCCCGTTCGAAAATTGCTCGAACCGGGTTGCGGTTCAGGCCGCCTGGTCGTCGAAATGGCTGCCCGCGGATACGCGGTTACCGGTTTTGATTTGAACGAATTATCGTTGCGTTATCTTCAGCAAAGGCTTCGTCGTCGAAAACTTCAAGCCGATGTAAGGATCGCCGATATGGCGAACTTTTCTTTAGACACAACGTTTGACGCAGCCTTTAATACTTTTAACACTTTCCGGCATTTGACGGATGAAAAAAGCGCACAGGCCCACCTCAAACATGTTGCCGATCACCTGCGATCCGGGGGCATTTTTATTCTGGGCCTTCACCTCTTCCCACCCGATGCGGACCCGATGGGATCCGAACGCTGGAAAGTCCAGCATGGGAAAACGAAGGTTGTCTACACGCTCCGAGTTCTTAACAACGATCCGCGGAAACGCACAGAAAATCTGCGCATCATCATGTCAATTCACTCACCTGAATCCAAAAGACAATTGATAGCGGAGTTTCCGTTGCGAACCTACAACGCTGCGCAAATCAAGAAACTGCTTAAAACGGAACCTCGCTTTGAAATCTGCGATGTTTTTGATTTCTGGTATGAAATCGACGAACCACAGAAACTCGATAACTCGATTGTAGACACCGTCCTGGTTTTACGTAAAAAATAATCCTCGCAGTGTCTCGAGTCTTTTTCGCCTATTTGCTGGAATTAATCCATCCCAGTAAGTTACACTGTCGGTCTAGTAACCTATCTACATTTTTCAATCTTGCCCTCCTAAGCCTACCGCTAGCATGACACTACTGCCAAACTTGCTCGAACTGCCCGCCATCTGGCTGAAACGAATACTACTTGCTCTTGGGATTTGCCTCAGCGTACAGCTTTATGCTCAGGAGAAAACAACGGAAGCAGAAAATCCCATTTATCAACTGCAAGGTGAATATCAAAAAGGTGAGCAGGGAGTTCAGGTCGCCGCAATGGGAGAGGATGAGTTTATCGCGACACTCTACTCCGGTGGACTCCCAGGTGCCGGTTGGAATCGCAGCGATCCTCAAGTTATTGAAATGAGCCGTGATGATCTCGAAGATTTCTTGAGCGATTCCGCTGCGAAAAAAGTTGTCCGCAGCAGTACGACTCTTGGCCTACAACCTCCCGCCGATGCGGTCGTGCTCTTCGATGGCAGCGAAGCATCACTGAAAAATAATTGGGAAGAAAAGGCCAAACTTGTCGATGGCTCGCTTTTGGCAGCAGGTGCCCAAACAAAGCAAAAATTTCAGAGCTATCGCCTACACTTGGAGTTCCGCACGCCTTTTATGCCGATGGCCAAAGGGCAGGGGAGAGGCAATAGTGGAGTCTACCACCAAGCATGCTATGAAACACAAGTGCTTGATTCTTTTGGTCTAGCCAACGAGAAAGATACTTGCGGCTCTATCTATGGTGTACGCCCCGCGGACTTCAACGCGTCATTGCCTCCTCTTGTTTGGCAAACCTACGATATCGAATTCACCGCCGCTCAATGGGATACCACTGGGAAGAAAATTGCAGATGCCAAACTCTCTGTATGGCTTAATGGATTTCTGATTCATCGCGATCAAGCGGTTGCAGCGCCGACCCGCGCAGCTCCCAACCAGGAATCTCAAGATGGTGGACCGCTCTATCTTCAAGATCACGGTAATCCGGTCGCATACCGCAACATTTGGTTGGTTCCGTTTGATGCGTCTGAAAACCTTTTCCGTCCGCGGGTACCAGCCTTTGAAAGATTTGCCACGCTTGTTTCTTCGTCCGCCGAGCGGGCCGAGGCTGGACGATGGTTGATAGGTGAACTCGCATGTCAGTCTTGCCATCAAATCG
Source organism: Pirellulaceae bacterium (assembly GCA_044359485.1). Taxonomy (GTDB): domain Bacteria; phylum Planctomycetota; class Planctomycetia; order Pirellulales; family Pirellulaceae; genus JAFLCP01. Next base: position 22,937 of record JBIKMB010000006.1, on the reverse strand, counting down.
ATTCTCTTACCGACATTGTTCAACCCAAGTTGGCTCCAGTTCTCACTCAAGCCTCTCAGAGACTGCAAGCAAGTTATTACGAGACGCTGCTCAAAAATCCGCATTTAACCAAAGTGGGCACAACGATGCCTAACATGCTGCATGGACTGAACGAACAAGAACGCGACCAAAAAATTGCGGCCTTGTCCGCGTTCCTGCAGAGTACAGGACGAACCAGACAACGAATTCATATCAATCCAGACGCGGTTCGCAGAGGCGAGGAGTTGTACAATAAAATTGGTTGCAACATTTGCCACGGCCCGTATATGTCTACCCGCAGTAGCTCTACTTCGGTGCCGCTACCTGATCTCTCCCAAAAGTACATCCTCGAAGGGCTAATTCAATTTCTTAAAAATCCGCATACCATTCGTCCTTCAGGACGCATGCCGGCGATGCATCTTTCGGACGATGAAAGCCGTGATATCGCTAATTATTTACTCAAAGATGCCAAGCACGATAGCTCACAAGACACAACCCGTTACCAAGCCTACCATGGCAATTGGAATAAACTCCCCGATTTTGCTACACTCACACCCATTGCGTCCGGAACCTGCGATGGCTTCGATTTAGCCGTGGCTAAAACGGGAAATAATTTCGCTGTCCGATTTGAAAGTTTTCTTTCCATCGATCAGCCCGGCAGATATCGTTTTCATTTAGGCTCCGATGATGGAAGCCAACTGTTCATCGATGACAAAAAGATCGTGGATGTCGATGGTGTCCATCCACACCAAACTTCAACGGGCGAAGTCGATTTATCTCCCGGCATTCACAAAGTTCGCATCGATTATTTTCAAGGAGGTGGCGAATGGACCGTTGCCTGTGAAATCGAAGGGCCGAATATCGCGCGACAACCCATCGAAGGTTGGCTGCAACTCGAAGCGGAATCGAACAAGGCAAAAGCAACGCCCGAAATTCCAGAACAGCTTGTTGTCCAGGGTCGAGCGTTGTTCGTGCAATTGCAGTGCGCAGCTTGCCATACGCTGGACGGTGTCATCGTTCCACCAGAGAGCAAACTGAAGCGAGCGTTGACGACCAATAATTTGCGGGGTGGTTGTTTGTCCGCCAAACCATCGGGGCGAACTCCCCAGTTCCATCTTTCGGAAAATCAGCGGCAAGCGATTCGTGATGCGATTGCAAGCAACACACCGAAACCGTTGGATTCGCAAGCCGCAAGCCGGCAAATTATGGGAACACTCAATTGCTATGCATGCCATGTGCGCGACAATGTCGGCGGCCCCGAAGCGGATCGTTTAGCTTGGTTCACCAGCGCTATTCCAGAAATGGGTGAAGAGGGGCGTTTGCCTCCGCTGCTTACCGGCGCGGCCGATAAACTGACAGACGATTATCTCAATCAAGTGCTACGCAATGGCGATCGCCTCCGCCCCTATATGATGGTGAGAATGCCACAATACGGCTCCGCGACAGCCGACCTCGCCACTCACTGGATCAAGACCGACCGCCGCACCGAGACGAGCCCGCAGCGTGAAGTTGAAAATGAAGAAGCCGAGTTTCGTACGTTGGCTGCCGGCAGGCAACTGGCAGGTGTGAAGGGCTTAGCTTGCGTGCAGTGTCACACCTTCGGCAATCAACGAGCGATCGGTATTCAAGCGATCGATCTGATATCGATGCCGCGCAGATTGCGAGAAGACTGGTTCCATCGCTACATGCTGCAACCAACGCTGTACCGACCCGGCACACGCATGCCCGCCAGCTTTCCTGATGGCAAAAGTGTCTTGAAGACCGTTTACGATGGAGATGCCAATCGGCAAATTCAGGCTCTCTGGAAGTTCCTCAGCCAAGGAGACAAAGCGGCTATTCCCGAAGGACTACAGCGAGACCAAATTGTGCTTGAGCCGATCGATAAGCCGATCATCTATCGCAATTTTCTCGAAGGACTATCGGCTCGCGGAATCGCTGTGGGTTATCCGGGTGGTCTTAATATTGCCTGGGACGCCGAGACGATGAAGATGGCTCAAATTTGGCATGGTCTCTTTATCGATGCCAGCATGCACTGGCGCGATCGTGGTGTCGGCCGTCAGCGCCCCTTGGGCGATCACCTTCTAGTGCTGGAACCCTCCGCAGCGGTCGCAATACTCGATACGCCCGATGCTGCGTGGCCTAAAAATACAAATCGTCAGGCCGGTTATCAATTCAAAGGATACCGACTCGCTCAGGGTGGTAAGCCCGCATTTCGCTACCTGCTTGAAGATATCGAAATCTTTGATACACCCGATGTGAAGGTCAACACCAATACCGATCCATCGCTCGTCCGAACCTGGACATTGCAGGGTAATACTTCAACCTCCGCAACCGTTTATGTTCGACTGGCGATCGGCGATCAAATCCAATCGATCAAGCCGGGTGTTTGGAAAGTGGATAATCGATTTGAAATCGAATTGAATTTGACCAACGTCCCCCCCCCCATCATACGAACTTCCGAAGGTAAGCAAGAACTGATAATCGCGATCGAAAAACTCGGCAAAGATACCAAGAGCATTCAATGTGAGATTCGTTGGTAAAGCCTCTGTAGGCAACAGTATCTCTTTGGACATGTTTTTTCTATCCACCAACTCGAATCAGATTTGAGCCCAAGAAAGCCCGTTTATGTCCCAATTGCTGACATCAAATCGCTCTATTCCAGCCCCGAAATCCAGCGCGTCTTGGATCTTCTGGATGGCGCCGACGTGGACGTTGCTTTGCCTCATCGGAAACTTCGCCCTAGCGCAAACAAATGGTACGCCCGCGAAAGAGAGCGACTATTATCGTATTGTCAGTTGTGAAGTCCCCGACAAAGTTGAATTAGAAGCGACTTCGTTTCAGTTGATGCCCGATGGGCAAATAGCGGTCTCTTCGCGTCGAGGCGAGATATGGATGATCGCCGATCCACTTGCCGAAAAGGTTCCAGCCAGTAACTTCCGTCGCTTCGCCCATGGCTTGCACGAACCGATCGGTATGGCACATCGCGATGGGTGGCTTTATGTTACACAACGCCCCGATGTTTCGCGTCTGCGCGACAGCGATGGAGATGGTGAGGCCGACGAATTCGAAGTCGTTGCAGATGGCTGGCAGATCACAGGCGACTATCACGAATACGCGTTTGGATCCAAGTTCGATCGAGAGGGCAATATCTGGGTTACGCTTTGCTTGACAGGTTCTTTCGGTAGCGAGGCTTTGTATCGTGGATGGACCGTACGCGTTACGCCTGAAGGTCAAACGATTCCCACGACCAGCGGCATTCGCTCGCCAGGCGGTATCGGCATGAACGCTGCGGGCGATATGTTCTATACGGACAATCAAGGCCCCTGGAATGGAACTTGTGCACTGAAACATTTATCGCCGAAGAAATTTGTCGGACATCCCGGTGGTTTTCGATGGTATGAACAAGCGGCTCCCTTTATGGGCCCCAAGCCGCAAGAACCCAAAGATGGGAGCCGTTTTGTCATTGAAGCTGACAAAATCCCAGAATATGAACCGCCAGCCATTTTGTTTCCGTATGGAAAAATGGGACAGTCGGCGGCCGGCATCACTTGTGATACCAGCGGAGGTAAATTCGGTCCATTCACGAATCAACTTTTTGTTGGCGACCAAACCTTCAGCACGGTCATGCGTTGCTACTTGGAAAAAGTGGACGGCCACTATCAAGGGGCATGCTTTCCCTTCCGCGAAGGTTTTGATTCGGGAGTGGTCGGACTTGAAATGCATCCCGAAGGAAAATTGTTCGTCGGCGGAACCAACCGCGGCTGGGGATCGCGCGGAGGCCGTTCCTTCTGTGTGCAACGCTTGGACTGGACGGGAAAAACTCCCTTTGAGATTTTGGAAATGAAGGCGATTCCAGGTGGTTTCGAACTTCTCTTTACCCAGCCCGTCGATCCGGTAACGGCCGAATCAATGGAATCGTATTCCATGAAATCCTTCACCTATATTTTTCAAGCAGCCTATGGTAGCCCCGAAGTGGATGCAACCACCCCAACAATTCGCGCAGCCAAAGTGTCCGAAGATCGCTTAAGAGTTCGACTGCTCGTCGACGGACTGCAACGTGGACATGTCCACCACTTGATCAGCGCGGGAGTTCGTTCGGCTACCCAGGCCGAATTGCTGCACAAGGACGCCTATTACACGCTGAATTATCTGCCAAAGTAAGGGAGTTGCGAATCTCGCCGAATTGCTCTGGAATCTTGGCGGCAGATTTGCCAGCGCATGTCAGGCTTGGCCCTTGTAATTGGCCGCTCCGCTGAAGAATTGAGCCAAATAACTTAGAATTTCTTCAGGAAACCGCCTAATCCATCGACAATCGAAATGGGGGTATCCAGTTAGTCGCGCTGGTCTCATTGACGATCTGGGCCTCGTGATCGACAATCGAACCGGTTTCGGTGATGAATCTTCCCCCGAAATTGCGGTTTTATTAGCACCGTGGAAGTCATATCCCATAGCCCTGAATAGGCCAACAGACATGAACGTAATTCAGTCGCAAGATCCGTCCATTTGGAATGCCATTGAAGCGGAAATGCAACGCCAGCAAGATGGTTTGGAAATGATTGCTAGCGAAAACTATACCAGCCCGGCGATTATGCAAGCGGCTGGAAGCGTGTTGACCAACAAATATGCGGAAGGCTATCCGGGAAAGCGTTACTACGGCGGTTGCGAACATGTGGATACCGTCGAGACGATTGCGATCGAACGGGCGAAAGAGTTGTTTGGCGCGCAAGCCGCCAATGTGCAACCTCACAGCGGATCACAAGCCAACACGGCCGTCTATCTCACTTGCCTTGAACCGGGCGATTCGGTGCTTGGTCTAGATCTTGCACATGGCGGCCACCTGACGCACGGTATGAAGCTTAATATTTCTGGCAAGCTTTATCGTTTCCACAGTTATGGTCTCAATCCAGAAACGCATCGCATCGATTTCGATCAAGTGGTTCGTTTAGCTCGCGAATTTAAACCGAAATTGATCGTCGCCGGCGCCAGCGCTTATCCTCGCGAGATCGATCATGAGAAGTTTGCGGACATTGCCCGCGAACATGGTGCCAAACTGATGGTCGATATGGCACATTATGCCGGCCTCGTTGCCGCAGGTGTTCATCACAATCCGGTCGCATGCGCGGACTTTGTTACCACCACAACTCATAAAACATTGCGAGGCCCGCGGAGTGGCCTGATTCTATGCCGCGAAGAGTATCTAAAGGATATCAATCGGAGTGTATTTCCGGGTATCCAAGGTGGCCCATTGATGCATATTGTTGCCGCTAAAGCCATTTGCTTTGGAGAAGCATTGACGCCCGATTTTAAGGCCTATGGCCGAAATGTTGTCGCGAATGCCAGAAAACTCGCAGAAGTTTTGATTCGTGGCGGTTTGCGGTTAATCAGCGGCGGTACGGACAATCATCTCATGTTGGTCGATGTCACCAGTTTGGGAATCGGTGGCAAGCTTTCTGAAACGGTGCTCGATCACTGCGGAATCACCGTCAACATGAACATGATTCCATTCGACACGCGAAAACCTATGGATCCTAGCGGCATACGCATCGGTACTGCCGCGTTAACCACTCGCGGCATGGGACTACAGGAAATGGAAACGATCGGTGGTTGGATTGTGGAAGCGTTAAAGCATACCGAAGACAGCGCTTTGCATCACCGAATCCGAGAAGATGTGCGCAGCTTATGCAGCCACTTTCCGGTTCCGGCGGCCGCCTTGAGTTATACTTAGAGCCTAATCGAAAGCCTCGAAAACCTCAGCTGGTGCCGAGGTGGCAGGTGGTTTTCAGCTTAGCACTTAGCCAAACGTCAAGATGTAGTTGGACGTTGGCTCGATTTCATTCATTTGAGATACGATCATAAAGGTTGTAACGTGTATCGAATTTTGATTGCCGATGATAATGCCGCGAATCGCGAACTGCTGGAAGCTTATCTCGCCAACTTCGAATGCGAGATTGAGATTGCTATCGATGGTCAAGATGCCTTATCCAAAGCGGACCAGTTTAAGCCTGACCTGATACTCTTGGACGTCATGATGCCCAAGCGTAGCGGCTTTGAAGTCTGTCGTGAATTAAAGAGCGATCCTCTGAAGAAAAAAATAATGATCCTGATGGTCACGGCTCTTAATGAATTGGGCGATATTGAAAGAGCTGTGGCTGCTGGAACCGATGACTTTTTGTCTAAACCCGTCAATCGTGTCGAATTGACAAAACGCGTCCAAAATATGCTCCGCCTCAAGGATACCGGAGATGAGCTTGAAAGGTTGCGAAGTTATATTCGCGAGATGGAAGACAACGCCAAACCGAAAGCTTGATCAAACACTGGAAACTGGTTGTACATTGTCGCCAATGGAGTCTTTCGTACACTGCCAATCGCTCAAACGCACGAAACTGATCAATCCCAAAATCATCAACCACTGAAACAAAAACAAATTCATCGACACCTCGATTCCCAGGTGCAACAGCATACCGCCAACCACACCCCAGCGCCGAGTTTTGGGAATCAGCAGGACGATTGGCAAAACCAATTCCAATAGCAGCGCGGACCACGTCGCCGCTGCGCTGATCCAGTAGACATCGAATGTTGCCGATGGAATCAACCGACCGAAGTTGTCGGTCATACGCGCGACATACCACATGGCGGTCCCATCATGCCAAGTACTACCTTGAAGTTTGCATAAGGCGGTAGATGCGTAGACGGCTATTAACTGGAATTGAATCAGGCGTAAAGCCCAGGCAGACTCTCGATTCAACTTTCTCGCACTGCTTTCCCGACGCCAGTATTTTTGTAATGACCAACTTCGATCCAGTGGCAACCAAATCATAAAGAACGCAAATAACCGCATCAACGTATCTTCGCCGTCGTTGATAAGCATATTGCGATTTTGAAAAGAGACAAGCCACACGAATAAGCAGGCCGCCTGCAATCGCGAACTCACACCGAGCAACATCAGCAGGCCATGAAGAAACATCGCCACAAGACACCCTTGAACTACCGGAGTGGTGCTAGGCAGATGAAATAAAATGGACCATTGGTACTTGCCCGAGAAGACCATCGCCGTTTCCTGCTTCATCACCCCTTGATCCGTAAACCACATTTCCGCATTGGGCCATAGCACAGCGATGTGAATGAGAACTAAGAGAGCGAAACCCATTCGAAAAAAGGGAATGACGGTCGGGTCGACGCCAGTGTGCAAAAATCGATCGCAGGCGGCAAGACAATTTTTCATGGGTCGTTTGCTTTCCGCTCACGACGCACTAAAAAGTGCAATGGATAACTCCAGGTTGTTTCTTCAAAACTTGGCAACGGCTCTTCCGCGGTCAACAGCATTTCAACATCGGCGTGGTAGAGAGTGATTTGCTTGAGAGGCTTTCGCAACTGGACCTCTTTAACCGATTGCTCCTCTAATTCGAACGAGAGCATCGGAGCGACAGGCTCTTTATCCGGAATCGCACGAAATAGATAGTCGGTAAAATCTTCGCAAGCAATTGAGTAACGCGGTAAACGTTGAAAGTAATTCATTTCTCGAAATCGGAGAAACTTTTCTATGACCTTTTTTTGGGACCATTCCGGCGAAGTCCAGCGAAAAAGCTGACTTTGGTGGTCAGTCACTTCCGCGACCAGCGTGCCATTATTGAGAACAGGATTGGGGGCAAATAGTGGCCAGTCTCCCTGCGATAATCCTAGGCATCCGAGCCAACGATTCAAAGGCTTTTGGATCGGATCAACAGCAGTTATAAACGATGGAATGGTGTCGATGAGAATTGCGCTGATCAGACTGAATGCAAAGATGCGAATGAACCAAATTTTGATTCGGTATTGAGCAGTATTCCACTTTGACATCCATCTAGACATAGAGGAGCATTCCTCTGTTGAAAGTTACCTGGAAAAGCAACGAAGCAGAGCAGAGTTGTGATTAGAGATATGCAGAGTCAACCTTTTGATTCAGTCTCCTTGGAGGCTCTAGCGCATCCAAGTAGTTTCAGGACGATCCCATACGAATTCGAACCGTAGGCACAAATAATCGCTAGGACCCCTAAAGCCCTCACATTCGACAGTCGCTGAGAAGCGAATTTGCAAACTAGAATTTGGAAAAGTCGGCCGGATAACTCAGGGACTACCGAGGACGCGAAAGTAAATCCACGATTCGGTTTGTCCATCCTTAATCCTTTGCTCCCATTCTTTACATAGCTGGAGCGATTCGCCGGTCGATTTTTCGCACGCTTCGGAGATCTGCTCCAGAGCCTCTTCATTCTTGCCGACCCCATAGAGGCTGATCGCATAGATGAGGTTAGCCTGCCAACTGGGTTTAGCGTCTAATTCCAACCCCAATTCGGCCTCCTTCATCGCTTTCAAAAAGTCGCTTTCCGATCTTTTACTTTTGCTATTTAAGGCTCGATTGAAATAGAGCATGGCGAGCCTTCGTCGTGTGGCGAGTTCGAATTCGGGTGATTGTAGGAAATTCCGCCAGATAGTTTCTACCGTTCCATATTGCTTCTGGTCGGCCAGTATTTCAGCGCGAATCCAGCGTACATGAACATTCTCTCGATCCAATTTGAGAGCGGTTTGCAAGGCAGACTTGGCAGCTCCCTGTTTGTTGCTCGCCGTCAGCACTTCCGCTTTGATGGCCCAAGCTACTGAATTCAGGGCCGTATCGGCGTCGATGACACGCTCGACCAGTTCCAACGCATCGTCAGCCATTCCGACTCGGCACTTCAGTCGCGCACTGACCAACATGGCAGAGTAATTATCTTTGTTCGCTAAATTTAAAATTTTGATCGCTTCTTGAATCTGATCGAGATTCCAAGTTCGCTCAAAATCGGAATACATCCAATACCGATCCATGAATTTGGGCCAATCAACTATCCACTGTCGATATTCCTGCTGCAATGCGCCAGCTTGCTGGAAGTTTTCCAATCGGCGTCCTATCACCGCTTGGCCGACAGCATCCAGTTGCTGCAATTCGCCTGCGCTCAGTGCGAACTGAAGTTCGGCTGCCGTTTTTCCCTGCGCGATACCATCGCGAGCAAGCGCCCTGAGCCCCACATTCTGGAAACCCGAAGAACCATTCGATGGATTTCCCTGATTATCCGAGCCACTCAAGTTCCGCCGAGATTCTGCCATCATCGCATCCATTTGCATGGAACGAAGCCTCGCCTGGAAGGCGATCATCTGTTGCCGAATCGCTTCGTTGCCGATTCGCTGCAAGTCCTGCTCCGACTCCGCCAGGGTCTTCATCACTTTCGAATAACTATCCAGCATTCGGGTTCGCCGATTATGAAAATCGATGTAGTCGCGATCGATTTGCTGCAGCGACTCTGCGAACGATCGAGAGTCATCCGGTTCTCTGGCGTCCGCGGTCGTATCGGCATCCTGACCTAGTGCCAACGGTTCAATCGATAGGGATATCAAAATGCCGAATACGCCAGCGAAGAGAAACGTAGCGAACCAGTACCTTCGCGCAAGAATTGCAAAACCGTCGACTCGCGAAGTGTTCATCAAGAGGTCCTCGCCAAGGAGACATCAACCCGCAACCATCTACTGGAGGAAATCAAGCACGTCCTACTGAGCAACCGTTATTGGACGGTCGACACCTAAAATCGCGATGCCGTAAATCGCGATGCCGTTTCAAATGGTTATGTTAAATGAATTTCTGGCTGTCGACAAGCAATTATGAATAACCCTTCTTGGAATAGGAACTGGCAAGCCATGGAGCCATTACCACGTCAAAAGACTAAAATACTACCTCTTATGGCTAATCAAAACGCCGTTCATCGCAAAACTTGCCCACGAAAGTTGTTGCAATTGCCCAGCGATCGCAGGGGGCTCAAAACGTTAAAATGCACCGAATATTTTATTTTGATCTTCAAAAAGCCGAACGCTATATTGTACGATCTCCAGTCAAAGCGAACTGAAGCAAGTTCAGCATGACTCATCTTTCTTGTTCGCATCATTCGCTGACCGCTCTTCTTTTCTTTTCGATCGTTCTTTCTGCGGAGAAGAATCATGAAAACTCGTTTAACCGCGGCTCTCGTTTTGGTTGGATTGGCCTATGGGCCAGCGTTCTGTTTCGGCGAGGAAAAGGAGGATTCAAAGGCGTCTCAGCGTTCTCAGTCATTGGAAAGCATTTTGAAATCGGAAGCGAAAGGCGAAGTGGTCGATCGTTCGAAAATTGACCTCCATGACCAAGACGCATCCAAGACCCCAGACAAGGCCCCAGACAAGGCCCTGCGTTGGCAAGCGGGGGAAATTGAAATTGAAGGCCAATGGCAAAAGCTGGCCGATTTGGAAAAAAAGCCCCTCCCTAGCCTGCTACAGCGATATCATGCCGAACGGGGAGAGGCACCCCTGGATGTAGAAGGCCATCGTCGAATGGCCAGATGGTGCGCTTCCAATAAACTTCCCGACCAAGAAAAAGCGCATTGGCACGGCGTACTCGAAGCAAATCCCAATGATCTGGAAACGCGACAAGCCCTCGGTTTCCGTTTGGTCGCTGGCAGGTGGTTTGCCGCAGAAGAAATTAACGCGGCCCAACTCAATGCCAAAGACCAGATCAAATCGATGAAAGAATGGGTTGTGAAGATCCGAGACATCGTAGCCTCGCTCGAAAGTAAAGACACTCAAAAACGCCTCAAGGGGATTCAACAGCTAAAGGCCATCAAAGACCCCAAGGCCGTAAAATCCCTTCACTTTGCTGCCACTAGAACGCGAGCAGATACGGCGTTGCACTTGCTAAATGCCATTAAACGCTTCCAGACAAAAGATGCTTGCATGGCACTAGCTTTTATTGCCATTCACTCGCCATCGACCGAACTAGGCCAAGAAGCAGCATCGGCTCTTCGTAAATTCCCTAAGGAAATGTACGTTCCAGCGCTGTTGGATTTTATGTCCACCGAAAAAGATCTGCGACGTCAACTTGTGACTCAACCCAACGGCGATTTGGTTTTGCAATTACTGGAAGTTCGAGAACTCAAGTCGCATGTGGAAACCGCTCAACTCGATAAGGTTCTTAAAACGAATAATGCTTCTGAATTATTCTTTGGAACACCTCTCGGCTTTGCCAATCGGGGAGCGGTCGCTCCGGTCGCGTTTACCGGCGATTCCATCGTGGCCGCCAGCGAAAATCAAGTTGCTGCCTCCGTGACCCAAAATGAAGCAACTCGCGATGTGGAAGCTCAACAAGCTCGACTCAACCAAGAAAATGAAACGACCCGTCAAATCCAAAGAAATGTCTGCACCGTCCTGCGAATCGCAACAGGCGTGAAACTTGACGATCAACCTAACCAGTGGTGGAATTGGTGGGACCTTGATCAAGAAATATTGACCGTTGGCAATAAAGAAATATTGAAAAACTACGATCGAGATTTTCAGTCGCTGGTTTACTCGGTCGATCCGCGTAATGTGCGAGTTTTCCGTAGCCAGGATTATCCAGAAGAACCCTCGAATCCTAGTCCTCCACAGCCATCCACGGGGGGCGGTCTACAGAATCGCATTCGCCCAAGCCTCGCTCTAATCAATCCCTCCTCAAGGCGAGACTGCTTGGTCGCGGGCTCCATGATCCAAACCGCAAATGGATTGCGCCCCATCGAATCGATTCAAGTTGGCGACCGGATCGTGTCACAGAACATCGAAACGGGTGAAATCTCGCTGAAGCCCGTTCTCCAAACAACGCAACGCCCACCGTCGATAACGTGCAATGTGATTTTGGCAAACGGCGAAAAAATTCAGGCCACTCTTGGACATCACTGGTGGATTGTCGGTAAAGGTTGGGTCAAAACTAAGGACTTGCAGCCAGGCATGAGGATCCGCACCGCCTCAAACTCGATCGAAATCACTAAAGTTGAGGATGCCAAGGAACTAACCACTTATAATTTTCTAGTGGCTGATCATCATTCCTATTTCGTCGGGAAAGAGGGCCTATTGTCGCACGATTCGCGCGAACTGGTCCCTACATTCCAAGTCGTCCCCGGAATGGCCGCCGCCTCAATGTTCCAGGACTAGCATCTCCAGTCGCTCTTGCGAAACTGGAGGCTACTACAAGCACGTCCTCAGAAACCGTTTTGCCTTATAAGCAAAACGGTTTTCCTGTTGATGGTGCTTCGCGAGAGAGTCTTTAGAATGCGTTTGTGGCGATACGGCCCAGGAATCTCACGCCGATAGCAACTCCCGATTGACTCCGATTCCATGCACCCTAAGCCATCTCCCGGGTGCAAACGAAAATTAAAGCAGTGGCCACTGGTACGCGCGGCGCAGTGTGTCGCGAATCGTTTCCGTGAACAACTTTAGCGGAAAAGGTTTCGACAAAACCTCAACGGTGGGAATCGACCTTGCCGTCGATACAATTTCTTCGTCCAACCGAGCGGACATCAAAATGCACGGAAGATGGTCAAACCATTGCCGGACCAACAAAATCGTATCCAGCCCGCTTAAGCGAGGCATGTGCATGTCAAGAATCATCAAATGGAACGTTTGTGCACGCACCAACTCAACCGCTTGGTCTCCATCAGAAGCCAGCGTCACAGCATAACCCTTACGCTGCAACGCTTCCCCAAGCGTCTCACGAAATGCTTCATCGTCGTCTGTGATCAACAATTGCGGCTCGATGCCCATCGCACCACACCTCGAATTACAAAATTCCCCGCAATGGCAGCCTACCTCTTGTAGCTCGACTGGGTTTGCAAACTCCATTCCGATTTTTATTATCCTTACAAATTTTTCCCGAAAAATCAAATTTTCCAAAAATTCGAGCTAACCAAACCCCAAAACCACCTTTTTGGGTAATTCACTGTGCCGAGACGCTCGTCTACCATCCGCCCCAGAGCGCAAGGTTGGCAGTTTCAAGGAAATGTTAATTGAGTTGAGCCCTCCGCCAACCAATTAAGTCTTGCAGGGTTGGCTGCCGATCATTAAACTCTTGCGTTTTCCAAAGAAATTCGCTGCGAAGTCTCGCGGCGCGAATGGGTTTAGGAGTATTAGCTGTGATCGTCGGTCATAAAACAACCACCATGGCCAAGCCAGGTCAGGTTGAGCAGAAATGGTACGTTGTCGATGCGAATAATAAGGTTCTTGGTCGTCTGGCAACAGAAATAGCTACCATTTTGATGGGCAAGCATCGCGCTGAGTACACTCCCCATGTCGACACGGGAGAATTTGTGGTCGTTATCAACGCCGACAAGGTGGTAATGACCGGACGCAAGTTCGAGAAACGTCACCTCAGTTGGTTCACTGGGTACACACGACAACGCTTGGAAAGCTACGGCGATCGATTGGAACGCAAACCAACCGACGTTCTGTACTTCGCTGTCAAACGTATGCTTCCCAAGAGCAAACTCGGTAAAGATATGTTGGACAAACTCAAGCTTTATGCCGGCACAGAACATCCGCATCAAGCTCAGCAGCCAACTCCGATCGATCTTGGCTAGGTTCGTGGCGGCAGTCCGAAGCCGATAAAAAAGACTTCTAAAACAACAGAAGACTTTTAAAACAAGCCTGCCAACAAACGCAACGATACAAGACCATTAAAAAGTTTACAGTAACAGAATTGAGAAACGGCTGGAATTATGGTTCTCGCAAAGGTAGATAAGATTAGTGGTGAGGCCCTCGGCACAGGCCGACGTAAGACAGCGGTTGCTCGCGTCCGGGTTAAAGCGGGTAGCGGCAAAATCACGGTCAATGATAAGGCCTTGGACATTTACTTCCCCGATGAGATGCAGCGTCGCCAAGTCACCCAAACACTCGAAGCATGCGGGAAACTTGAAACCGTAGACGTCGATGTTCGTGTAAGTGGTGGTGGACAAAATGGCCAGGCAGGGGCAATTCGCATGGGCTTGGCCCGAGCGCTTTGCAGCCTCGACAGCGAGTCGTTCCCCGCTCTGCGAGACGGCAACTTCCTCACCCGAGACTCGCGCATGAAAGAACGCAAGAAGTACGGTCTTCGCGGTGCAAGACGCGGTACTCAGTTTTCCAAGCGTTAACCGGTCTGTATTTTTCAGGGGTCCTTCCTCGAGACACTGTTTTAGCTGGCAATTTACCGCTGGTAACAGAAAGAGTTTTCTCAGGTCACTCCGCAAAAACGAAACGAGGCTCGCGAACTGCGAGCCTTTTTTCGTTTTGACTCCGAAAGCTATTTGACCTCAATGGGAATCGACTCTTCGGCAACCAACCAGATCACTCCCTGCGCAACGCAATAAAAACTTCGAGCCGCCTCGGAGACGTAGCCCTCCTCGATCGGCATCGCAACGGGGCGCCCCAGTCGGTTGAAAAGCTGTCCGGATGCCTGAAGACGCTGCAGCATCCCCAGTTCCTCGTTGGTTGCTTTCCGCATCGGCCTTCGGGTGTCAGGACACTGAATCAATTCTTCATCGCTCATGAAACACCTGCCTTGTAAACGATTTTCTTCATTGCCGCGACGCAGTACGGGAAGCTTACCAAATCCCCCATCATGCTTCACACGTTCATCCGGATGAACGGATGAATTTTTTTAAACTTAGCCAATTCCGCAAACGCCGCTTTATGGCTACAATCCATGTTCTTAGTGTGGCAGCACCATCGGCAACTGTAGCTGTTTGTTGTATTCGTTAACTCTATCCCTTTCTGAGGTGATTCGGTGGCTTCCGGCAGTTTCTTATTTACGAGTGAATCGGTCAGCATGGGGCATCCTGACAAGCTGGCTGACCAAATTTCCGACGGCGTTTTGGATGCTATTTTCGCTCAAGATCCCATGAGCCGCGTGGCTTGTGAGACGATGGTTACCACAGGTATTGCCATTGTCGCAGGAGAAATTACCACCAATGCAATCGTCGACTACCAAACCGTTGTGCGACAGGTCATCAATGAAGTTGGCTACACGGACGATCGCTGGGGAATTTGTGGCGATACGTGCGCAGTGATGGTAGCCATCGATAAGCAAAGCCCAGACATTGCTGTTGGCGTCAATAATGACGAGAAAGCGGGCAAGGATATCGGCGCAGGTGACCAAGGCTTGATGTTTGGTTACGCTTGCAATGAAACCCCCGAATTGATGCCACTGCCGATTGCATTGTCGCATCGCATTACCAATCGACTCACCGAGGCTCGTCAAAACAAGGAAGTCAATTGGCTTCGTCCTGACAGCAAGAGCCAAGTGACGGTGGAGTATGTGGACAATAAACCGGTTCGCATCGACACGGTTGTGGTCTCGACACAGCATAACGAAGATGTCTCGCAGCAAGAGATCCGTGATTTTGTGATCAACAAGGTAATCCTTCCTTCGCTGCCAGCCGAATTGATCAAGGGCGACATCACCTATCACATCAACCCAACAGGACGCTTCGTAATCGGTGGCCCACACGGCGACTGCGGTCTAACCGGACGAAAGATTATCGTGGATACCTACGGAGGTTGGGGACGACACGGTGGAGGAGCGTTCAGCGGCAAGGATCCTACCAAAGTCGATCGCAGCGCAGCTTACATGGCGCGGCATGTCGCCAAGAATATCGTAGCCGCCGGCTTGGCAGATCGATGCGAAGTACAACTCGCTTACGCGATCGGCGTTAGCGAACCGGTAAGCGTCCACGTGGACACGCAAGGCACTGGCAAACTTGCCGATGAAAAGATTCGCGATATCGTTCGTAAAGTATTTAAGCTGACGCCACGCGGGATTATCGAGTACTTGAATCTCCGCAGACCCATCTATCGCAAGACGGCCGCAGGTGGTCACTTCGGACGCAATGATGCCGACTTCACCTGGGAATCAACCAGTAAAGCGGCCGAGATCAAAAAGCTGGCTGGCATGTAGCTTTCACCTTTCGGAGTCCTCAAGGTAAGCCTGCTGTTATTCAGCTTCAACCCTTGCCATACTGATAACACCTCGAGCCCCTCTCGAGGTGTTTTTTTATTGGTTGAACCAACAGGCTCAATCTCGCATGCATCAATCTCGGCAGCATCGCTTTCCTCACCAAAAACTCAAAACTATCCATGGCCAAAGCAACGGAACAGAAGTTGATAAACTTAGCGATCAGCTTGTTGTGGATGATCGTTTGCTCGGTCACTCTTATCATCAGCAGTCTGCGCGATGAAATCGACTCGCCAAACTTTTTCGCCACGATGCTTACTCTCATTCTGGCCACGCCAGCCCTCTGGGGCCTCTATAACTGGCGTTGGTACACTCTGCAAGACGCCCTGAGGACCAAGGGCGACCATGAGGAAAATTCAGGGTTAGGTGAATCGACCTATGCAATCCTCCCTCTTTCTATCATTTCAGGTCTTTCGCCCATTTCACAATTGACCTGGTTCGCCCAAAGCATCGCATCGCTCTGCTTAGGACTTGCGCTGATGGCCACGCTCCGTCCACTAACGCTGATTATTCTCTTTCCTATCCTGCTGTGGATCTTGGAAATTCAACTCTTGGCACGTTTTCTGCTATCCCTCGCCAGCAGATCATCACAGTCTCCTGTGCCCCTCTTGCCCTCGCTCAAGCCCGCAGATAGGGAACGCTCAAGACCAAGTTCGCTTGATGCCCCACCTCAATTCGACGAGCCCCATCAAAACGCACCCACTCAAAACCCCACTCAAAACCCCACTCAAAACCCCACTCAAAACGAAGAATGCCACGAGATCCATGATGAGCAATACGAAACCCTGCTTGCCCTAAGAGAGCAAATCGAACAAACCGAAAATACTCAATCGTTGGACGATCCTTCGGACCCTATTCCGCGGCAAACGATCCGCGACTTTCGAGATGCAGCCGGATTCGGAACGATCTCTGGAGAAAGCCGGATCGAGGTAACAGATCAGAACTCGTCTCTCGTTGTCACGCTGGCCTTCATGCCCCCATTTCCATCCCTTCCCGAAGTTTTGGCGGATTGCGAAGACCAGTGCGTCGCTTCAGTACAGATCCTGCAGGTGCAGCCCTTGGGGGCAAAAATCGAGATACGCCTGGGTTTAACGGATCCAACATCAAGCCCCAAAGAGGTACAACTTCTCTGGGAAGCAACACTCGGGAAAAAGTAATTCTCTGCTCGATCGCTACATTTTAACGGCTGAGTACACAAAATCTGGCAAGGCTTTTGGTTCCTGAGCCTTCTTCCACAAAACTCGTGGTAAATTTCAGCGGTAAATTCCGCAATGTTTCAGGCAGCGGAATGCCCGACAAGATTGGCTATTGCCGGCAGCTTGCCAATCGCCCTGTCAACAGCATCCCGAACAGATGGAATTGGATTGGCCATGTCTGATGCAGCGCTACCAGATGCTTTGCGTAAGGAATTAGTACAGTTCGATCAACTTCATTTGATCCGTTTCTGGGATTCGCTCAGCGAGCAAGAGAAACAGTCGCTGCTGGAGCAGATTCGGCATATCGATTTTGCATTGATGCAGCGGTTAGCTCTTGGAGCAGACGACGCGCCCGACTGGGCTTGTCTGGCGGCCAAAGCGGAACCACCCCCCGCCATTCGTCTCAAGGATGAGGCAGCGGGCATCAGTTCCAATGCCGCACTTCAAGCGGGGGAAGAAGCTCTCCGCAATAACAGGGTTGCCATGATCTTGGCGGCGGGAGGGCAGGGGACTCGACTCGGCTTTGACCACCCCAAGGGCCTGTTTCCTATCGCCCCGCTGAGCAGAAGAACGTTGTTTGAAATGCATGTGGATCGGCTACGAGCAGTGGGACAAAGATATGGGGTAAAGATCCCGCTGCTTGTTATGACAAGTCCTGCAACGGACATGGAGACACGCAATTACTTTTTGCGACATAGAAACTTGGGATTGAGACCAGAGGAACTTACGATCTTTTGCCAAGGATCCATGCCCGCGGTGGATGCCGTGACGGGCAAAATCCTGTTAGCCTCAAAAGGGGAAATCGCTTTGAGCCCCGATGGCCATGGCGGCTTACTGGCTGCTCTTAATAGACATGGGCTATTAAATACCGCGGCACATCAAGGCATCGAATATTTCTTTTACGCTCAAGTCGATAACCCATTGGTTCCACCCGCAGATGCAGCCCTGCTCGGCTATCATATTTTGGCTCGCAGCGAAATGACGACCCAAGTTGTTCAAAAGCGATTTGCGTTAGAAAAGGTTGGCAATGTCGTAGCGATCGATGGCAAAGTCCAAATTATCGAATATAGCGACTTGCCTTCCAGATTTGCCGAACAAACCAATACTGATGGTTCACTGAAACTTTGGGCTGGCAACATCGCGGTACATATTTTTGATGTCGGTTTCCTGCGGCGAGTTAGCCAACATG
Organism: Pirellulaceae bacterium; assembly: GCA_044359485.1. Classification (GTDB taxonomy): domain Bacteria; phylum Planctomycetota; class Planctomycetia; order Pirellulales; family Pirellulaceae; genus JAFLCP01. Next base: position 4,708 of record JBIKMB010000006.1, on the reverse strand, counting down.
CCGGTGCACTCCCTTTTCATCGAGCCCGAAAACCTGTTCCTTGCCTCGATCCCAGTGGCAATCCGCTGCAGCCTACCGGAGCCAATGCGATCAAGTTTGAGCGATTCATTTTTGATTTGCTTCCTTTAGCCGAACGAGCGATCGTTGTCGAAGGTGACGCGCGCGAAGTATTTGCGCCAGTGAAAAATGCTGATGGAGCCGCCACCGATACCCCCGCGGCCACGCAAGCGGCCCTAATTGCGCTCCATAGCGAGTGGCTAAAGTCTGCAGGATGCACCATTGGGCCGGGTGTAAAGGTGGAAATACATCCCACGTGGGCTCTTGATGCAACAGAAGTACAGTTCAAAATCAATCAACCGCTGACCATCCTCGGCGATACCTATTTCGCATGATCATCACGTTCAGAAGGACGCGCACCGCGAATTTGCCAGGAATTCTGCCGACACATATAGATGCATCGGCGAGCCAATAGGTTAGATTATGGTGGGTTGTGGGTTCAGCTATCGAGAAACATTTATCCTGAAGCTTTGCCCAAGCAAAGGATGGCGGTTCATGTTGTGGTTGATAGGTAACGGGTCGACTCTCTAGAGGATTTCCTGGGAATGCTGCATGCAGTCATCATGGCGGGTGGTTCGGGTACACGTTTTTGGCCCGCTAGTCGCCAATTGAAACCGAAACAACTCTTGGCGATGGTCGGCCAACGAACCATGCTCCAAACAACCTTTGATCGCCTGGTGGGGCTGATCTCCAGCGAGCACGTGCTGGTTTTGACCAACCATCAGTTAGTCGATGAAATTCGCAAGCAACTCCCCGATATTCCGGCCGAGCATATCGTGGGCGAACCCTGCAAAAGAGACACAGCCCCCTGCATCGGCCTAGCGGCTTCGCTGGTCACCGCCGCAGACCCCGAAGGCATTATGGTCGTTATGCCATCAGACCACGTCATCGAAACGAAACTCGATTTTCAAAACGCCCTTCGCACTGCTCAAAAGTTAATCGAAGCAAAACCCTCTCGAATCATTACCTTCGGTATTCGCCCGAGTTACCCCGCGGAATCGTTTGGCTATATCCAGCGTGGTAATGAAGTCAGCCAAGGCGTCTACGAAGTGAATCGATTTCGCGAAAAACCAAATCTCGCGACCGCCCAGGAATATGTTGCTTCCGGAGAATTCTACTGGAACAGCGGCATTTTTGTCTGGAAAGCTCAAACCATCTTGGATGCGATCAAGTCCTTCGAGCCTGAAATGTTCGCCCATATTTCTAAGATAGGCGAATCGATTGGAACGACACAATTCCCTGAAGTTTTCGCTCAAGAGTTTCAGAAAATTCAAGGTAAATCCATCGATTACGCTGTGATGGAACGCTACAACGATGTGCTCGTTATGCAAGCCCCTTTCGCTTGGGATGATGTCGGCAGTTGGCAATCGCTTGCACGCTTAGGGCAAAGCGATGACCACGGAAATACGGCCCAAGGGAAGTTCTTGAATATCGATTCGAAAGATATGATCGTCCGCAGTGAGGGCGAACATCTGATCGTAACTATTGGTATGCAAGAAACCATCGTCGTTCACACTCCCGATGCCACACTCGTCGCGCCCAAAAGCCAAGAAGAGCGGGTCCGCGAAGTCGTCAAACGACTCGAAGCGGCCGGCATGATCTCCTACCTCTGACATCATGATGCCGAACGATAACTCCTCATCGTCCCAACAACCTTCCCCCTCGGAAAACCTCGCTTCGACGCCCTGCACCGATGAATTGCCTCGCCACGGTCGCCTAGCCGCGATCGATTTGGGAACGGTGCGCATCGGTATCGCAATTTGCGATCCCAGTCAGACCTGGACTAGCCCATATGAAACCTGGAATCGCCGCCCCGGCATGGAAGAAAAGTATTTTCGCGAGTTGATTCAACGCGAACGAATCGTTGGCTTCGTCGTCGGTCTACCCCTGCACAATGATGGCCGAGAAAGCCCAATCTCCAGGGCTGCCAGAGATTTCGCTCAGTGGCTCAAGTCGACCTCACACCTTCCAGTCACGCTCTTTGACGAACGGTTTAGCTCTGCCCAAGCCGCCGCACTCCTGGACCAAATGGAACTAACCGAAAAGAAAAGAAAGCAACGACTCGACCAACTGTCGGCACATATCATTCTCGAAGCCTACCTCCAGTCAACTCGACAAAACAGCCCCCCTACAATGCCTATATACGACACCCCCTCGAAGTAGAAACAGTACTTTCGAGGTCGCATTTTTCGTTTTTTGCTACACTAAATCTTCAAATTCCTCTCTAATTCATCCAAGACTTTTGGAATCCAACGGAACTTCCCCAGGTTGTCAGGCATCTCAATAGCAGCAAACTAACTGTCCATCCGATAAAGGGTAAAGCAACCCCAATCGGGTCGATGGACGGTTTGGAATCGTATAAGATGAGTGTCTAGGAATTTCATGGCCCTTGGCAAAGCAGGGCAATTTTCGCATTTTGGGCAGAACCGCATGAATGCGGTCTACAGGGTGTTGGCGTGACCGACGAGCAACTAGATGAGCTGATTAGCGGCTACCTGGACGGGGAGCTAAGCCAGCAGGAAAAGCATGATTTGGAGTCGAGACTCCAAATCGATCCTGAAGCGGCTCGGAGGCTTCGTCTACTTCGTGAAGCTCGAAAGGCTCTCGCCGAATCTCAAGCCTATCGCTTGCCCGATAACTTTGCCGATCGCGTCGTGGCCTTGGCTCGCCAAGAGGCGGAACGTTTGGGATTGGCAGATGATCACCCGGTCCGGCTGGGAGAAAATCCCCACTCCAACCATCCATCCTCGATTTCTTTGCCCAACGCAAAGCCGTCGGTAGGCCTAGCGAATCCCGCTTCCGTGGAAACGGGCGCCGGCAGTCGATGGTCGTGGGCGTACGCTGCGGCCGCCGCTGCATTGCTTGTAGCTGGAACCGTGTGGTGGCAGACTCAAAGCGGCAATAACACGTCGAAGCAACAAACATTGGTTCTGCAATCCGGCGATGCGAATAATCCCATAGCGCTGAATCCGCAAGAAGCCACTATCCCTCCGGTATCGCCGGCGGAAGCCCCAGGCGAAACCCAAGTCGCTCAGGCAGGAACGTCTCCCGGTTCTTTGCCTTCCGAGTCGCAGGCAGCCTCGGTATCACAATTAAAGAATGAAATCGCTTCTGCAGAAATGAAGCCGAACAACGGTCAGCCCGATTTGGCACATGTCGCAGAAAATAAATCGGCCACCCCCGCCTCGACTAAGCCTTCAAGTGATTTGAAAGGTAACGCCACCCCGGTGAGCGATCCAGAGATGCTCAAGCAACTCGCGAGTGCCGAGGATGGCAGTCTTGAAGCAGTCAATCTCTTGATGGTGATTGATATCGCTTTGACGAAAGACGCGTGGGAAAATCAATCCTTTTCGAAAATCCTCAGCGAGTATGACATCCGCTATGAACGACCGCTGGTCGCCGACTCGTCGTTGAACGAAGCTTTGGAGGAAAGCAAACTGGTAGCGAAGTCTGGGACCGATGCAAGCCCAGTGGAAATTGTAGCCAATGGGAATGTGGGTGAAGTGCAATTTGTCTTCGTGCAGGCACGTGCCGCCAGAATTGATAATGCGATCAAGGATATCTTGGAACGCATCGATGAGTTTCCCAATTTGTTTTTCGATCTCAGCCTGGATACTCCATGCCAAGAAATTGTAGCTCAATTAGAGTCCTCCATTCCCTTTGAATCCGATGGCGAGGACATCTATGGAATTGCAACCACGCTACAGAATGCCAATCCGCTCAACGACGACGAGAATCCGAACATTTTCACCGGCACCAAGCCTAGGGGCAATTCTGTCCCCGTAGCCAACCGCCAAACGAAGCAAAAGCTTTTGCCAGAACCCCCCCCCTCCATGAATCCTGTGTCGACGGTGCTGTTTGTGCTTCGCAAACCAGAGGGAGCAAGCGGGCAACCCTAGAATTGAAGTTGCCTCACCTGCTTGAATTTCCCTTATCAAGTTCTTCGCTCACGAGGGTCGTTGAAGCGAGTGGCCAATGGGAATAAGTGCTTATTTCGCAGCTTTCTCTACGCCCAATTCCTCTAGTTTCTTTACTAGATCTTGTCCATGGGAAGCTGTTTTGACGGCATCATCAATCGATAGAATCTTGCCATCTTTGCCAACAATAAAGGTCACGCGGTTAGCGGTAGGTGTCGCTCCCACTTTTGCGATACCAAACTTCTTTGCAACACTTCCATCAGGATCGCTCAAAATCGGGTAATCCAACCCCAAAGATTTGGCAAAGTCTGTGTTCTTGCTCACCGGATCGCAACTTGCCGTGAAATAGGCGACATTAAATTCTCGCAGAGCCGCACCATACTCTTTCATCGATTGGCATTCCTTCGTGCAACCGCCAGTGAAAGCTCGCGGATACCAGGCGATAATAAACGCCTTCTTTCCCACCATTTCCTTTAGGCTGTACTTCTTGCCATCGGTACCTTCCATCTCAAAGTCGGGACAATCTGCGCCGACCTTGAGACCGTCGGCGGCCTGTGTCGCGTTGAAAGCAGTAAGCCCTAATACGATAGCCAGAAAACCCGACATGAAAAAAGCGGCAAGCTTCATCAAAATTCTCCCTGCAAAAAATGGTTAACTTCACAACAGCAATCTAGCTTAAAGCCTATCAGAAAACCCGAAACCTCGACCAACGCCAAGGCGGTTCATGGCAAATC
>JBIKMB010000089.1:0-21910 GCA_044359485.1 Pirellulaceae bacterium | reverse complement strand
TCTTACGTCAATAGCAAGAAGCAACAGCAGTCAAACACGAATAATACTGCCCAGGTGCAAAAGAAGCTGGCGGGCAAGAAGTAATTTGAGGCGATCCGCGCTATCGATTTCGTAAACGCTCAAGATGCTCGTCTTGAGCGTTTTTTTATGGACTTGCGTTGGGATAGAACGGTTGATTTTCAGAATCCAATCCGTATATTGAACATCTGTCCCCATTAGCAACATGACACGACATCGACGGAGTGAACGCGTATGGACGCCGAATATCGCGCTTATTTGGAACTGGCCCTTTCGACCGGCATCGGACCACAAACCATACAACGGTTACTCGAAACCTTCGGCTCTCCTCGAGAGGTCCTCGCAGCCAATTCGGAACAACTCCTTAATGTCGATGGGATCGGACCGCGCTTGGCCGCCCTGATTCGCCAACGCGACAAGAAGCATATCGATGATGTGCTCAGAAATTGCGAACAGTACAACATTCAGTGGTTGCTTCCTCTTCAAGCTGATTTTCCAGAACTTCTGCGAACGATTCCCGATCCACCCAGTGTCCTGTTCTACAAAGGGGAGTTATCCCCTCGCGATCAACTCTCTGTGGCGATCATCGGTACACGACATGCCACACAATACGGCAAAGATCAGGCAGCGCGAATTTGTTACAACCTTGCCAAAGCGGGCTTCACACTCGTCAGCGGTTTAGCTCGCGGCATCGATGCCATTGCCCATGAAACCGCTCTACGCTGTAAAGCGCGAACAATCGCCGTTCTGGCCAACGGCCTAGATACCGTCTACCCTCCCGAGAATAAATCGTTAGCCGAACGAATTGTTCAAGAAGGTGGCCTGTTGCTATCTGAACAACCACCCTGCATGCCTCCCAAACGCGGAATGTTTCCGCAACGCAATCGGCTCATCAGCGGTCTTGCCCTCGGAGTCTTAGTGATTGAAGCCGCGCGGCGATCTGGTACCTTAATCACCGCGCGACACGCTGCCGAACAAGGACGCGATGTCTTCGCTCTGCCGGGGCCAGTCCAATCGAGAGTTTCTCAAGGCTGCCATCAATTGATTCGAGATGGCGCCATACTCACCCAAGATGCCGACGATATCATCGAGAGCTTGGGACCTATGGTTCAAGATGCGAAGATAACGCCGGATCACACGATCCGACGACCAGCCGAACTACAATTGAATGACCAAGAGAAAACTGTTCTAAATTCCATCGAATTCGACGCGACCGATATCGATCGCATTATTCATCGCAGCGGTCTTCCAGTGGCCCGCGTTCTCAGTACGCTCAGCGTTCTGGAGTCAAAACACTTGGTACGTCGCAGCAGTGGTCGATGCTTCTTGCGATGCTGAGCCGATGGCCCACTGCGGTTTTGTGCCAATCCAGAAGGGTATCGGAAAAGGTCTAGCTCTCTGGTATACTCTTCGCCTCGATCGCGTTGCTCCTTTTGGGCAACCGGAACCACCCAACTTTCTGACCATATCAGAGCCATAACGTCATGAACGTTCACGACATCTTAGGCCCTGGTGGCTCCATATCGCGACGACTAGCCCGCTATGAATCAAGGCAAGAGCAACTGCAAATGGCCGATGCCGTAGCCGCTGCGCTTGATTCGAGCAAACATCTTTTAGCGGAGGCGGGAACAGGTGTTGGGAAAAGCTTTGCCTACTTGGTGCCCGCGATCCTCTTCGCAACCGCAGGAGAAAGCGAAGATATTTTGGACGATGGCACCATCAAAAAACGCAATCGCCGAATTGTCATCAGCACGCATACGATCAGCCTGCAAGAACAGTTGATCAACAAAGACCTACCCCTTCTCAACGCGGTTATACCCCGCGAATTCAGCTCCGTGCTCGTAAAAGGGCGTTCCAACTACATCAGCCTGCGGCGAATGCAGCAAGCTACCAGCCGTGCAACATCGCTATTCGGCAGCGAAGAGGAACTTCAACAATTGCAAATGATTCGCCGCTGGGCCGCCGAAACTAACGATGGTAGTCTCAGCGAACTTCCCCTGCGTCCCTCGGCACCCGTATGGGATGAAGTTGCCAGCGATAGTGGTAACTGTATGGGACGCCGCTGCCCTATGCATGACAAGTGCTTTTACTATCAAGCGCGACGCCGCGTGCAAAATGCCCAAATCCTCGTTGTCAATCATGCTCTGTTCTTCAGCGATTTGGCACTGCGAGCTTCAGGCGTGAGTCTCTTGCCTAACTATGATGCCGTCATTTTTGATGAATGCCATACGCTGGAATCTGTCGCTAGCGATCATCTGGGATTACAGGTTACCACCAGTCAAATCGATTATGTTCTGAGAAAAATATATAATCCCACCACAGATAAAGGCTTACTCAAAGCGCTCGATTTAATACAAGTTAGCAAGCTGCATCTCCGTTGCTGCGATGCCCTCGAACAATTCAGTTTTGAATTACAACATTGGCTCGAAGATCGTCCCGGGAGCAATGGGCGTGTTCATGCTCCCAAAATTGTCGACAATCATCTCTCGCCTTTGCTCTTGGAATTAGCAGTACAACTTAAGCGTTATGGAAGCGATCATAAGGACGAATCGATTCGTCAGGATCTGACTTCCGCTCAAACGCGTATCGAAACACTTGCCACCTCCATCACCAGTTGGCTGGAACATCGCCTGCCCGATAGCGTCTATTGGCTCGAACAGCATTTTTCTAGGCGAGGTTTTTCTCGCATGATTCTGCGCTCGTCGCCCATCGATGTTGGTCCAAATTTGCGCAATATGCTTTTTAACGAAGTCCCGAGCGTCATTCTGACCAGCGCTACCATTTCCGTTGGCAGGGAAGGGGGCTTCGAGTTCTATCAATCGCGCGTCGGTTTGACAGGCCCCAACACAATCAAACTCGGTAGTCCCTTCAATTACTCCGAACAAGCCCGCCTGGTCTTGCTAGACAATCTTCCTGATCCGTCGGCTCAAAAGAAAGACTTTGAAGCCGCCTTGCCACTGCTAGTGCAACATTTTCTAGCGGAAAGCGATGGTCACGCCTTTGTATTGTTTACTAGCTATCAATTGCTCAAACAGGTCGCTCAAGCGGTAGCACCCTGGATGGCCAAAAAGAATCTGGCAATCTACAGTCAGGCTGACGGCACACCGCGCTCTAAGCTTATCGAGTTACTGAAAGACAATCCGCGGGGCGCGATTTTCGGAACCGATAGTTTTTGGGCTGGAGTCGATGTACCCGGCGATACGCTCACCAATGTCATCATCACCAAGTTACCCTTCAGCGTTCCCGACCATCCTTTGCTCGAGGCCAGACTTGAAGCGATTCGTCAAGCGGGAGGCAATCCTTTCCGCGATTACCAGTTGCCTGAAGCCGTGATCAAACTCAGACAAGGCTTTGGTCGATTGATTCGCACCTCGACCGATCACGGTTCGGTGGTGATTCTCGATCCGCGGATCGTCTCCAAACCTTACGGGCGAATCTTTTTGGATTCGCTTCCGGACTGCAAACTCGAGCGAATCCACGGACCCGAACTGCTCCGCCAACTCACCGTGGCCCCTCAGCCTTAAACTTAAGGCCTATGCGAAAACCCCGAATCCCGCGACCAACGCCAAAGGGGTTGATGGCTAATCGGATTGACTCTTCGCTCCTACATGAAAACCGCAGCTAACGCCGTCGGCTAATGGTTTTCGGTGAGGCCCTTAGTCATCATCAAATAAATCGTCATCTTCGTCCTCGATATCCACTTCGTAATTGACCGGCGATATCGCCTTCTTGAGTGCTTTGCGCATGACATCGATTGGAGGGGTTCGACCCGTGAATAATTTGTATTGATACCCTGCTTGTCTGAGAAACATTGTCGTGCCTGGCACCACCAAACAACCTGCTTCGCGGGCGTTTTTGAGCAGCAATGTTTGTTCGGGGTTATAGACCGTATCAAAAATAATCATTCGCTCATCAAGATGGGATCGATCATAGGGTGATTCATCGATATTGGGATGCATGCCAATCGGTGTGCCGTTGACAATCAGACCAGGTCGCGAATCGTAGCGTCGCTCCCACGGAATCGCTCGTCCACCGACATCTTTCGCCAGCGCTTCGGAGCGATCCACGTTGCGAGATGCGATCGTGACAACAGCTTCTCTTTGACGCAAACCATGAGCGATCGCTCGCGAGACTCCCCCCGCGCCCAAGATCAGTACCGATCGACCTTGCAACTTTCCATCGGGCCCCCATTTTTTCTCCATCGCCTGCTCAATGCAATCCATCGCAGCACGATAATCGGTGTTGTAGCCTAACGCTTCTTCTCGATCAAAAATGACCGTGTTCACTGCGCCGATACCAGATGCCGCCGATTCCACTTGATGAAGCAACCTGACGATGGACTCTTTGTGAGGAATCGTGACACTCAAACCACCGAAGCATTCATTTTGCTTGCACCACTGGACAAAAATGGCAAGATCATCTTTGGGAATTTGCAGGGCCAGATAGCGGTTAGGCAAACCGTCATGTTCAAAAGCCGCATTGTGAATCAAAGGACTTAAAGAATGTCCAACCGGATCGGCAATCACCGCGTAAAGCTTTGTCTTCGCGGTGATCTCCTCAACGCGATAGAGGTTTTTCATTTGCTCGAAGGTCAGTTGCCCCGGAGCAACCTTGCGATTGGAACTGGTCGTTGCAAACGTGAAGGGTGAGCCATATCGACAAGCTAGGATTCGCGTAAGCACACCCAATTCGCCCATACAGATTCCGATGGTTGGGACCTTTGCTTTTTCAACGAGACGTAGCATTCGTATCGTGTCGGCAAACGAATTGGCCATCGTCGCGATCTTGACAATATCCGCATCTTTCGACGCGAGGCGTTCCGCAATCTCCTCAAGATCTGCAGGCGTTTTTTCGAAGTCATGTAGGCTGACGATACGTTTAGTCTTGCCATACCGAGGAATCGAGCCGGCAATATCCTCTTCCAAATCTACATACTCTGCGCCCGAAACAATCGCAGTGCGCAAAACCTTTTGCCGCTCATCTTCCGATTTTTCCCACCGACCCCCATCTTCTTTTCGACGGCAAGTTACCACTACCGGGGTTGGTCGATTTTTTAACAACCGCCCGAAATCGATCGCACGGCCGATATAATCAACACGCATTTCAACCAGCTTGGCCCCTAAATCGGCCAACCGCGCATGCTCGGCTATGATATGTTTGTGTCGGGTTCGGCCGATACTGACGCAGATCATTGCTTTATTACTCTCAAGCTGTTTACCAATGCAGAAATCGCTTCAGCAATTCCGGTCCAGGTTCCGTCAAGAAACTCTCGGGATGAAATTGCCATCCTTCGAGTTTTGCAAACTTATGCCGAACTCCCATAATGATTTTTTCGCCTCGCGCATCGGTCGTCCAAGCTGTCATCTCTAGACACGCGGGCAACGTCGGCGGATCAATCACCAGACTGTGGTAGCGAGTCGCCACAAATGGATTTTCAATTCCAACGAAAAATCCTCGATTATCATGGTAGATCCGGTCTGTTTTTCCATGCATCAACTCAGGTGCACGCACGATTGTGCCACCTAGTGCTTGGCCGATAGATTGGTGCCCCAAACAGACACCCAGGATCGGAACTTCGCCGGTCAACTGCTTCACCACCTCCACGCTAATCCCAGCCTCCGAAGGCGTGCACGGACCTGGCGATATGATCAGCCGATCCGGTCGCATCGCTCGAATGTCGGCTATGGACATCTGATCGTTGCGCGCAACTCGCACGTCCAGACTCGCATCAAGTTCGCCTAAGCGCTGCACAAGGTTGTAGGTGAACGAATCATAGTTATCGATCACTAAAATCATGCAGCACCACCGAATGTCGCATCGAATTTTAAGATTCTGTAGATCAGCATGGTTATCTTTGGAGGATGTTCATTATTTGTGGCCGCACCGAAAAAATTCGGCAGCGAACTTAGGGATCATTCGTCAATTTCAACTCTTTTATGCGAATGTTTCGCCAGCGTATTTCCATAGGCATCACTTCATTGCTGGAGTGAACCTGCAGGGCTATGAAACCGCGACGATCCAAGTTGTCGGTCAGATCGGCTATCGGAATATCGTTGATCCATGTTTTAATCCGATTCGCCTCGGCTACAACCCGCATTTTATTCCATTGACCCAATCGAAAAGCGGATTGAGCCTCCGGCCGATTCTTGACTGGAAACAACCAGCCTTTCCGCGCCTCGTCGTAGATGCCTCCGGTCCAGCCGCGCGATGTCGGGTCTATTTCGACCTGGTAACCATGCACTCGACCATTCTTGTACTCCGGCCGACTTGCACTTCGAATCTGCACGCCGCTATTGAGTCGCTCACTTTCTAATTTGAATTCGAGCTGGAGCTCAAAATCGTCGAATTCCTCCGTCGTGCAAAGAAAGCTATTCGGAGTTGCAATCCGAGTTTTGCCCACGATCGAGCCCTCCTCAATCCGAAACTCTGCTTGCCCACCCCGCTGAATCCAACCCTCTAAAGACTCCCCATTCAATAGATCGCGAAAATCGGTTGGCGCCTCTCTGGAGATACTCGGTGCAGGGGGTTCGCCCTGCAAGTCCGGCAATTCCGCAAACTGGCCCTTGGCAACCGAGACATTCAAGGCACAAACCACTGCCAGAAAAAACCAGCCAAGTTGCCAAAGGTTTCGAGGAGACATCCAGCGTGATTCTTCACCACTGGGAACGCTTTGTCTGTCTCGAAAAAGGGAATTCATCTTGTATGGATTGCGAAGCGAAGGGTGAGAGACAGGGACAAAGGGTAGGGCCAATACGATTCGAATCGATCTCTAGATCAAGCACCGCACTTCTATAGTACTTAGAAATCGGGGGACAGGTACCCTACCTTCATCTGAAAATCACACTCCCCCCCAACCTGAACGCGGCCTAGAGACGCACGTACATCACCCGCGCGGCGACTCGTCCTGGGAAATTCCCTCCCCGGCCGTCAGTCATCCCCCAGAAATTCGGGGCTATTTGTCAAGAGAATCCCCTCAGCGGCAGTTATCCCTCAGAGCGACCGACCGCTTGCCCAAAAGGGAATAGAGCCCCTAAGGCCCAAAACGAGCCCCAAATTCGGGCGCAAAGCGGCCTGTTGAAGCTTCCGCAATCTGCCCGCCACCGCTCGGAATCCCCACCCGCTGACAAGAGACTCACCTGCAGGTCGCAACTACGCAGCCGCTAGCGGGCGACAGAGGCCTGCCGATTGCACCCACGAACGAACTTCGTCCAAGTCCGGAGCGCTGCCGCCTCTCAACATCCGCTTGCCTTGACTGCTCTCAGCCATCACTCGGATCTCCTCATACAATTTGGCGGGCACTGTTTTCGCCAAGCGCTCTGGCGATGTAATTCCCACCGCGACCAACAACTGGGCGTCATGGCCTCTCAAATCGGGAACTCGACAAACCAATTGCGATTGCTGCTGCCACGTTCGTATCACATCTCCGCTCACTCGAGCTTCACCTAATCTCGATGCTAGAGACTCTGCGTCTTCTTGTAGAAAGTCACGCACAGTAAAGATTCCGCAATTGTTCATCCGCTGGGCAACTTTTGGACCTATGCTCGGCGCATCGACGACAGGGCGATCTTGGCTTAAGAAAAACTTCAGCACCTTGGTCGTGGCATGCGACTTGGTCTCCGCTTGGTCCATCACGGTTCGCGTCGCGACAACAGGTTGAATCACCTTTTTACGCTTAACGCTCTTGGTTGCTTCAGCATATTTGGGTTCAGCGATTTCCTCTTCCCGCTCTGGCTTTTGCAAGCCCAGACGTTTTCGCTTCTTGCGTGATAAGCTTCTCTCGGTCGCCGGCAGATCTCGATTAAGCGTCCCTTTGCCCTTCGCTTTTTCAAGATCTCGAATCTTCTTTTGATCTCGGTTCGCTTCGACGATCCAGCTTGTGATGCGAGCTACCTCGTAACCGTTCCCGCTACGCAAAACTTGTTGACCTCGCTTCGTTTGCAAAAATCGCTCAACACGCCTAGCCAGTTGTCGAGGTGTGAGTATCTTCAAGCGTCTAGCGGTGCGAATGCCGCAACCTACCATCATTCGCGAATCAAAAGCCCTTACGTTAGGGACTTCGCATACCAAGCGCGATTCCGCTTGCCAACGAGCGACTTTTTTTGCAGAGACATAACGATTCGGCCGAGTTGCTGCTGGCACCGCATGAAATGTGTTCGTCTGATGGAAATCTGCATCCGATGTCTCTTCCAGTCTCAGCGAGACTTGCTTTGGATTAGAATCTAATAGCTGACCGATGGTGCGAATCCCAACTCTTCTTAAGCGAGCCGCCATCGCCTCATCCATCGAAGGAGCATCTTCGATGTGACTGCTACGCGACAAATAGAATGGCCCGCGGTTATCGACGTAATAGGTCTTTACCTTTGCCTTTTTCTCGATGGCCACAGGAGTCTCCGCCAAACGTAGCGGCAACACATTAGGTTCTTGTGGGAAATACATCTCATCTGCAATCGCGTGCAGGCGTCGGTTCACTTCCTCATTATCGACAACCGGTTTTGCTTGTTCCTTTTTCACCGGCACAGCAATCGGCTCTACAACTCTTTCCACGGAAGACCGAACGTGGCTAATCCAAGCCTGATGTGCCCGGGCCAATGCGATTACACGAGCATCGACTGTCAGCAAAACAACTTGCACACCTCGACGCGCAACTTCGGCCAGGATGCTCATCAATTGCTTCGCCGCTGAAACAGAGAGTTCATTCCACACATCATCGATGAGCAGTGGAGCGTAATGTCCTCGGCTCAACATCATCTCGACCATCGCCAAGCGAATCGCCATTATGGCTAATCGATACTCTTCCATAGACCGGCCGGAAACCACTTCATGAGGGAAACGATTTTCTCCATTATGGGAGAACATCATCCCGGCATAGCCATAATTCCACTGTTGATCCTGGGCCCAACTGGGAAGCGGTCTCCCTTGTATGGCTTGAGCCGGTACAGCGGTCAATTTTTCATGCCAAGCATGGACCGACGCATACAGTCCGCTATCCAGCAAGTACGGCTGACGATACTCACTGACTCGAAGCTCTAAAATCCGCCGATCTAATTCGCGCAACTCCGCTCGTAAATGATCGACGCGTTCCCAGTGGCGCAATTTCTGATCGATCCGACCCAATTGCTCACGCAAAGAGTATAAAACCGATGTATCAACGACTCGAACACTCGATAAATTCTTGAGTCGTTCCTCGAGTCGGCGGACTTCCACCAACGTGGCGGCATGATCGCCTTGTGCGACTCGCAATCGCATCTCTGTTTCATTCAATTTCTGGCGAATAGACAACTCAGCGGCGTCTTCAATCGACTTCTGTATCGCCACTTCTTCTTTCAACGGAAGCTGATTAGCCTGACAGCTTTGCAAGCTGGTTGCGTGCCTCTCGCAGCCACATTGATACGGCAGCTTCAATTTTAACTGTTCAACATGAATCCCAAGATCTGCAGCGATGCGTTGCAAGAATTGAATTCGATCCACTAACAAGGTATCGATCGCTGTCTGCAATTCTTTTTCGCAACGACCTAATTGCTCAATTTGTTCCTGCAGTTTCCGAGCCGCTGTGTCGGACTCTTTTCTGGATATCTGACGGCAGACTTCGTACAGATTTTCCTGCATCGACTTCAGTGTCGATGGTAAAGCGATATCTAATGGATTATTGCCTCGCGACCCATGATGGTAGCCATCGGCTAATTCCTCGAGTTGTCGGCGTGTCTGCAGGAGCTGGCTTTCGAGTGCTCGCAGTGGTTCTCGCGGATCGACAGATACAAAAGGACTGGTCAAATCATTTTGTTGCTCAACGCGCAATTGAGATGCAGACTGCTCCAATTGCTGGCGATGCGCTACGATTTCTGCCGCCGTTCGTTGCCAATGAGTTAACTGGGTATCAATATCGTTCAGGCGTTCCATTTGCGATTGGGTCACCACGGGAACAATCGGCTGAGACACAATCGCTGGTTTGCTGCTGGTGGAGACCTTGGGAAGGGTCGCTACTGCATGTAATTCGGTAACCAGGCGCTGTTGCTCTTTACGGAGCCAAGATATTTGTTCACCCAACTTCTCAGCCTGTTTTGTCGCCTCGACCAAATCGCGCTGGTACTGTTCACGCTGCGAGTTGTAGGAGCGTTTTTCGTTCAATTCTGATTCAGAGGGAATGGTTCGCTGCAATAATTCGATTTCTTGCAGCAGACGATTGCGTTCGCTCAGCAACTCATCGCGCGTCGCGTGGGGGCGATCCTGCTGGGGCAAACGATCAAGGTACTGGATTTCCCTTGCTAAAACGGCTCGACGCTGATGCAGATCCTCATTTTCGGCCGTTGGAATCGGCGATGTATAAGTAGGGACTTCTGACTGCAACAACCCATGCTGACGAGCGAGGTTCCACAAGACTTGCGGCGCAAGCATTTGATCTTTGCCAAGTGCATAGACCGTCTCGTAAAGGGAACGATCCATCAGTGGCAACTTACCGCCATCTTGGGTAGCAAGCGAACGCCAAGACAGAGAATCACTCCATAACGGTCGGTGCTCGACTCGATACTCGCGCTCGCCAAGGAGATTATTGGCATAATGAAATCTTCGGAATAATCCCGATGAATCACTCCATGTGATTTGACGCATCGGCGTTGAGCCATCGTGAGTCGCCGATGGTCCGTACAGTCCACTCACCACTCGACGCATGGTCTTCGCTGTTTCGCAAGCGGCGGGTAAGCAGATCGCATTGAGACCTTCGTTGAGAGGACCAATATGTGAAATCGAGTCGACACCGAGTGCCGATGCCACTCCCCCCGCGACAGTAATGGGTGCAGCACTTAAAGGTGCAGCACTAGAGAAGGGTGAGTGAAGCGAATCCATCAAATTCTGGGAATCAACATCCATGCTAACCAGATACATTGGCTCCTCCTTAGCCTTTGGGTCCAAACTGGATCACCCGATAACGTACACCAACTGGAGTTTTCGAGCCAATAGCGATTTTTTGCTCTTTCCGGCAACGATTCCGCATCGAAACCCCGAAAACTGGGTCGCTGGCCCCGTTTTTTTCGCTAGTTCACGGAAATCCCTCTCCACCCCTTCGCTTTTAGCCATTTTCTCAAATCAAACAGGTGGTTATTCTATTAGCGAGATGCGAACAAAATCCGTTCGCCCATTCTACCCCACTTAACAGTCTTGAAATCCATCATGACCACCCGCCGACGCGCTCGAGAAGTCGTATTGCAACTGTTGTACGAAGACGATCTGAACCCAAACCACGACCCGGCGCTGGCTGAACCGTTTATTGCCAAAAGAATGTTGGCCAATAAACCACTCTCGCAATTTGCACTCGAGTTGCTAAGCGGTGTTCGCAAGAACCGTTACAAAGTCGATCAATTGCTCTCTCAGAAGGCGACCAATTGGTCCCTGCGTCGCATGTCGGCCATCGATCGCAATATCCTCCGTTTGGCTACCTATGAAATGGTGCATGTCGGCACACCGGGCCGAGTGGCAATCAATGAAGCGGTTGAAATTGCGAAACGATATGGGGGTAAAAACTCCAGCACTTTTGTCAATGGAGTGCTCGATCGAGTTTTGCGCGAACTGAATGAAAAACTGGGTGAATCTGAATCTGCTGCGGTGAGTGAAGTTTAGATCGCGCGAGACTACTTCTGAGTTAAGTATCCTTTGTGCTTGAATTGCCTTCCTGTCTGCAGGGGAGCCTCGCGCAAACTTCCCAACTCTCCAGCTGATTTCGTTTCACTCTTCGGCTCGCTGTCGAAACGACGATCGCCATCCCAAGTCCACGAACACTGCCGAGTCTCTGGGCTCAACCATTGTCTAGCGATCGAAGTGGCCGCTGGGGCGGATTTATTCTCAAAATCAAAGTCCTCGTGGAACCGCTGGACGCTGTCCTTCCTTGTCGAATTGGCTACCATGTTATCAGCGATTGTTCTTTGACATGTTAGTTTTTTGACATGATTGTCCTTTGACATTCACCCAAGTGAGTCCGAGCTATGAGTGCCGCGGAAATATCGGCTGATCAGCCGCTGGTTTCTGTCAACATTTCCCATCTCATCGGGTCTATAAAAAACCCCAGTTCCGAAGACGATCGACTCGTTGAGGCTGCTCTGGCTGTCGCCCGCTTGCTCCAAAATCGCGCCGCCAAATTGCAGACTCCCGCTGAGCGTCGACAGCAAGCCGAACTGGATCGCATGATTCAGCATCCAAGCGATAAAGCAATTCTGACCCAAATGACGGATCAATCGTTTCGCAGCCAATCGTCGTGGCGGGTCGTCGATCAGATGGTGCATATCCTGGATGTGCAGGGGGTCCCGCGTTTTTTTAGCATGCTGGATCGTACGCTGCTGAAGGGCTTTCAGTCTTTCGGTAATTATCTTCCGGGCGTCGCTGTACCGTTGGTCAAAGACAAGATGCGCAAAGAGACGGCCAACGTTATCCTTCCCGCAGAAACCGATATGCTCTCTTCGCATTTGCGTGCCCGCAGCGAAGAAGGCTTACGCATGAATGTTAATTTTCTGGGCGAAGCGATTCTCGGTGAAGAGGAAGCTCAGCGTCGTCTCGAAAAATATCTCGCCGCCCTGCAGCAACCCGAAATCGAGTGCATGTCGGTCAAGATATCAACGATCTATTCGCAAATCTCAGCGATCGCTCGCCGACACACGGTCAGAATTCTCTGCGATCGACTCGAACTGATATTGCGTGCCGCCGCTCGCGAAATCTTTGTGCGTCCCGACGGATCTAAAATAGGCAAGTTTGTCTATCTCGACATGGAAGAATATCGCGACTTGCGGTTAACGGCCGATACGTTTATGAAGACACTGGAGCGTCCCGGATTGGAAAACGTTCGCGCCGGACTTGCCTTACAAGCTTATATTCCCGATTCACACTTGGTCCAGCGCGAGTTATCGGAGTGGGCTCAAGAACGCGTTCGACGGGGTGGCTCTCCTATCACCGTTCGAGTGGTGAAGGGTGCCAATATGGAGATGGAACGCGTGGAAGCCTCTCTGCGGGGCTGGCCGCAAGCTCCATATAAACACAAAACCGAAACGGATGCTAATTATAAACGCATGCTCCAATATGGCATGCAACCTGAAATCTACCAGGCCGTACAACTCGGAGTCGCTTCGCATAATCTCTTCGATTTAGCCTACGCCATCGTGCTCGCTGCCAGTCGAGGTGTATTGGCAAAAGTGCAATTCGAAATGCTCGAAGGCATGGCCAATCACCAACGTCGAGCGCTCTTTGAATTATGCCATAATGTCTTGCTCTATGCTCCGGCATGTCACCAACATGAATTCATTAATGCGATCGGTTATCTGATTCGACGCTTAGATGAAAACACTGGTCCCGACAATTTCCTGCGTCATGCTTTCAACATTCAAGTCGACAGCCCCGCTTGGCAGCGATTGGAAGCGGGCTTTAAATCATCGCTCGAGCTTTCCAAAACGGTTTCTGATCAGCCGCGCCGAACCCAAGATCGACGCCGACCACCCGCCCAACCGGCTGAACCGAAACGCTGGGAAGAGTTTCAAAACGAACCTGACACCGATGTATCGCTTGTCCAAAACGGTATGTGGGCCGAATCCCTCATCGAACAATGGAAAAACCGGTGTGATAGTCGCGCCACCGAGATCGCCCTTTGTGTCGCTGGCGAAACACAAATGGGTGAAGGGGGAATTTATGAATCGCCCGACCCTTCACGGCCCGGTGTGGTGGCAGCCCGTTATCACCAAGCCAGCCCCGCTCAAATCCGCCGAGCGATTCAGTGCGCTGCCGAGGATCCTGCAGGTTGGCGCACCCTTGCGCCTCGTCAACGATATGATATTTTGCGTCAAGTTGCGCAGGAGATTCGAGTGCGACGCGGCGACCTGATGGGGGCCGCACTTGCCGATGGTGGTAAAACCCTTTTAGAGAGCGATCCCGAAGTAAGCGAAGCGGTCGACTTCGTTGAATTCTATGCTCGCTGCGCTCTTGACTTGGCACAGCGTGAAGATCTCGATGTCCAACCGCTTGGAGTTGTCGCTGTCATTTCGCCATGGAACTTCCCCATCGCGATTCCCTGCGGCGGAATCGCAGCCGCGCTGGCCGCCGGCAACACCGTGTTGCTGAAACCCGCTTCCGATACGGTTCTACCCGCCTCCATATTATGCGAATGCTTCTGGTCAGCCGGTGTACCCCGGACCGCTTTACAACTGATTCCCTGCAGCGGTAGCGTCGCAGGAAACTCTTTGGTAGGACACCCTGATGTTAAAGCCGTCATACTTACCGGCGGGACAGAAACAGCCCAGCGAATGCTCAAGCAACATCCGCATTTATTCTTGCTGGCTGAAACAGGTGGCAAAAATGCCACCATCGTCACCAGTTTGAGCGATCGCGATCAAGTCATCAAAAATGTTTTGCATTCCGCGTTTTCACACTCGGGACAAAAATGCAGCGCCACTTCTCTTCTGCTACTGGAAGAAGAAGTCTTTGCAGATACCAGCTTCCGCGAACAATTTGTCGATGCCATCTGCAGCATGTCGGTCGGCTCCGCTTGGGAATTGAAAACCAAGATGGGCCCACTCATTCGCCCCCCCAGCGGCGCTCTGCTCCGCGGCTTGAAAGAACTTGAACCTGGAGAGTCGTGGGGAGTGCTACCAAAACAACTCGATGATAATCCTTCTCTCTACAGCCCAGCGGTGAAATGGAATGTTCAACCCGATAGTTTCACTCACAAAACCGAATTGTTCGGCCCCGTACTAGGCGTGATGAAAATCAAAAATCTTACACATGGTATCGAACTCGTCCACGCAACAGGATATGGATTGACCAGCGGACTGGAAAGCTTAGACGACCGTGAACAAGAGTTATGGGCAAACCATTTGCGGGCCGGCAACCTGTATATCAATCGACCGACAACCGGCGCGATCGTCTTGCGACAACCCTTCGGCGGCCTCGGCTTGAGCGCGTTTGGACCTGGCATCAAAGCGGGTGGGCCCAATTATATCATCCCTCTCTGTCACGTGCGTCCCAAGTCCTCCTCTCCGCACTTGTCCCAGCCCATGACACCACAGATCGGCAAACTCAAAACGCTTTGGGACCATTTAGAATTTGACACCCATATCCCAGCGCCAATCGTCGCTTTAAAACCACAGATCCGCGCTGCCCTTGTCGATTTTGATCGCTTCGCGAGCCAGGAAATAATGGAGTCGCATGATCACTTCCAATTGATCGGACAGGATAACCAGAGACGATACCTGCCGGTGAAACAATTACGCATTCGAGTCGAAGTCCAAGATCGCTTAGAAGATACCTTGATTCGAATGATCGCCGCCATCTCCGTCGGCTGTCGCGTTACGGTCAGCGTCGCGCCAAAATTCGACCGGACACTGCTCGATTGGTTCGATCGCTGGACCGAAGAACTAGCAGGCACCATCGAGTTTATCGAGGAAAGCGATGAAGTTCTTGCCGAAGCGATTCGCTCGAAACAAACAGATCGAGTCCGTTACGTGAATGCCAATGCGGTTCCCTTACCGATTCGCGCCGCAGCCCTCCAGTCCCATATCCATCTGGCCGATCGTCCCGTGACAACCGTAGCTCGCGTCGAAGCCCTGTGGTACGTAGAAGAACAGAGTCTCTGTCGAGATTATCATCGGTACGGTAATCTGGGTGTTCGCGGGCAGGAGCTAAGAGCCGAACCGCATTAGTCGTGTCGAAATGCCTGCAGTCTTGTCTAGGCTTCGCCCGCAATCAATCCAGAAAACCCTCGTCGACTCCCTGGCCGGATCTGTCATGCTTAGTCAGCATCATGCCCTGAGAGCGCGCGGCGTAAAGTGAACCACTTGGCTCGACCAAAATAATCTTGCCTGACGATCGCCTAAATGTTATCGCCGACCGCCAACTCCGCTTCTTTCTTGTTGGTTTTCCAAGAGGCAACTTCCTGCCACAAGAATATCATCAGCGCGATCAATCCGGGAATGAAATAATAAATCACACGGAACAACAGCAAACCACATGTGACCGCAACAATCAATTCATTAGAGGGCGTTACCTCTTTCTTGGTGAGCAAATCCAAAACGATAACCTCCAAAACACCAAATCCACCTGGAACATGGAGCGTTACCGTCACAATCATCGCAGCAAGATAACTGACTAACACGGTGCTGTAGTTTGCTGTACCATCGGGCAGCAAGATATAAAGGACTAATGAAGCCAATGCGAAATCCGCCGCCGAAACAAACAATTGCAACATCGATAAGTTCATCGGAGGAAAGGAATACTCTTGCCCAGCTATCTTGAGAGGCTTGCGAATCACCAAAGTGGTGATCAGATAACCAAGGATTACAGCCAAAAATAGATAACCAAATGTGATCGGTTCAAAATAAAGCTTGTCTTGATACTCCTCAGGAAGTTGAACAGGCAACAGGACAAACGCGATACCCGCGAGCAAAAACATTCCCATCCAAAAAGTCACGGTCAGCAAGGAGATAAACGCCACAATGTCCATGAATGTAAAACCCCAGCGGCTGTAAAGACGATATCGAACCGCTGTCCCCCCTAGCATCCAACCAACGATGTTGCTGAATGCATAGCCGACAACCGCACCCACCATGATTTTAGATAGCGAGAGTTTTTTCTTAAGATAAGTGACTGCAATCCAGTCGTATCCCGTCAACACGATGAAATTCAACGCGGTGATCATAACCGCTAGCAGAATCTGGCTCGGAGGAATATTCCCCACACTCTCGACAATCTGTTCCCACGTGATGTTTTTCAACTTGCCGCGCACAATCCACGCGCAAAACGCAATAATACCCAACACGGTCGTGTACTTTGCAATCTCAATGGGCAATTGCCACGCTTTCTGCAACTTCTGCTCTTCTCGCTGGCGGAAGTCGTCATCCGTTTCAATTTCAGAGTTCATGCCTTTTTCGTTTCGTTAGTTTTTCCTCGCGACTCGGTAGCTGCGGTCTCTTCGGCTTGCTATGCGCGTCGAACAACCTGGAAAGCGCTAGGAGATTGTAGGCGGATCAGGCATTTTTTTTCAGTGGTCGAGCCACATTATTGATTCTCTCTGAACACCTATTCATTATTTCAGGCAACCTTACCCACACCAAGCTGAGTACAGGCTCCCTGAACTCATGGGAGAAAATTAATTTTTTGTTATTCGCCCACCTACGAAATGAACTAATACAGCTACTTGGATGAGACTTGCGACTACATTGCCCCTTAAACGCCCTTTAACGCAATTTGATTCTGCCATAAACCAAAGTGGATTTCCTGTCTCACACGTTTGTGCGCCTTCTACAAGCACCCCCCCAAGAATGTAGCCAAAAAAACTAGGCTTGCCGAACTCAGCGTTCTGACTACGATTCAAAAAGAAGTTGTGAAAATTTTCACGAATGAGTATGTTTTTGGATCGACCCCTTGAGCTCCTACCTACCGATTTTGATTTACTCGCTGGCGGCTTTAGGCTTTGCTGCAGTAAGTCTGCTGCTTCCGCACTTTGTCGCGCCTCGTAAGAAAACGCCGATTAAAGACATGCCTTATGAGTCGGGCATGGATCCGGTCGGCGACGCGCGGAAACCACTCGATATCAAATTTTATCTCATCGCGATCCTGTTTTTGCTATTCGACGTAGAGCTTTTGTTCCTCTACCCCTGGGCGGTCGCCAATCGATCGATCGTCACTCCAGAAACAAAAATTGGCATTCTGATCGCCTTGTTGTCCCTCTCAGGTACGTTGTTTCTCGCATACGTCTATGCCTGGAAGAAAGGTGTGTTTCAATGGCGTCGCAAATGAATCAACTGGTTGACAGCATTTTGTGGACAAAACTTGATTCGGCTGCAAGCTGGGCCAGAAAAAACAGTTTGTGGCCCATGCCCTTCGCAACCGCTTGTTGCGGTATCGAGTTGATGGCAGCCTCGGCCAGCCGTCATGACCTATCACGGTTTGGTTCTGAAGTGATGCGATTCACTCCACGCCAATGCGATTTGATGATCGTAGCAGGTCGTGTGGTTATGAAAATGCTCCCTGTGCTGCAGCGTATTTGGCTGCAAATGCCAGAACCAAAATGGTGCATCTCGATGGGAGCTTGCGCGTGCTCAGGAGGTGTATTCGATACATACTCTGTGGTTCAAGGTATCGATCGTTTCATTCCTGTGGATGTTTATATTCCAGGTTGCCCACCGCGGCCTGAGCAATTAATTCGGGCCGTGTTGGACTTGCAGGAGAAGATTCAAAAGACCGGCACGATTTACGGCAAGGAATTTGCCCAGCGAACCTCGCCCGAAGGACCTGCTCGCTTCGATCGTGAAGAGATAGAGCGCATTCGCGACCGGCAGCCTAAACGATTTCAACTTCCCATCTACAATCCAAGGCACTAAGCATGAGTGCATCAGCCATGTGGAAAGACCGTTTGGATGCGCTGTTAGCGGATCCCTCGAGGCAGTGGTCGGAGTTTCGCGGTCAAACGCGTCTCATAGTGACTGCCGAACACTTATCGCCGACCATGTCTGCACTCCGCGACCCGTGCGGTTTAGATATGTTGATCGATGTGACCGCGGTTGATCTGTTGGAATACCAAGGCGCGAGAGATCGATTTGAGGTAGTTTATTGCTTGCTCAATACCGATTCGGGAGAAAGACTCACCGTTTCGGTCTATCTCAACGAACCCGACCTGACCCTACCTTCCATGTATCCTCTCTGGAAATCCGCCGATTGGCTGGAACGAGAAGTATTTGACATGTTTGGTGTACGCTTTGAAGGTCACCCCAACCACAAGCGACTACTGCTCCCGGAGGAGTTTGTTTCATACCCACTTCGCAAAGATTATCCGATGCAGGGTCGAGGCGAACGACATAATTTCCCCGTTGTGACACGGGCCCAAAGTTAGATTTTTATTTTTTGAAAGTTTCTGCTCGCCTGGGCTGAGCGGAAACTGGATCCATGTGTGAGTTTTACCAATGCCATTGGAGCTTAGAGATTTCGAAGTCGACGAGTATGGTCGACGTGAAGGTTTATGGACGCTGAATTTCGGTCCTCAGCATCCAGCAACTCACACCACTTTGCGTCTGCTGCTCACGCTGGATGGTGAAGAAGTCGTCGATGCAGAACCCGATATTGGTTTCTTGCACAGCGGCTTCGAAAAATTGGGAGAAGCCCTCGACTTCAACCAATATGTGACCATTGTCGATCGAATGAATTACATTTCACCGATGGCCAATGAAATCGCGTGGCATCATGCCGTTGAACAACTGTTGAACATAGAACTTACTCCGCGTTGCAAATATCTTCGCACCATCTTCGCCGAATTGATGCGGATTCATGACCACTTGCTCTGCGTGGGAGCAAGCGTGCTTGACTTGGGTGGCGTCACAGCGTTTATGTATGCATTCAACGAACGCGAACGTATCTATGAAATTTGCGAGCGTGTAACGGGTCAACGCTTCCATACCAGCTACACCCGCGTTGGTGGTCTGATGTTCGACATCACTGACGATGGGATCGAGATGATTCGACAGTTCGTCAATGGCTTTGATAAAGCCTATGCCGATATCGATCGCTTGGTAACTCGCAATCGAATTTTTATCGAGCGGACGCGTGGTGTAGGTGTTCTCAGCAAAGAAGCCGCAATATCCGGTGGGGCAACCGGCCCGGTGGCTCGAGCTAGTGGAGTTGCAAGGGACTTGCGGCGCGATGAGCCTTATCTGGCCTACAACGATCTCGATTTCGATGTGATCTGCGCCCGAGATGGTGACTGCTATGCTCGCTATTTGGTTCGCATGCTCGAGCTCAAAGAGTCGATTAAGATCGTCCGACAAGCGTTGGAAAATCTTCCCTCCGGACCTATCTTTGCTCCCGGAACCGGTAAAGAAGCGCTTCCCGAAAAACGCGAAGTCTATCAGAGCATCGAAGGTTTGATTCATCATTTTGAACAGATCATGCCGAATCGCCAACCGACCAGCGAGCGAGGTGCAATGTATGCGGCCACCGAATCTCCTAATGGCGAACTGGGCTATTACTTGGTGAGCGACGGAACATTCAAAGCCTACCGGGCTCGGACGCGACCACCGTCGCTGGTTCATTTCGCTCTGTTTCCACAATTGATTCGCGGCTGCATGCTCAGCGATGTCGTCGCCGTTCTGGGAAGCCTCAATATCATCGCTGCGGAGTTGGATCGATGAGCGTCTTATCCGAAGATTTGCGAAGTAAGATTCGCGATCATTTTTCGAGATATCCCAACAAGCAAGCCGTTACACTTCCCGCATTGCACTTGGTGCAGCAGGAACTGAAATGCGTACCCACAGAAGCTGTGGAGGAAGTTGCCGAGCTTTTGGATCTCTCACCAGCCCAAATTTTTGACACGCTTTCTTTTTATGGGTTCTTCCGCGATGAAGATCGACCCATTGGGAAAAAACGTGTCTGGATTTGTCGCAGTCTACCGTGCATGCTCCGTGGAGGAGATCAACTTCTCTCGGAAGTTTGCGAACGATTGCATCTCTCGCCCGGTGACACCACGGCCAATGGCGAAGTCACCGTTGAGCTCGCGGAATGCCTAGGGGCTTGCGATGGCGCTCCCTGCATCCTCATCGATGACGAGCTCAAGCTTAACGTTTCCGTCGAGGATGTATTGCGATTGGCAGGAGAAAGCGATGAGTGAAGTATTTCAACCGGTCTTGCTGAGACGAGTCGGGAGACCTGACAGCGCATCGATCGACACCTATATCGCGGACGGCGGATATAATGGTTTGAAAAAAGCGCTGGCCATGCAGCCCGATGAGGTAACACAAACCGTCATCAAGTCCAATCTCCGAGGACGCGGGGGAGCAGGCTTTCATACCGGTTCGAAGTGGATGTTTTTGCCGAAAGGTTATACTGGTCCTATTTATCTTTGCATCAATGGCGACGAGAGCGAACCGGGCACGTTCAATAATCGAGTCATTATCGAAGAAGATCCACATCAGGTACTCGAAGGTATCGTGATAGCCGGCTATGCAACCCGCGCCACCACTGCCTACTTTTATCTTCGGTATGAATATGGTCGCTGCTATCGCACCTTGCAAAAGGCGATCGATGAGATGTATGCCAAGAATTTGCTCGGTGCCAATATACTTGGCTCGGGCTACTCGCTCGATATTCATCTCCATCGCGGTGCGTGCGCATACATTTGCGGCGAGGAAACCGGTTTGATCGAAAGCTTGGAAGGGAAGCGAGCTTGGCCTCGAATCAAACCCCCGTTCCCGGCCATCGAAGGAGCCTTTCGACGCCCCACCATCGTTAACAATGTTGAAACATTGGCCTGCGTGACCAATATCTTGGATCGTGGCCCAGAATGGTTTCAAACCATGGGAATCCCCAAGGATCCATCGAACCCGCGCGATGCTGGCAGCTATGGTCCGAAACTCTACTGCATCAGTGGCCATGTGAATAAGCCAGGTTTAGTGGAATTACCCCTAGGAATCACTTCGCGACAATTGATCGATCAACACGCCGGTGGTGTGTGGAAAGGCCGAAAGGCGAAGGCCGTTGTTCCAGGAGGCATCAGCATGGGATTCCTCTCGGCCAACGAACTCGATATTCCGCTGGATTTCAACGGCCCCGGACGAGCAGGTTGCTTAGGCTTAGGGACCGCTGCAGTCATCGTGATCGACGATCACACCAGCATGGTCGATGTGCTTTACAACACTTGCCGTTTTTTCGCTCATGAGTCGTGCGGACAATGCACCCCTTGCCGAGAAGGAACCGCGTGGTCGACGAAGATTCTCCATCGAATTCGCCAAGGCGAAGGAACCATGGAAGATCTACAAACACTCGAAGATATTTCCAAGAGCATCGGAACGATTCCAGGTACAACCATTTGCGGCCTTGCCGACGGTGCGGCTTGGCCAATCAAGAACGCTTTGCAAAAGTTTAAACCTGAATTCGAAGAATT
>JBIKMB010000287.1:0-6750 GCA_044359485.1 Pirellulaceae bacterium | reverse complement strand
TTCGGTTGGCAGCGACATGGAGATCAGCGGAAAAAAGGGGCTCGCCATTCATCGATTGGCGAGGGATTCAATTCAACGGTGAGCATCAGATCCATCCCAAAGTTTCCGGAGATATCAGAGTCATCAATTCGACTGGACCAGGGTGGGCACGGCCAGGTTCATCGGAACTGGCCGATGAGGAACGGGTTGAAGGACGCGATGGTAAACGCTACGGGCCTTTGCCAAGTTCGTGGGGAAGATTTCTTGGATACTATTACCATGATCAGAAGGTCTTGCTGAAGTATCAGATTGGAAGCACAACCATTTTAGAGTTTCCAACGATGCAGGAAGCAAAGATGTCCGAAAGTGAACCCTGGATGGTTCGCCACTTTCAGGTGGGGCCGCGCGATAAAGATTTGCTGTTGCGTGTGATGGATAGTCCGAGGAAAGATATGTCATCCCATGGTGCCGGTCCATGGGAATTCACTCAGGATAAAGCGGTGATCGCATCATGGAAAGTTGCAACGGAAGTCGAGCGATCCCTGGCAATTCCCAGCGAAGGTAAGCCCTTTGTTTTCGATGGCGCAAGTTATCTACAAATTGAGAATGTACATGGTATCGACTTAGCAGAGCAGTCGGTATCAATCGTGGCTCGGGTGAAGACTACACAGGATGGTACCGTTTTCGCTTGGACTGAAGTTGGGCCGACCTGGATACCCAACGGTGAGACTTTGTTCATTCGGGGTGGAAAATTATGTTTTGATATCGGCTGGGTTGGAGCGATTTCAGGTCGCACAAAAGTCGATGACGGAAAATGGCATGAGGTTCGCTGTGAACTAAGGCGAGATAAAGGTGAAGTCTTATTATTTGTGGATGGTCGGTTGGATGGACGTGGTGAATTAGCTCCGAAGGAGTCTTTATCATCACCCGTCATTCGCATCGGCTTCACCGCGCCGAATTTTCCGGCGATCAGTCCTTGGGTGGGGGAAGTGGACGAGTTACGGTTGTATTCGAAGCTCTTGTCAAAAGATTGGAAGTGGGAGCACGATTCGGAGAATGAGTCTTTGATTGGCCGCTGGCAAACAGCGAGAGTCAAGGCGGATACTGCGGTTAATTTGGCGGTGAGTAGTTCCGGTACAACATTGGGGGCTGCAAAAGTTACCGCGATCGAAAACGCCTCAAGCTCGAAGTCTGTAGTCCATTTGCCCTGGACGATCGCGGCGGTTGGACAAAACGAAGGATTGTCATGGCTTGAACAAGATGGAAGGCTGTGCCTCCATATTCCTGCTGGTCAAGAAGACCGACGTTTTGCGATCATGGCGCGGGCTGCGAATGATGAGTCGCCCGAATTGAGCGAGGGCGATTTGTTGGATTTAGCCGCTTGGACGGCAGGTGGACAGAAGCGATACGGAGAGATCCTAGTTACCGATTTACAAAAGGGCGAGGAGGGTGGCGCGTTTGCGGTGGATACTCTGATAGCTCCGCAAGGTAATCCTTGGTTGGCGTTGACACGCTTCAGCGGATTGGATTTTCTTCCGGATGGCCGCATGGCAGTCTGCACATGGGATGGTGATGTATGGTTGTTAAAGATCAATGAGCAGGAGGAGAAGATTCAATGGCAACGTATCGCGAGTGGTATGTTTCAACCTCTCGGCTTGAAAGTGGTATCGGGTCAAATTTTTCTCACCTGCCGCGATCAATTGACACGTCTGCATGATCTTAATGGCGACGAGGAGATCGATTACTACGAATGTTTCAATAACGACCATCAAGTGACCGAGCATTTCCATGAATTTGCGATGGGATTGCAAGTTGATGCTGTTGGAAATTTTTATTACGCCAAGTCGGGAAGACATGCCTTAAAAGCGGTTGTGCCTCATCATGGTACATTGCTAAAAGTTTCTCCAGATGGAAAAACAACTTCGATCTTAGCAACCGGTTTTCGAGCAGCTAATGGCGTGTGCCTGAACCCAGATGGATCTTTCGTGGTGACTGATCAAGAAGGTTTTTGGAATCCCAAAAATCGAATCAATTGGGTGACGATTCCGCAGGATGGAACGGCGAACTTTTATGGAAATATGTTTGGTTATCACTCGGTCACCGATAGTAGTGATCAAGCGATGGAACCCCCGCTTTGCTGGATCACCAATGCGTTTGATCGATCCCCGGCGGAATTGTTGTGGGTAAACAGTAAGGCTTGGGGAGGGCTCAACGGCTCGTTACTGAATCTGTCTTATGGTTATGGTCGAGTGTTTGTTGTGCCTCATGAAAAGGTACAGGGACGAGTGCAAGGTGGCATGATTGCACTACCGATTCCTGACTTTCCGACCGGAGTTATGCGAGGCAGATTTTCAGAAAAAGATGGAGCGCTTTATCTATGTGGAATGTTTGCGTGGGCGGGGAATGCCACGGAGCCTGGCGGCCTTTATCGGTTGCGAGCAACCGGTAAAGCGATGAATCTGCCGACCCAGTTGCACGCTGAAAAGAAACGTTTACGGTTGCAATTCACCGATGCATTAGATGCAAAATCGATCGAGCCAGCCAATGTGCAAATCAAAGTCTGGTCACTGAAACGCACCGCGAATTATGGATCAGATCATTATGATGAGCGTAACTTGAGGGTGACGGACACCGAGCTTAGCAACAACGGCAAGGAACTTATCTTGTCGGTTCCCGAGCTAGCGCCAACGTGGTGCATGGAAATTCGGTATCAATTCCGCAGTCACACCGGCGAAGCGGTTGGGGGCGTGTTGCACAATACGATCCATGCGTTATCCAGCGATCCGGAACCGTAATTTCCATGTTCAGTTCGACCCATTTGCCCCCCTTTTTGCCATTTTTCCTGAGAATTCCGAGCGATTCATTAAAACCGCTCTAAAAACTGGATATTGACATCCGATTATAAGGTGGTTAGCTTGTAGGTGTGAGCTTGTGCCGGTAGAGGCCGGTTGGGACGGGGGGAGTGGGCTAGCCATGGGGAGCAGCGTGATGAGTAGACTTGCTTCGAGTTTGTTCTATGCTGTTTTGGGGATGGGGATTTTGTGGGCGAGTGTTGTGGTGAGGGCCGAGGACGACTTTGAGCGGTCTCCTGTTCATTACAGCAAGTCGGCGCCTGCGAATTGTGTATCGGCTTTGCAGTCGAAGTTGGATTCGGGTGAAGTGCGATTAGCCTTTGATCCGAAGTACGGTTATCTTCCCTCTTTGCTGGAGGCTTTGGGGGTGAAGACGGATACGCAGATGTTGGTCTTTTCGAAGACGAGTCTGCAATTGCAAAAGATTTCACCCCGAACACCGCGTGCGATTTACTTCAACGATCACGTTTACATCGGTTATTGTCAGCAGGGTGATGTATTGGAGGTATCTGTTGTCGATCCGCAATTGGGCGCGGTTTTTTACACGTTGGATCAGGAGTTGGTTGAGCGTCCTCGAATGATGCGTCAGACGGACAATTGTTTGACTTGTCACAGTTCATCTCGTACGGAGGGTGTACCGGGGCATTTGGCGAGATCGGTTTATCCGGATGCGCGAGGGATGCCTTTGTTATCGGCCGGTAGTCACAACGTCAATTATAAAACGCCGATTGAGAAACGGTGGGGTGGTTGGTATGTGACGGGCAAGCATGGTAAGCAGATGCATATGGGGAATGTTTTAGTGAGAGGTCGCGAGGTTCCGGACGACTTTGATTTCAGTTCTGGTAGCAACGTCAGCGATCTCGCGCAGTACTTTAATCCTCAAGCCTATTTGGCTGCTGACAGTGACATTGTAGCTTTGATGGTGATGGAGCATCAGATCGTGGTGCACAACATGTTAACCAAAGCGAACTTCATGACTCGACAAGCGATGGATTATCAGGTGAAGATGCATGCGTCCTTAGGTGTGCCGAAGGATGAGATGTTGGATAGTGTGAAAAGTCGGATTCGAAGTGCGGGAAACGATTTAGTCGATGCCATGTTGATGGTGGAGGAGGCGCAATGGCAGGAGCCCATACAGGGCAATACATCTTTTACTGAGCGGTTTTCTAGCTTAGGTCCACACGATTCGAAAGGACGATCGCTGAGGCAACTCGATTTGCAGACGCGTCTGTGGAGGTATCCCTGTAGTTATCTGATTTACTCGGAATCATTTCAGGCGTTACCGGCTGAGATGAAGGAGTATGTGAGGGGGCGATTCCAGCAGATTTTGAGCGGTGAAGATCAAGCAGAGAAGTATAAGCATTTGAGTGTGTCGGATCGAGTTGCACTGCGGGAGATACTTGCGGAAACCAAAGTGTGGCAATAGGTTTATTTAGTCTTGCATTATGTCGAGATCGAGTTGTTTTTGTTGAGTTTTTTTTCGGATCTTTTTCTTAGGTTTAGGTGCAGTGCCGGTGGCTGGAACGCTGACTTTGGGTTCTTCGGATCCCAGCAGGGAATCGCCTGGACGAGCATCTGCCAAGCGAGCGGTACCCTTGGCGACATAATCTTTGGAGAGTTCGAAGCCCATGAATTGTCGCCGCAGTTTTTTAGCGACTACCAGAGTGGTGCTGCTGCCGGCGAAGGGATCCAGGACAATATCAGCAGGATTTGAGCAGGCTCGTATGATTCGTCCGAGGAGTTGTTCGGGCATTTGGCAGCCATGGAATCCTGCTCGTTCTTTGAATGTTCCATTCACACGCGGAAAGTACCAGGTGTCTTCTTCTGGGGTGAAGCCTGTTTGGCAATCTTGAGGGCGGAGGATCCAAGTATCATCGGGTGTACGGCCTTTAGGATTGGCACGACTATCGCGATAGACAAGTTGCCTGGCGGAAGGGACGGCGATGTCTTGGGCATTAAAGGTGAAGTTTTTTGGGTTCTTCACGAAATAGAATAAATGTGCATGAGATCGAGTGAACTTGTGGGTGCAATGAACGCCGAAAGTGTAATACCAAACCACCCAGCTGCGAGTTTGGAAACCGGTTTTTTGGGCTTCGATTTTTAGCTCTGCCGCATATTCATCGCCGATGGCTAACCAGAAGGAGCCATCTTCTCTTAGAACGCGATAGAGTTCTGCGATCCATTGATGGCACCATTCAATATATTTTTCTGATTCGAGTCGATCATCGTACTGATCGTACTGATAACCGATATTGAAAGGAGGATCTGCAAAGGCTAGATGGACGGTTTGGTCAGGGATTTTTTTTAGACCTTCTAGACAGTCCCCGTGGTGAATCTTGCCAATAAATTTCTTCATTCTATCTGACCTAAGATGAACCTCGCGGATGATCCAGTGCACTTTTCGGGAGCTACATGATATCGAAAAGGTCGCATTGTGACGAGTGGTTGCGTCAAGCGATTTAGGCGAGAAAGTTTACTCGTATCATCTAAAGCGCAGGGGCCAGCAGCCGATACACGGCTCGTGCAATAGTTCGTTCTTCATCGGTGGGAAGGACCAGGATGGGAATTCGCGAATGAGGAGTAGATATTTTTGGATCAAATATTTTTTGTTGTGGTTGCGCGTTGGCGATTGGATCGAGTTCAGCGCCGAGCCAGTGTAGGCCGGATACTATTTTCTCTCGAATGGTGTGGGCGTGTTCGCCGATACCGGCGGTAAAGACTAGGCCATCGAGGCCTTGTAGGGCGGCTGTCAGTGCACCAATGAAGTACTGGCAGCGATAGACGAACATATCGATTGCTTCTCGACATTCGGTTTTTTCGCAATCGAGCAAAGCCCGCATATCGGAGCTAAAGTTATTTGAGACGCCCATCAGGCCTGATTTTTTGGTGAGCAGTTGCAAGATTTGTGGTGCGGAGAGTTTTTCGTGGTTGATGAAATGTAATAAGACACCGGGATCGATTTGGCCTGAGCGGGTTCCCATGACTAAACCATCGGTGGGTGTGAAGCCCATCGTGGTTTCGACGCAGCGTCCCGCGTGGACAGCAGCCATGCTAGCTCCATTGCCAAGGTGGCAAATAATAATCTTGCCTTGAAACATTTCAGGGAACTGGTTTTGTAAGTGATCGCAAATGAATTGATATGAAAGTCCGTGAAAGCCGTAGCGGCGAATACCTTGATCGTAATAATGACGAGGCAATGCATAGGCTTCATGGACGAAGTCACGGCCACGATGAAAGGCTGTATCGAAACAAGCAACTTGGGGTAGCGTTGGAAAGAGGTATTGGCTGGCCTGAATTCCCGCGATATTGGCCGGCTGGTGAAGTGGAGCGAGAGGAGTGAGATCGGCGATGGTTTGCAGAACATCTGCGGTGATTTCTATGGGTGCATTAAAGCGAGTTCCTCCATGTACAACGCGATGGCCGATTGCATGAGGATGCCAAGTCGGATGTGCGGTAGCCAGCTCGGCGAGCAGAGACTGGGTTGCTTGTAAATGTTCCGTGCAATCGAGGTTGCTGTGCCAAATCTCCGTTTCGGCAGATGCTTCGAGATCAAATGCTGCCGCTTTAAGACTGGAGGAGCCGGCATTGATGGTGAGGACGCTTAGCATATTATTGTGGCGCAGTGGGTGATGCGTTGGTATTTTGGGTGATGGGAATCACGGAACAGCTCCTGGGGGGGGCTATGAATCCAGTTGTTGGTGTTGGTGCAGCATTACGGCGACAGCGCAGGATGCGAGGCGTGAGATCACGTTATCTGCACGACTGGTCAGTACGATGGGGACTTTGGCCCCGACCACGATACCGGCACAGTCGGCGTTTCCAAGGAAGGTTAGTTCCTTTACCAGCATATTGCCTGCTTCGATGTTGGGGACGATCAGGATATCTGCGCAGCCTGCTACGGCAGATCGGATCCCTTTTG
>JBIKMB010000088.1:0-22026 GCA_044359485.1 Pirellulaceae bacterium | reverse complement strand
GTTACGCGAAATTCTTGCATGATTTCGAGCAATGCCGCGTGCGTTTTTGCAGGAGCACGGTTGATCTCATCCGCTAGCAAGAACTGAGTAAATACTGGCCCAGCCCTGAACCGAAATTCCTGTTGTTTCATATCGAAGATCGGTGCGCCGGTGATATCCGACGGCATGAGGTCAGCCGTGAACTGGATTCGACCAAACTGGCATCCCAGAATACGTCCCAAGGTACGGACAAAAAGTGTTTTGCCCAAACCTGGAACGCTTTCGATCAACACGTGCCCGCTAGAAAACAGGGCAACCAAAGTCGACAGCACCAATTCGTCCTGACCGACAAATATCTTGGCGATTTCTTTTTGTACCGCTTCAAACAGTTCTTTGGTTGTTCTTGTCTTTGGACTATCCGAAGATGCAAAACTCAAAATTGTCTTCTCCTGATTAGGGGGAGTGATTCGTACATTCAATAGTTAGTAGCGATGTGGATTGAAAGCTTGACCCAGATTCACTTAAAGAAATCCTTCTGAGCCCAAGGAGGTTTCGGTTCATACTTTTGGCACCACGGGTGCTTCGGTTCTTTGCGAACCAGTCGGAAGTAGTCTGAAATTTTTTCCCTCGCGAACTCCTCGTCGCGACACTTTCTCAGCATTCCTCCGACCGCTTCTATATGATTTCCAAAATCGCTCAACTCGCGCGGCGGCAATCCTCGAGGTCTACCAAAAATGGGGAATACCACAAAGCAAAGGACGATACCGAGTATAAAGAAATGATAAACGATGAGGTTGATGGGCCAGTAAGCAAACATTTCCAAGCCACCCGACGAGTAGGGAGAATCGTTCAAATCGCTAACGCGGGCACCATTGCGTCCCGTTCTTAAAAAGGCGACTCGCCCTTTCTCTTTGCATTGATCCACGACCCGCGCCGCCAACTTACGATGCTCCTTGACCACCAATGCGCCATTCAAGGTGAAACTACCATTCACCAATACGATCAGTTTGCTGCTTCCCCACGCCGACGACGTCAATTCGAAAGCAAGAGGCCGCCCATCGTCAGCAGCCAAAAGTAGTCGAGCATCGGGGATCTTCGACGCTTCCTCGTCTTTCACCGCATCGATCTCCTCAAGCGTCCAGCGTTCAGGAGCATCCGTCGACAAAGGTAGCGGCTGATTTTCCATCCGGCCGATCAGAGGAGATAAATTGCGTTTTTCCTCATCCCAATGTTCTGCGGGCCGAAGTTCTGTTCGAGTGACAAGGTCCGTTTGTTGAACATCAATTCCCTCGGCCCACTCACCTCGCAAGCCCTGCACTCGACTCCGAGCCGAGGTGCAATCCACCACAAACCAACGGGCAAAATGTACGCCACCTAAGTCGCACTCCATGGATTTCACTCGCGACAACATCTGTTCGCGCAGTGCCCGCGACTTCTTGCCAGCAGGCAATTGTTCAACAACGTGTTCCCAATAATCGATCGATGCATCGAAGTCTCGACCAATATAGACGAGCGTTCGGCCCGACTTGGAAGATAGCCACTGCTCGATCGTGTCCCGATTTGCCAAACTTGGTGGTGTCACCGTATCGGGTGTCCAGACGATCGTATCCATCGTTTCCAGCGCCCTGGAAAAGGAAATCGCGGTAAAGGTCTTGTCACCGCGCTGACTGTACATTTCTCGCAGTGCGCCATAGCCGTTGAGACTTCGCTTCCCATTCGCACCGTTGCTATACCCATACGTCCGCCGTTGCGAGTCTGCTTGTCGCCCGCAGCCCATACAAACCAGGCAGATCGATAGCCCCCACAGGATGGCTGTCCGCATGCCGTTGTTCATGTTAGACCTCCCAACCCCAGTGAGGCCTTAGGCTCCCCCGCAACACCGATCTGGCGATGAAAGTCATCCAAACGATTCCAGCAGTGCATAAATCGCGAACGATCCAACTTGTAGCGACCGAAGAAGACTTGTTCAAAGGCCAAAACGGTTGTTTCCATAATCGAACGCAACTCGGGTGACTGCCTCAGTTCGCGAAGGTAAACGCGATTGGTCTTCCCTCGTTGCAATACGATCCATTGATTCGCATCTAGCTGCAGCAACTGGTATGCGAAAAGATAGATGATTGCACGTTCAAAATCGCCAGCGTCCATAAGTCGCTTCGCTTCACTCAGCGGATCCTTGGGGCTAACGTCGACCTGGAAAGGTAAATCACTGATACGTTCTAAATCGATACTCACTCCAGATTTCGTTGTCATGGCATTGCGAGAAAACTGATAAGATTCAGGCAGAATGCTTTGCAGTGCATAAAGCAAGAGAAGGATTAAAATACAAGGAAACACTCCGTAGAGAAGCACGGGAGTGAAATAGGACAAGAAGGAGCCCCACCATGTAAACTGAGGCATATTGGAATTATTCCATTGCCGCTGCTTGGCGATCCAATCCGATTTTCTAGATGCCGCATCATCGGTAACCAAATCGTTTGGCAAGCGGTAACCATCATTTTTGGAATCGTACCAACCCGTATTTCCCAAATCGCGAAGCGCTTCTCGGCCAGCGTCTATCTCGGCGGATTCAGCGGAGGCAGATTTAGTCTCGTCAGATGCTTGAGCCAAGGAAATGGAAGCCTGGCCCACAGACAATGTCAGCAGCAACAGCAGCAAGCAAAGTACCTTAGTGGTTCGCCCAATTGCATGGGTTCGCCTAGTTACCCCGGATAACATCAAGCCATTCCCCCCGCTTGATTCTGTTGCAGACGATTAGCCTCGGCTCGCATCAGAAGCTCAACCTCCCAGCCCTCTAGCGCGATACGTGAATCAAGATAACAGAGAAAACGAAATACGGTTGCAAAGGCCCCCAGTGTCCAAAACACGATTGGCAGGACTATCCAATCGACGATCCATCCCCACTGCCAATTACTGCTTGTCACTCCTTGCAGAAACAAGTAAGCCAGCAACAAAGCCGATGCGGCGGCCGAATTGACCAGGAAGAGCAGCGCCATCCGCACAAAACACTCGGACGAAACCGGCCCATGTAACCAATTGGAACGCTTGGAGTAACTGGGGTGCTTATGTTCTCTCGGAATTAGATCGCAGCGTTCCAGTACAATGATTTCCGGCGCAAACGGGCGAAAGGTTCTTGTCAGCAACGAAAGACCTGTGGCCATAATTCCCAGAAGAAAAAGTTCGATGAAAGGATCATATTTTCCGTAACGGGGCAAAAACAACAAAAGAATTGGACCGATCAGCCCAAATCTTAAAACGCCCAAAACGACCATTATTCCTCCCCAGCGTTTTAATACCGATCGAATTAATTGCCGCGTCGTTGGATCTTGTCTAAAGGTGACCTCCCCTAAAAATGCCGTAGCAAACAAGCCGGCCAACGGCAGTTCAATGAACACCAACATCGCATGATCGAAGAAATAGCGACTCCTGGTTTGGAATTGGGAATAGTCAAGCAACTCACCGGTAATTAAACCATCGGCTGTAACCATCCAGCCCAGCAAGCAGAGATTGAGTATGGCAAAGGGGATACAACCGCATAAGTAAATAGTCAACAATCGCCAATTGTATTTCTCCCAGACTCTCAGCGTCATATCGAACAAATCCGCATTTGAGCGTTGGCAGATTACCAATTCGGTATCATCAAAATTCATGAGTTAGACTCCCGAGGCGCTCCAAGCACAACAAAATAAAACATCATCGCAGTGCTTGACATGATGGCCCAGAAAGCCTTGAGAGCATACGGTAAGGGCGATGGAGAAATGAAGCCTTCTGTAAAGGCTGCAAAAATAAAAAGTGCTCCCGAAGCAGAAATAACCGGTAAAGCTCGCCGAGCTTGAATCTTAAACGAGGCTAGCCTGGTGAAACCGGCCGTCGATAGCATGCCAAGCCCCAAGCGCAATCCCGCACCGGCCGACAACGCGATGGCTGATAGTTCGAAGGGACCATGCGCAGTCACAAATTCAAAAAAATTCTTGCCAGCATCGACATCGCTCCTGGCCATATATCCGAAACTGGTTCCCAGAATAACTGCATTGTAAATCAGCGTATAAAGTGTTGGTAATATGAGTGGTCCATAACCAAAACACTGAAGTCCAATCCCCGTATTATTTCGTATGTAAAAGCCGGCCATGGTCACATAACGGTCAAAATTCCCTTGCGTACCAATCTCTTCTGCAAAATTTTCTTCCAATTGCTGGATTTGCGCTTCCTTCAATACTCTCGTCTCAAAGTCTGGGAACATCTGAGGATTCCAAGCAATGAGCGCGGACAGAAAAAAAAGACCAAAGAACAGCAGCGTGGCGACATGCACACAGGGATCGCGGAAAATTTGCTGCGGCGCATCTCGGAACATGATATTCCACCATGACGAAACATCATATTTCTGAGATCGGTAGAGATGGTTATGTGCCCGTCCAACAAGATTGTGCAGATAATCCACCGTCTGCGGCGGTAAACGGTAAGCTTGGGCTAGCGCTAAGTCGGTGCATGCGTTTCGATACAATTCGCTGAACTCCAGGACCTGCTCCGGAGTCCAAGTTCGCTTGCGAATTCCCACACTCCTGCGCGCCAGACATTCCTCCAGTTTGTTCCACTGGACCTTACGTTTTTCAAGGATATCTTCAGCCTTCATAGGATCCTTTCCGCTTGTGAATGACCCGCAGGATCGCTTGTTCGGGGTTGATCCAAAATATCCCACATACCTTTCGAAGATGGGCTTGGAATGGTTTCCACAGCAGCCAAAACGGTTTGCGAGCTATCCCCCTGTGAAACGGATTTCTTGAAGGGACTCAGCGAATGACGAGGACCAGTTCTTTGCTGAGACGAACTGTAAAAAGCGTGCAGATACAAAGCGCACAGCATTAGGTCGGGACTGGTGTCAGACATAAAACCAAATTTGGCAATGAGAGGTTCCGCTAGATGCTTGGCGAGTTCCTGACGCCGCAAAAGGGGCAACTTAGATCGCTTTGCAACATAGAGCGACAGCGCTTTGGCCATAGAAAGTGGAACGACGAAATCGGCCGGAATAAACTCCGCCAGCGCCTCCGCGCGAGCATCGTCGATTTTGAATAACACAGGTTGCCAAGCCCGCTCCTCGACAATCACCATCGTATCTGCCGCCAAATCGCCTATTCGCTGAAAACGCTTGGTGAGCGCCATCGAGATAAAACCAACAGTGAATGTTGGAAAAATGTAACCTGGAGGAGCATCTGGGCTGAAGATCTGTATCGATGCCGGCACACCAAGATCGGCCACACGCAGTAGATTTCGAATCGCGGCTTGTACGCCGTTAATCGGTCGACCATCACATGAGATTACCCGCAAAGAAAAGACTTTTTTGCCCGGAGTCTGGCCACTCCACATCGTCTCCCAAAGCATGCCGTAGAACCAGTCCATCAGAAATGAGGTGACCAGCAAAATAAAGGAAGTGAGGCCTTCACCTATGGTCGCAAACAACCCAGCCAAGCCGGCAAAAACCGATAGGACAATCAAAAAGACAAGTTTGATCAGCAAATCAACCAGAAAGGCCCCCAAACGACGAAAGGGACCTGCTAAGCGGTACGAGAATTCAATGTTCTCCGGGGTAACAATAGTTACAGATGTGTCCAGCTTTGCTGATTTAAGCATTCCCGTCGCCCGAAGTGAAATTCGCTGCCGCAGCCCAACTGGCCGCTCAGCACCACGCCGTTGATCAACAATCTCTCCCGAGACATTGTGCCATACCCGTTCCAACCTTTCTATACACCGCCTTGGTTAGAGAACGTTTTTTGACCTTCCTTTTGCGAGAGGGCTTTTAAAAAGTCTCCCTACAATGCCTCTGAAACCCGCTCGAGCCGGTAGCCCAAAGCAGCAAGACTTATTACGATGATCGGCTCCAAGCTTTCAGTTATTCGCGGGAGGGATAGTTGCATGTTGGCAGGTAAGGTGGTGGTTGTCATCGGTGGTGGAACAGGAATCGGCGCAGCAACAGCTCTCGCCTTCGCGAAAGCAGGCGCTCGGGTGTTTATTGGTGGCCGAAGGGCTGAACAACTTGCCAAACTCGCCGAGCAATCCTCCGCAACTCATCCAATCCATCTGCGCGGTGTTGATGTATCCCGCCGTGATGACGTCCTGGATTACTTTAATTGGGTCCTAAGTCTTGCGGGCCGCATCGATATTTTTGTCAACGCCGCTGGCATCAATGTAAAAGATCGCGCCATGGCCGTGCTCTCCCCTGAGCAGTGGGATAACGTGGTAAATATCAATGCCAATGGTGCTTATAATTGTTTTCTGGCCGTACTGCCTACGATGCGAAAACAGAAAGATGGAGT
This sequence comes from Pirellulaceae bacterium, assembly GCA_044359485.1. Classification (GTDB taxonomy): domain Bacteria; phylum Planctomycetota; class Planctomycetia; order Pirellulales; family Pirellulaceae; genus JAFLCP01. Next base: position 15,742 of record JBIKMB010000088.1, on the reverse strand, counting down.
CATCTTTAATATTTCGTCGGTGGCTGGTAAACGAGCTATTGCCCTGGGGGGTGTCGCCTATTCGGCCAGCAAATTCGCCATGACGGCCCTTGGCACTTGCATTTCCAATGAGGTGAACAAAGAGGGTATTCGCGTGGTCAACGTATACCCAGGTGAAGTGAACACACCCATACTCGACCATCGCCCAACGCCAGTCACTGAGGAACACCGCCAACGCATCCTGCAGCCCGAGGACGTGGCCAATGTGCTGACATCGCTGGCAGCTCTGCCCGCTAATGTCCACGTCCCGGAAATTGTCATTAAACCCCTATCCCAAGAATGGTACTGAGCCGAACTTCGTAAACAGGCAGTGCTGAACACGCAGTACTGAACTCCCATTTTGCGGCACCGGCATGATGCCAGAACGCTGCTGACAAATGAATCTGAAACACGCGATCCGGGCCATGTGTTTCAAACCTTGCCCGCGGCAAACAGCCCTACATGGCAAGGATCGTTTTGCGACCGATTCGATTTTGCAAAATATTCGCATGGTGCCGCAAATGTCCGACAATCGCATAAGCTAAAGCCCTTGTCGAGCAAGGTGCATCATTCGCTGTGCCTATCTCTTTCCACTGCCGTGGAGATAAACGCGAAAAGAGATGAATATTGGAACGGCGAAGATGAGCCCATTCATCGATCAAATCATTCAAGTCGCAAATACCATAATCGAACGCGGCAACCATCAAGTTTTCATCGAAGCCAGGCAAGGCTGTTTTATCACCTGCAGCGATCCGCATCGCTCGGTAAGAAAAAACCCTCTCGGTGTCATTACAGTGCCCTAAAACTTCTGCGATCGTCCAAGTGTAGGGCGCATGCAGCACATGCAATTGATTGGCTGGAACAGATTCCAAAAAATCGCGAAAACGACCCGACTGCTCTTCCATCGCATCAAGAATGTTCGACTCATGGATCAACTGAATATAGTTTCCCATAAACGGTGGATACTCATGGGTCGCTGGATAGCCTACTTCATAAATTGCTTCTTGACTCATACGATCAAATTTCCTTCATTCAACTGAAGCATATTGTTGATTCCTCGCAGCAGTTCGCTGGTGTCATCTCCCCAGGCCACCTCCGAACTGATTTTGTGCTGCAGATCCTTTAATTGCACAACACCGCGTTCGAGTTCCTGACTGCCCGCGATCACGGCAATACGAAATCCTTTTTGATCCGCATACTTTAGCTGAGCGCCAAGTTTCTTCGGGTCAGGATACAATTCACAGCCAAAACCGGCCGACCGAATTGCTCGAGATATCCTGAGATAATCGTTGAGTCGATTGGGATCAAAATAGGTGACCAAGATGGGCACCGTGGTCCTGCTGACAGGAAGCTTACCTAACTTTTCCAGCGCAGCCAACAGACGATCTAGGCCGAGCGATGCGCCAATTCCTGGCAGATGCTGTTTGGTATACATGCCAGCCAGGTTGTCATAGCGCCCTCCCGAGCAGATGCTGCCTATCTCAGGCAAGGCATCCAGGTACGTTTCAAAGACAACGCCCGTGTAGTAATCCAAACCGCGAGCGATGGAAACGTCCAGCTCAAACCTCGATTCGGGAACACCAGCCGCCTGCAAACCGACAACCATATCTGACAGGCGTTTGAGCCCTTGTTCACCCCGAGGGCTACCAGCGACTATCGATTCGAGCTGCTTCAGAATATCCGAATTCTTTCCCTTTACCGAAGCTAGTTTCAGTACCTCCGCCGCTTGATCCGAGGTCAAGCCGGCCACCTGCTGCATTTCCGAAGCGACTGCGTCGACTCCGATTTTTGCCAGTTTATCTAGAGCTCGCAATACGGGCGTCGAAGCTTCGAGAAGCCCTAGCTTCTCAAGCAAACCGGTAAGAATTTGTCGATGATTGATGTGGATCTTGAACTCGGTCACACCTACCGCCACGATCAAATCATGCATCACCAGCGCGGTCTCAATATCGGCCGCAACACTTTCGGTTCCAATCGTATCAAAATCACATTGTACGAATTCTCGGAAACGGCCCGCTTGCGGCGCCTCGCCACGCCATACCGGAGCGATGTGATACCGACGAAAGGGAAGGCCGAGTTGCGCATGATGCTGGGCCACAAATCGCGCCAAAGGCACCGTCAAATCAAAACGCATACCAACTTGACGGCCACCATGGTCTTCGAATCGATACAACTGCCGTTCAGTTTCATCGCTCCCCTTGCCGGTCAATATCTCTAGATACTCAAGCGCCGGAGTATCGATCGGGACAAAGCCATACTGGCGATACACGCTGCGGGCAATCTCCATCATTTTCTCCCGAGGTATCATGACCTCGGGGAGATAATCGCGAAACCCTTTGAGTGTCTTGGGCTCGATCATGAATATCGGATTCCTTTTCTATCTCGTTTTGGGCTATTCTTGCTGAGTTCTTCCCAGAGCTTTTCTTGAATATCCCCAGACCAATCACGGCGTTAGTTTCCATCGCTAATGCACGCTACAACCTCTGACCGCTACAACCTCTGACCGCTGCAATCACAGTACGCTGCTACTGCAATGCGCTGCAACTACAATGCTTTTTGGCCGAGCTATCATCACTGCCTCGGATGCATCTCACGACTTAAATCGAGTTCAGAATCGGGAGTAGCGGCGGTTCAGGACTGCGGATATTGCCTTGGACTTTGGCACCTAGAGTTGCCTCGACGTATTCGACCACCTGTTCCGGAGACTCGAAATATTTTTCGTAGGTCCAGCTATCTTCGTATTCGCAATTGTCCGTGGAATAATCCCGACAAATTTGTGGGCGTGTGTGATAAATTCCGCAAAGATTATTGCTCTGCAGATGCTTGCAGGTAGTATGAACCAACAGGTACCACGTGTCGTCCTCGACGAACACGCTGGCGCGATCGTGCAGCAAAAACCACCGCATGTAATCGAAATCCTTCTGTTCTGTGGGGGTTTCGATCGGAAGAGCAAAATATTTGCAACATTTCGCGGTACAATAATCGCAGAGCGACGCCCCGGCCGGCACCTTGGAGCGGGGTGGTTTTGAAAGAACAGGCATGCTCATTTGTGCATCATTCCCAGAATCAATAGGCTTTGTTCGTTTTGGAGACCCAGGGGCCAATGCACCCTGCTCCCCAAACGCGGCAAAACGATTTACCCATACAGTGATTTACCCATACAGTATAGCGATCCAGCGAACGCTGGTATGCTGTTCTCAAAAAAACTGGACAGGAACTGATACGACCTATGGAGATTACGATCACCGCGATTGGACCGGATAATGTTGGTTTAGCCGATCCAATTATTCACAGCGTGACCACTTTAGGTGCTAATATCGCGGAAATCCAGATGTACGATCATGACGAAGCGGCGATCTTCGCGATGCTTTGTCGCATTCACGTCGATGACGCTAAATGGCCCACGATCGATCGCAACATGAAAGAGATTGCGCAGCGAACGGGACTCTCCATTCGAGTGTGGTCTCCCTCGTTGCGGGCCGCCAAACCTCGCTTGGCGATTTGCACCACGTTTCTAGAGTATGTTCCCAATGCCATTCTGCTAGCGATCGAAACCGGCCAACTTAAAGCGGAAGCCGCCGTGATGATCGGCAATCGACGCAAATGTGAATCGCTCGCTCACCGATATGGCGTACCTTTTGAATTCATCGGAAAACCCGACGGCTCAGCCGATGACGAACGAATGGTAGAGCTGTTCGATCAATATCAGGTCGATTACGTTTTGCTGGCTCGATACATGAGAATCGTTCCGCCCGACTTATGCTGGAAATACGCTGGTGGTCGAATCATTAACCTGCACCATGGTTTGTTACCCGGTTTCAAAGGATTGCGTCCCTACCATGATGCCTATCAAGTTCGCATGCTGACCTTCGGCGCTACCTGCCACTTTATTGTCCCCGAACTAGATGCGGGAAATCAGATTATCTATCAATCAACGTTTACGGTTTCTCCCGGTTCAAAACTCGAAGACATCATTCGCCGCGGCCAGGAACAAAACGAACCGCACTGCATGGTTGAAGGCGTTCGCCGCGTTCTCGATCGCGAAGTGCAATTACATTTCCATCGCGTGATAGCCACCAAGCATTGAAAATCCGCACCAAGAAAATCCGCACCAAGATAATCCGCACCAAGATAATCCGCACCAAAGCAGATGCTCCCCTTAGATCATGATACGCAACCGAACGACATACCGAATTACCACGCTTGTGATCTTGATCGTCGCTGCGGGCGTTCTCTTTTTTCCATGGCAAAGCCCATTGTCTTCGAGTGAAAAAACAATCTCCCAGGAAACACCAGACAACCCACCCATTGTCGTTGCTAATGACCCCAAACCAAGCACACTCACTATTTTGACCTGGAATCTCGAATGGTTCTTTGACCATGACCCAACTGATAATGTGAGCGATCTTTCCAAAAAACTCAGCGCTCCAAGTTTGGTGGACTGGGAATGGAAAGTGCAAGTCGTCGCGGAAACTATTTCACAAATCAAACCTTCGATTATGGGACTGCAGGAAGTCGAAAACCGGCGCGTCCTCGATGACCTTGTTCGTCATCTTAAAGAAAAACATGGCCTGTCCTATCGCATCGCCTTTATCGAAGGCTTCGATAGAGCCACCGAGCAAGAGGTCGGTATTCTGTATCGCAATGGCTTGGTTGAGTTCAGTCGGCTTGAACAATCCGGCCCGATGTTTCGCAGCAACCAATTCTACAATCTTTCGAAGCATATTGTCGCCCGCTTTCGCTGGGGGGATGGAGACGACTCCGAAGAGCTTGTCGTTGTAAATGTCCATCTCCGCGCTCGGACCGAAGAAGCCGAGTTGCGTCAAAGACAGTGCAAACTGCTACGGCATTGGCTACAGGATCTCCGCCGGCATACGGCTAATGTCATCATAATGGGAGATTTGAATACAGATGAGTTGGCCGGTCATGTCAATTCGGGAAGCGATATTCATGGGTTACTAGCAGGCCCTACCAACTCTCCCGAAGATGATCTCCATGACCTATTGGAAAATGCTCCTGTCGCCAAACGCCAAACGCATCTACTCCTCAATAAACAATTTGATCGAATTCTCGCCTCCCAAGCCTTGATGAAAGATAGACCAGGAAACAATCTGGCGTTCGAGAATATCAAAGTCCTTTCTGAACTTAATATTCGAGGTGCTGGGGTTGATCCAGGCGAAGACCATTGGGAAGCGTATTGGAAAATCGATCCCCAAGAACGCGATATCAGCGATCATCATCCTGTGGTAGCGGAATTTTCATTCAATCGTTGAGCTGAACGCTCATTAAGCGAACCCTATATGACCGAAAACGAGAAAACCATCCATTTGGAACAATTCTTAAAACGGCAAGGTGTTGCAGGGACCGGAGGCAACGCGAAAATACTTATCCAAAATGGAGAAGTTCGGGTCAATAAAGTCGTAGAAACCAGACGCAAACGACAACTTGTCACCGGCGATAAGGTTCAAGTTGGAAGCGAAACGTTCGTGGTTTCCGATTTGCAGTAGCGCAACCACTCGCCGAACTTGCTATGATTCTTTCGTTGGAACTTCGATTTGCTTCTTACTGATGCAAACGACCCAATCGAAAATGCCGAATATCAAACAACGCAATTGAAAACGACAGAATTGAAATAGCACAACCTTCGACCAGGGTTTCATCATGCCATCGCTAAACGCTGCCTTCATGCACAAAGCCGTATTGTTTCTCGCTGCTACACTCTGCTGGATTTCCGGTTGCAAGGATTCTGGAGATTCCAAGCCCTCTCAATTAGCGAGCGGTGGGAAGGATAAGTTGATCCTACAACTGAATTGGTTTCCCGAAGCTGAACATGGTGGTTTCTACGCTGCTAAGGTTCACGGCATTTTTGAAAAATACAATCTCGATGTAGAAATCTTGCCCGGTGGCAAAGCGGCAACCGTACCTCAGGAATTAACCGTAGGGCGAATTCAATTCGGCATCATCAACGGCGATGAACTTGTTCTAGCGCGGGAAAGCGGGGTCGACATTGTCAGCTTACTCGCTCCACTTCAAACATCGCCTCGCTGTATCTTGGTCCGTGCGGACTCTGGCATTCAAAAGTTTGAACAACTTTCGGGGCTGACTCTGCAATTGGGAGCGGGACAGCCTTTCATCGACTTCCTCAAAAGCAAAGGCTTTATGGAAAATGTCAAGATTGTGCCCTATCAAGGAGGCGTTGCCGGTTTGGTCACAGGCAACGGTATCGGTCAGCAAGCATACGTTTTCAGCGAACCTTTGCTTGCCGAACAAGAAAAAGTCCCCGTCAATGTCTTGATGGTTTCAGAAGCAGGCTTCAACCCCTATACCAGCCTTCTAGCGACAACCAAGGAATATGTCAAAACCAATCCCGACCTCGTCAAGCGAATGGTACTGGCCTGCCAAGAAGGCTGGCAGAAGTATTTGACAGAGCCCGAAGAGACTAACAAATTCATCCTCACCCAAAACGAACATGGGCTCACCGACGAAGCACTCGTCTATGGTATCGAAAAAATGAAACCACTTTGTATCAACGACTCAGTAACCATCGCCAACATCGGATCGATGACACCCGAGCGATGGGAAGAACTGGTTCAACAAATGGTCGACTTGAAACTCGCCGATCCAACCAAAGTAAAAGCGAGCGATTGTTTCGATAGTTCTTTCTATAAATGAACGATGTAGGTGTGCTGTTGACAAACAGCGTTCGGATCTCAATATCTTTGCGGATATCCGAATTCGAATCGATTCTCTCAGGTAGCCTTGCTAAACGCAGGCTACCTCTGCTTTCGTATCCTTGTATTCCCTAGCGACGTTAGTCATCCAGGCAATCATTCGTTCCACCATCTTTTTTCGATCTTCCTTCAGCAGCGTAACATGATCCATCTCCGGATAAAATTCATGCTCTACACTCGCTGTGAAACGAATATTGGGGAACATCTCTTGAAACTGATTCTTGTAATTGATTAAATCACCCGAACCGCCAGTGTAACAGGCGAGAATTCTCATTCCACGCTCTATGAAATGCTGCAGATCTTGTGCGGCAACATCTCGGCCAGGAAATTCCCTAATGTCGGTCCCGTTCGGCAAGCCGCTCGCGCTCAACGACCGCTCTTGCCATGCTCTTCGCAGCTTGGCACCCCAAAAACTCGGCCGAAACAATTTTCGAATTTTTTCCAGCCGAGCACGACGATAATAGGCGGCCGTGGGATAGCCCAGTCCATCAATCATCGCAAGTCCAATGACTCGCTGGTCGAGTTTAGCGACATGCCAACCATCGTCTGCACCCGAGCAGAGACCAAACAGAATCATGTTATCGATTCCATATTGATCTTCGAGAAGGGCCATCGCCTGACCTACTTCATCGGCGGCCCGATCTAAAGAGCCACTAGCGCCTCCGATCGCCAAACTTTCACCGATACCGCTCAGATCAAATCGAAACGAGAGAAGTCCCTGCTTCTCTAGTTCTCTAGCCAACAAAACATGAAAGCGAAAAGAACCGACGTGGTGCAGCATTCCTGCCGTCAGCATGATAACTGCGGTTGAAGACTGCAACTTTTCAGGAACATTCACTATGCCAAATAGATTCTCCGCCTCTCCAAAAACAATAGGCTTTTCCATAGCTAGGTCGCCTCCGTCAACTGATCCAGGATCCAGCGATAGGACTTCGCTGAAGAAAAGGCCTTTTCCGTGAATTGTGGAAAATGCCACATAACTTCATCGTCTACTTGGTGATGATTTTTCGTTTGCGGAAGACCGAATTGCTGGTTTCGCGAAACTTCTTCGCACCAGTAGTTTTTTGTGGTCAACAGCACCGACCTCGCGAAAGCTTGTTCATTTTGCCAAGTCAAACGAAGCTTCGCTAATTCGGAAACTGCTCGTTCGCTGGAAACCAGCCCATAGAACTGGTGTGGTTCCGCATTTCGTCGAATCGAGTAACGGACATAATCGCGTTCGGCTCGGCTCTGGAAACTGGTCAAAGTCGCCAAAAATGATGCACCCGTCAGGGCTGGATCCCAAAAAATCGCACGCTCAGCGCCGAGCCCCACTGCATTAGAAAGCAGTGTGGCCCCTAGTCTCAAACCGATCGCCGAAAAGGTTGCTGACGCCACTCGTTTTCGCAACCAAGATGCTGCGTTCTGGATGTCCGAGCACCACTGTTCCGGCAGCCAGCTACCACAAGCTCCGCTGGAGTTACCGGTAGCCGAATAATCGAATCTTAAGACGTCGAATCCATTTTCCGAAAGCAACTGTGCCATTTGCTGTAAATTGCGATGCGATCGAGCATATTCGTGCCCAACCGATCCACAAATCAGCACGGGATGATTCCTGCTGGTCCCACGTGCAGGGTAGAAAATAGAAAATAGCCGCTCATCGCCAGAGGCCAGGAATTGAGCTTCCATTTTGGGAATATGGGCTGCACTTCGAATAGCTCTTGGAGATGGCGGATCGGTTTCCCCTAGCGTTATTTTTAGAAATCCAGCCAACGACTGAAGAACAGGATTGGCGAATACATCGCGCACTGGTAATTCCAGATTAAAGCGTTGTTTGATCTTCGCTATGACTCGAGTCACCAATAGTGAACTGCCGCCGAGAAAGAAGAAGTTGTCCTCGCGTCCAATCTTGGAGACTTGCAGTACCTCGCTCCAAATACTTGCTAACTCTCGCTCGACTTTATCCAATTCCTGAGGATCGCTCTGCCTTACTGGAGCTACCGCTCGGTCTACAGATGGGAGAGCGTGGCGGTCAATTTTACCATTGAGCGTTTTGGGAAATCGATCCACGAAAAGAAATCGCTGCGGAATCATATAGGCGGGGAGATGTTCCCGCAGAAACAGCGCTAGCGCTTGGGCATCGAGAGATTGGGCATCGAGAGAATGAAGATCGCATGATTGGACGCAGGGTGGCTTAACTTGTGTCGCGACAAATGCAATAAGAACCTTCTGATTCCCTATCTGTTCGTAAACGACCAGCGATTCACAGACACCTGAGTGTTGGTTGATGGCCGATTCGATTTCGCCTGGTTCAATTCGATAGGATCCAACTTTAATCTGATGGTCGATTCTACCGGCGAATTCGATATCGCCCTGTTTATCCCAACGGGCCAAGTCGCCCGTTCGATAGATTCTTTTCGGTGCACCTTGATCATCTATCCATTGAATGAATGCCTTTGAAGTGAGTTCGGGACGATTAAGATATCCGCGTGCCAGTGCCGGTCCCGCGATAAACAGTTCGCCCAATTCACCAGGTTCGACTTGCTTTCCTTGCGGGTTCAGAATGATAGCTTCGTAGCGTTTTAGCGGCTTACCAATGGGCATTGATTCTCCACTCCACAGGCGGTTCGGAGTGAAGACGGTCGAACTTACGGTCGCTTCGGTTGGTCCATACGCATTCGACCACTGTATTTCATGGGGACAAATCGTATTCCAACGCCGAAAATGTTCCACGGAAACTTTCTCGCCAGTCGCAATAAGCAGTCGCAAGGATTCGGGAACGATCTCATGGTAGGCCAACATGAGATCAACCCATTCGTGCCAATAGGCGGTCGCCAAATGCACGGCCGTGACATTGTATTGACGAATTAACGTGGAAAGTTCGTTATGCGAGTCAACTCGATGGCGCGGACGAACCACAATGGCACTACCGGTCAACAGTGGAGGAAATATTTCTTCAATGGCGATATCAAAATTGATCGTTGAGAAATGCAAAGTGCGATCTTGTTCGGTAATCTTATAGGCATCGATGTCTGCTAGGCAGTATGTCGTCAACGCGATTGCTTCGATCATGACACCTTTGGGCTTGCCAGTCGAACCGGAGGTATACATGACGTATGCAAGTTGATCAGGTCTGATTTCTGGCAGATCCATCTCGAGCTCTGACGCATCCCGAAGTTCTTTCGATTGCAAAGCTTCTAGAGTAATCCATTGATGGACACCGAACCCCGCGACCAGATCGGCATACTTTTGGTCGCAAATTATTTTTTTAATCCCGGCGTCATCGAGCATGAACTGAATCCGCTCGACCGGCAGTTCCGGATCCAATGGTACAAAAGCGCCTCCGGCTCGCATAATCCCCAACATCGCAGCGATGGCACCTGGGCTCCGATCCACGCAGATACCCACGCACTCTTCCTCGGCTAATCCACGCCGGAACAAATTGGTCGCAATGCGTTGGGTAAATTCTGCCAAGTCCTGATAGGTCCAGCATTCCTCTTCGAAGAAAACGGCGGCCCGATCAGGTGTTTGAGCGACCTGAAGCTCGAAAAGTCGATGAAAGGCGAGCAGCTCGACCGAGTCGACCGAAAGTATGGAAGCCATAAATGCGGATCTTAGATGTTTGCAAAAATTGAAGACGAGTTCGCGACGTCATTCGAGAGGACCGATAGCGGCAAAGATTGGACACTTTCACGCATCTCACGGAATCGCAACACGTGATCAATGGATTCAGCTATGATTCGGAGGCCAAGAGCTAATTCATCGGGAGAGATTGTCAGCGGTGGCAAAAGCTTGAGCACTTGGTCATGAGCGCCGCAAGTTTCGATGATTAAACCTCTTTGAAAAGCGGTCTTAGACACTTCCGCTGCCAACTCTCCGCAGCCAACATCCAGCCCCCAGACCATACCACGGCCGCGCACTGTCCAATTGCGTTCCGCATTCTCGGCTGCGATCGCATTTAAGCCCGCTTGAATCGTTTTTGAATTCTCGGTCAAGCTGTTTAAGAAGGCGCCGTCGTTCCAGTAGTTCAATAAGGCTCGCGAAGCGACGAAGGCCAAATTATTTCCACGGAATGTACCGGTATGCTCGGCCGGTTTCCATTGATCATGTTCCGGTTTGATTAAAAGTAGCGACATAGGTAAACCACCACCTATCGCCTTCGACATGCAAACGATATCAGGTGTTACACCGCTAGATTCGAAACTAAAGTACTCGCCCGTACGACCATTTCCGACTTGAATGTCGTCCACGATGAGCCAAATCCCATGTTTGCGACAACTATGAGCGATATGCTGAATCCAATGATTCGATGCGACGTTGATACCACCCTCGCCTTGCACTAACTCGACAATCACCGCCGCAGGGATCGGTAAGCCACTGCTTGGATCATTGAGCATTTTTTCAAACAACAAGCTGGTATCAAAGTTGCCAAGGTAGCCATCATACGGAAGATGACTAACGTTATTGTGCGAACCATAATGCTCATCGTGATAATAGCGGTTGCCTGTCAAAGCCAATGCACCGAGGGAGTGCCCGTGATAGGCATTGGTGAATCCGACCACATGGGAACGACGTGTCGTTTTTCGCGCTAATTTCAAAGCGGCTTCAACCGCATTGGCACCGGTGGGACCGGTAAATTGCATACGATAGTCGAGTTTGCGCGGCTGAAGTACGATCCGCTGAAACGCATCGATGAGCTCTACTTTGGCCTCGGTTGCCATATCTAAAGCGTGGGTGATACCGCATTTTTCGACGTAGCTCAGAATGGCCTCTCGGGCCAGTCGGTTGTTATGTCCATAATTTAGGGTGCCAGCACCTGCAAAAAAATCTAAAAATCTTTTTCCGGTGGTATCGGTCACCCAAGAACCTTCCGCCGTCGAAAATAGGGTCGGAAAAGCGCGTACGTAACTACGCACGTTAGATTCATGGCGTTCAATTGATGGGATATCCATAGGCTTCGCGATGACTCACCGTTGCAAAAATTCATGGGTTGCTGAAGAACCGGAGTTCCGTCATGGAAGCTTAGTTCACGCTCGCCAGCGATCGCCGGCGGCTCATGCAAATTCGTTCTTTTCTCGCGGCATTATCCTCGGGTATTTGGACCAAATTGCGCAATTAAGTTACCTGTAACGAATGTAAGCTTTGCCGTTGTTCCCACTTGGCGATTGGATTCGCGCAACAAAAAAACCCGACCACCTTTCGGATAATCGGGTCTTCTTGTTGGGATTGTGACGACTGGAGTGTTCTTAGCCCCCTAAATCATCATTGCTTGGGGCAGGGGAATCCATCGGGATTATCGAATCGGTTGAAGTATCTTCGATATCGTCAACTTGCAGTCCTTCGGGGAGTGGAGCATTGAGCAAGGCATAATTTTGCTCCATGACTTCCGTACCACGATTGACGAGATCTTCCAAGGCTTCGCGGCGGTAAGACACTTCCGACTCTTGGAAGATTCGGAATCCGGTACCGGCTGGAATCAAGTGCCCAAGGATCACGTTTTCCTTCAAACCGACCAAACGATCGACCTTGCCAGCCAACGCCGCTTCGGTCAGAACCTTGGTCGTTTCTTGGAAGCTTGCAGCCGAGATAAAGCTATTGCTTTGAACCGAGGCCTTGGTAATACCGAGCAATTGCGTTTTGGACGAAGCCGGTTTGGGTGATTTACCCTTGGCAGGTTGACCACCGACCGCCTCGATTTGCGCATTGCTTTGTTCAACAGCCTCACGCGGCACGATCTCGCCCACTTTGAATTCGCTATCGCCCGGATCACTGATCTTCAAGCATTTAGCTAGTTCGTTGTTATGGCGACGGAATTCGAACTTATCCATTACCAAGCCAGGCAGCAAATTCGTGTCGCCCGCGGAGTCGATTTTCACTTTGCGAAGCATGCGTGAAATAATGGTTTCCAAATGCTTGTCATTGATTTCCACTTTTTGCATGCGGTAAACCTGCTGAACTTCATGCACCAGGTACTGCTGGACAGCTTCTTCACCGCTAACGGCTAGAATATCGTGCGGCACCAACGGACCATCTACTAGGGCTTGGCCGGCCTTCACGATATCGCCTGAGTGCACCATGAAGCGTTTGCCAGGCGGCACAAGATGCTCGATTTCCTGCCCGCTATCGCTGCGAACGATAATCGTGCGTTTTCCGCGCTTTCTCTCGCTCTTGACTTCGATGACACCATCGATTTCTGCAATAACCGCAGGATCTTTTGGTTTTCGAGCTTCGAAGATTTCGGTTACGCGAGGCAAACCACCGGTGATGTCGGTAACGCCTGTAGCACCGCGAGGCGTTTCAGCCAATTCACTACCAGCTTGAACCATGGTTCCTTCAACCAGCGTGATGATGGCTTTTTCTGGAAGATAATAAACATCCAGTGTTCGTCCATCTTCTCCTTCGATCACGATCTGCGGATGCAGGTCACCGCGATGATCGATAATCACGCTGCGCAAGTTACCGCTCGGATCGCGTTCAGTGCGCATCGTTTCACCTTCGACGACGTCCGTGTAGCGAATCTTACCGGAAACTTCGGACAAGATTGGAATCTTGTGCGGGTTCCACTCGCACAACACTTGCCCCTTGGTCACGATATCGTTTTCTTTCACATTGAGCACAGCACCGGTCGGAATGTCGTACTTTTCCATTTCACGCCCGCTGGCGGGCTCCAAAATGGCGATTTCGCTACTGCGAGTGAGAACCACGTCGCGTCCTTCTTGATTGCGAACGACGCGTAGACGGGTGAAGCGGACCACCCCACCTTTTCGCACCTTGATATCGCTCTCGCCCACTTGCGTGTTGGCTGTACCACCGACGTGGAACGTACGCATGGTAAGCTGCGTTCCCGGTTCACCGATCGATTGAGCGGCGATAATTCCCACCGCCATACCTTCTTCAACCAATGATCCGGTGGACATATCCATCCCGTAGCACAAGCGGCAGACGCCCAACGGTGCATCGCAGGTCATCGGGCTGCGGACTTGAATCTTATCCAAGCCGAGTTTCTCGATCTGTTTGGCAACATTCGGCGTGATCATCTCGTTTTCATGAACCACCACTTGCTTGCTTACAGGATCGACAATGTTCTGTCGGCTGACGCGACCGTTGATCGCGTCCGCCAAGTGAACTTCGATCTTTTCGCCGCGATAAATAGTACCCTTAGTGATACCTTGGGTGGTTCCGCAGTCATGCATGGTGATGACGACGTTTTGAGCAACGTCCGCCAATTTTCGAGTCAGGTAACCCGAGTCAGCTGTTTTCAACGCCGTATCGGCCAAACCTTTACGAGCACCGTGCGTGCTGGAGAAGTACTCGAGCACGGTCAAGCCTTCGCGGAAGTTTGCTTTAATTGGCGTCTCGATAATTTCTCCAGTCGGTTTGGCCATCAAACCACGCATCCCAGCCAACTGGCGAATCTGCTCGATACCCCCTCGAGCACCCGAGTGCGCCATGAGGTACACCGGATTGACGTAGCCCGAACCACCGCGGTCATCATGTTGCATTACTTTCAACATGTCTTTGGTGATTTCTTCACGGGCATGGGTCCAGGTATCAAGAACCTTGTTGTACCGTTCCAGGGCCGTGATACGTCCGAGGTCATACAACTTCGTCAATTTCATCACTTCTTTTTCGGCCGCAGACAAATGCTGCGACTTCGACTTCGGCGTCACCAAGTCATCGGTACCGAAAGAGAGACCGCTGCGGGTCGCTTCGCGGAAACCAAGTTGGTTCATATCGTCAAGCAAATTGATCGTTGCTCTTCGACCCAATCTCTGATAACAGTCCGAAATCACTGAAGCCAAGTCGGGACTTCGGAAAGATTGATTGTAGAAATCCATGCCTGCTGGAAGCATTTTGTTGAAGACAACTCGACCATAGGTTGTCTCAATAATCTGTCCACCCTTGATGGTTTCGATCTTGCCAACAGCGCCCTCCGGGGCGCCTTTACCTTCCAGCTCGCCTTTTACTTTGCGATCTTTAGGCAAACGGACTTTGATCTTCGCATGCAGGTCGATCACACCCTGTTGAAAAGCGGTTTCGGCCTCTTCCAAAGAGGAGAAGGTCATGCCTTCACCTTTGCGATTCGGAAGTTCAATTGAAATGTAGTAGCAACCCATCACCGTGTCCTGCGACGGGCTCATAATCGGCTTGCCATTGCTCGGCGCAAAAATGTTATGCGTGCTCATCATCAATGTATGAGCTTCCACTTGAGCCTCGATCGACAGTGGCAAGTGGACTGCCATTTGGTCGCCGTCGAAGTCCGCATTAAAGCCTTTGCAGACCAGCGGATGCAGGTGGATCGCATTACCTTCGACCAAGATCGGTTCGAAAGCTTGGATGCCCATACGGTGCAACGTTGGAGCACGGTTGAGAAGTACGGGGTGATTACGAATCACCTGTTCCAAGATATCCCAAACCTCTTCGTCCTTTCGTTCCAGCATCTTCTTGGCCGACTTGATGGTATCAGCATGACCAAGTTCTTTGAGACGACGAATGATGAACGGCTGATACAATTCCAGCGCGATCTTTTTAGGCAAACCGCACTGATGCAATTTCAGACGAGGTCCGATCACGATCACGCTACGGGCGGAGTAGTCAACGCGTTTGCCGAGAAGGTTTTCGCGGAATCTTCCCTGTTTACCTTTGATCATGTCGGTCAAAGATTTGAGCGGACGATTGCTGGATCCAAGAACCGGTCGTTTGCAACGATTGTTATCAAAAAGTGCATCGACCGACTGCTGCAGCATGCGTTTTTCGTTGCGAATGATCACTTCGGGCGCATTTAGGTCAACGAGCTTTCGCAGACGCGTGTTGCGATTGATGATACGACGATAAAGGTCATTCAAATCGCTGGTCGCAAAGTTCCCGCTGTCTAGCAGAACCAAAGGACGCAAGTCGGGCGGAATCACCGGAATAACATCGAGCACCATCCATTCGGGACGATTATCGCTGTCGCGGATCGATTCGACCAGCTTCAAGCGATTGATCAGATCCTTCTTTTTCTGCTTGCTTTC
>JBIKMB010000005.1:0-70644 GCA_044359485.1 Pirellulaceae bacterium | reverse complement strand
GCAAACCCAATGCGGGAAAAAGCACTCTACTCAGTCGCCTTTCCAGAGCGAGGCCCGAAATTGCCGATTATCCATTCACCACCAAATACCCAAACCTCGGCATGGTCCGCTTGGACATGGACCGCTCGTTCGTGCTCGCAGACATTCCTGGTTTGATCGAAGGCGCACACCGCGGTGTTGGGCTGGGGCACGATTTCCTCCGCCACATTATGCGGGCTGGAATTCTAGTCCATTTGGTCGAACCGTTCCCTGCCGACGAAACCAATCCGATTGAAAATTATCAAACGATACGCGCCGAATTAGAACAATACAGCCAAGAACTTGGCACTCGCCCCGAAATACTCGTCATGACCAAAGCAGAGTTGCCTGGCGCAGAGACCATTTGCGATGAACTCCACCAGGCCACAGGACGCGATGTAATACTGGTCAGTGCGGTAACGGGACAAAATCTCAATACTTTGATCCATCGCATCGCCGAACTACTATCGCAACGTCATCCGGAAAAAGTGGTTCGCTCAAACTAGGATAAGCGGCAGTGGGATCACATCCATGGTTTAAATCTCGAGCGAATCTATGGGTCGTCGACATGGGCAACAGTGGCATCAAAGTCACTCTCGCCTTTACGCCCATGCACAACGCCATCGCAGCTAATACCATCGCAGCTAACGCTGCTTTGCGCTCGCTCGATTCCAACCCAATCGGTTCATCTAGAGCAGCCTCCGTCATTAGCTCCGACCAACGATTGGATTGGTCCAAAGCACATGTGCAACGTGTCTGGCAAGCGACCTGGCGTCATGCTGATTTGGACAGTGCCGCTCGCATTAAATCGAAAATTGCCTTTCACGCCAATCATGAACGTAGACTCGATGTTGACGACCCTGCTTGGCCGATGCAGTTGATTCAGGAAGTTCACCAAGCCTTTGGTATTACAGACCTTGCGACTCCCGCAGCCTGGTTGGTCAGCAGTGTTCAACGCAGTGCCTGGCAAAATTGGTCGACCCAACTTGCCCAACATCGCCCCAACGATATAACTCAAAAATTTGAAAACTGCCATCTCGCTTGGCCGCTGAATGTTGATTATCCCGAAAGAGTTGGTACCGACCGCGTTCTGGCTGCTTGGGCCGCCTGGAATCTTCTCCAGCGCTGCGCCCCATTAGTAGTGATTCAAGCTGGAACAGCCATCACGGTGGACGCTGTCGACGCACAAGGTGTTTACGCCGGTGGCGCTATCTTGCCAGGACTCCGCCTGACACTCAACGCGCTGGCAGGGGGCACAGATCTTTTGCCGCATCTCACAGCCGCCGATTCGCCTTCTGAGCTCCCAAGCTTGCCCGGGAAGAACACGGAAGCCGCGATGCTTGCCGGCGGTGTGGCGGCGGTTATCGGTGGCATTGAACACCTGCTGCGGCGTTACCAATCGCTTTGGTCCCAACCCATTCCGGTGATGATCAGCGGAGGCAATCGTGCCTATCTTTCCCCACTTCTCTCGTACCCCACACGTGTCGTCGATCATCTTGTATTGCTCGGATTGTGCGGCTTTTTAGATTCAAACGGTAAGTAAAAATTTGTAGAGTGTGCAACAATCAAAGAGGGCCTGGTCCCCAAACGGAAACGGTCAATGTCCGCAACATTTCCGCAACACTGACCCGATAACGCGCTCGCCAGACAAGACTCATCAGACAACGCGGTTAAAATAAAGTGGATCAAGTCAACGTTCGAATTTCGACACAGGCTCATACAATGAGAAAAGATACGCACGTCGATGGCTAGTTTATCCGTTGCCGATCTACGCTTGATACTTACCAATCGCAGCGATGTTTATGCCGCAGTCGATCAGGTGTTGCCGTCTTCAGAACGCCTTGATTTCTTGGAAAGCTTGCGGCGAGCGGACTCTAACCCCGGCAGTAAGACGCAGGTTTTAGCCGACGAGATCGAACAACTGCTGGTGCAACTCGATAGTGTACATCAACTGGGACAAAGTCCGCTGATCGCGGTCAGTGGCCTACTCAATGCGGGCAAGAGTAGTCTCATCGCGAGCTTCCTAAGCCCCGGAAATCGCAAGCGTGTCTTGGTTGGTACCAGCAACCAACAAGGCACACATCGTTTCGTGATATGGCTTCCAGCAACTTGGCAACAACAAACCATGGTATGGCAGCGATGGGTACAACAACTCAAACAGATCTTTGGCCAGGCACCTGAATGGTTGAGCCACGATCCGCAAATCGCTTATGCGCAGTACAACGGTCAATCGTTTCCGGAATGCTCTACCGAAAACATATCGCACACGGATGCAACACACGCAGAGACACGCGGCCAAGAGATACTGCGAGAGGCGATCTCGAGCGGCAGGGATTCCCTTTCACCCGCTCCATCAGACATTTCGACATTATCCATTCCTTTGCTGGCAACCGATGCCGCGCTTGATACCCTTGGGGTTGGCTTGATCGAATGTCCCGATATTCAAACAGGTATCTTCGGTACCACCGCTTCAACACCTTGGGATGAATCCGATCTTCCCGAATACCGCCGTCGCCTCTTGTCCAGTGCGGCGAAGCTGTGCTCCGCTTTTATCGTGGTCACCAAACTCCGCGACTTGCACGATCGACAAGCGGAGCGATTGTTGACCACCCTAAAAGAATCGATGCCCGGCTTACCGCGCATCTTAGCGATCAATCTGGTGCGGCGCCGCTATGCACCTTCAGACATCATGGCCGAAGCGCGAGTGATGATGGAACGCTTCCAAATCGATCGGCTCTACGCAGCGTACGATTTTCGCGGTGAACTAGAACGAGAGCGATTACCTCCGACACCTGAAGAGTTTGCTTCAATCGCCACGCGGGGTGAATCGGTGGAACATCCAATTTTCTTTCGGCTGGATCGCCATCTCCCCGATGATCGCGCGCCGCGTCCCTCTCCTGATGATTATTTATTGCGATTAGGAAAACAACTTAACCAAAGCGAAATGGTACAAGCGTGGCGCGGTACGCTAGCGCTGCAATTGCAGCAGCATTTGTTATCGGGGAGAGAAGAATTAGTTCGTCTCTCAACTCAACAGCAGCGCAATCTTGAAGAAATGCGCCAGCAGATTGCCAATGCTATTTTGTCGATGATTGCATTACGCGACGATTTAGGACGACCGACCGATGTTCGGCTTCAAACCTCTAAGCAAATTCTTCGGCAAATAAATAATAGCCTTCATCGCACGGCGCCGTGGTGGGCCTGGCCAAGTTTAATGGTCGATAAAACGGTTGCCTGGACCAAAGAGTCGGTATCATCGGCTGCTAAAAGTGTGATGCCTGTTACCGCGATGCAGCAATCGCTCAAAGGGGTTAAAGATTGGTTCAAGCAATCCGATCGTACTCAAGTGATGACCGCTGATCGCTTGCGCAAGGAATTGCGTCAACACCTACCCTTGGATTCTTATTCGGAGTGGTCGGATGAAAAATGGCTTGATGTCTGCCAAGCGGTTCTCGATCGCTTTCAAAATGAGAATCAGACGCTTCTACCCGAACCACAACTCGATGCTTGGGCCAAGAGTATCTGGGAAAATATGCCACTGCGCAAACGGTTGACCACGGGACTGGTACCTGTCGCAACTCTTTTCGCCCCGCTGGCAGCGGTACTTTTTATTCCGGTCGATTTCGGTGGCTCAACCGTATTGGTCTTTGCTTCGCTAAAAGAACTCGTGGCGGCCGCTGGTGTTGCCGGCGCATGGGCCGCTTTCTCAGGCAACCCTACTCCTGCCGTCGCCGAACAAGAAGCGGCTTGGCAACAGTTCGGAGACTTGGTAGCCATCGCCATGGATACACTGGGTGTACCCCGCCCTCAAAATGATGCCAGCACGCCTCGACTCAAGACGGCAACGAGCCAGCGTAAACTTCCAGCCTCGGTACTGCCTGTCAAAATGGAAAGAGATTCGACTCAACCACGCCTCTGGCTCGTGCGACCCGAATTTTTAAAGTTTTGCGAACAATGCTATGATCTACCACAGACCCTAAAATCTTAAGAGCCGATCCGTGAACCCCAAAAATCCCGGCTAATGCCAGGCGGCTAACGGTTTCCGGAAAGGCTCGAAATCAACACTCATACACCGCGCATAAAAAATCGCTCCAGAAATATCGGTTGCCATGAATGCAATCCAAGAGGTCCGTCCCTATGAATTCGATTCGCTCCGATCAAGGACAAGTTTATGCAGACCGAGTTGCCGCTGCAGTGACTGGACTGTTCGGCGATCAACCCGTTGCTCATGAAGTTTTGCGAGCCTGTCGCGAATTTGAGCGTCAGCGCGCGGGCATTGAATCGAGTCGCGGCATCGAACTGTTATCTGTATCTCTGGTGGGTGCCAAAGGACAAGGGAAAAGCTGGATCGCCCGTCAACTCATCAAAGACCACCGCGTTGCCGAACAATTGCGAAGTGGTGATTTGGCTCGCGATGCAACCGGAAACTTGACCTGGGTCGGACCGCGCAGTCCCGAGCAACTTAATCCGGGTATGGAACGCTTTATCTTTTGCCAAATCGACCAAATGGCGGATATCGGTCGCCCATATCTGTTACTCGATACGCCCGGAGTAACCGACGCCGACGCCCAAATCGCCGAAATTGCTCGACAAGCTCTAAGCCTTTCACCTATCAAGCTGGTTGTGATCGCGCGCGATCAAATTCGCTCGGCTATCAATACGCATATCGCTCGTCAAACCGCAGGCTCAGTATGCATTCCGATCATCACGATGGTCGATCCTAAAGATCTCCATTCCAGCGACCTCGCTAACGACATAAAACAGTTGCTCACCCACTTAAAACAAGCCGCCCCTCAAAGCGATTGGCTCGATCCAATTACCGTGGTCGACTTCGACATCGCCGCCAATGCTCAAGAGGTAGGCCGGCATACCGCAGACGCGATCGTAGAACGTTTGCGTAGTAGGCCCTTGGATGATGTGAGCTTATCTCGATCTAAAGAACAACGCCTGCAAGCGGCTCAAGAACGTTTTCGAGTACAAGTGAGCCGGTTGGTGGGAGACCAAATCCCACAACTCGCGTCGGCGGTGCGCAAACTGTATCAAGAGACTGAGAAGATTCCCGAAGAGGTCATTTCCTCAATGCTGGGCAGTCCGCTGATCCTGCAAGCGGCTGTTCGGAGTCGCATGCGAACCCAATTGGTCAATGACACAAGTGCTCTCTGGTTTCCCTATCGGTCAATCTTGTCGCTGTTGCACTTAACGCATGGTGCCTGGGATCGCGTCTTGATGAGCTTAACCGGCAGCGTTCCCTCGCTGTTTGGTGCATTGACCGCGTGGGCCCGAAATTTTCAGCAGACGCGGCAACTGCAATGGGAAATGCAATCGGGCCTAAAGGATCGTATTGAACAACAGGTTCGCGATCGCATCGAGCCGTTGTGCGAACATTTTCAGAGGGTCGTACATCGTTTGCAGTCTCGTGGCACCATCGCTTCCCACAATCCAGCAACCGAAAATACCAGCGGACTAGGGATCCAATTAAACGGCATTCAACAGCTTCAAAACCATAGTCAAAATATTTTTGAAAATACTCTCGCGGAAAATGCCTTTAGTCGTTTCCCTTTGCAAATTGCTGGACTGCTGGGAACAGCACTGTTTTGGGCCTTTCTTTCCGGTCCGATTATTTCGGTGTATCGACAATATTTTCAAGCCAGCTATCACGCGATATCCGATTCGGTGGTAACCGTAGAACATTTTCCGCATCCTCCACCGACGCTCTTTTTTACCAGCTTGCTGCTCTCAGCTCTGCCTCTGTTGATTTATTGCATGGTGATCCTGACACTGTATTTGCGGCGTTCTACCATCGAAAGGGTCTCCGCACTGATTCAACAGCGACATTACCAGACCATTGAGGAAATGAAAATCGCCGGGACCCTGAAACTCCATTTTGAAAATCCTCTCCTCGATCAGGCCCAATTTCTGATCCATTTGGAGGATCAACTGCGAACCGTGGTTACCTCCAGCAATCCTTCGGGGCCACCAGGAGGGGGTATCGACGATTCCCCCTGATGCGATACTCTAGAGGGTAATCAAACGGCCGGTCTCGGCCATGGTCCGGTTTTGTCTATCACCATTTTTTCGTTTGCTGTTGGAGACGTTTCAATGTCGTCGGGCGTCGCGAATCCGCCATCTGTAGATCCTTATTTTCAGCAGTTATTTGCCGAGCGAATCGGCGGTATCAATTACGGCAAAGGCACGGAGATCTACAAGTTTGAGAAAATCAAACGAGCCAAACGCAAAGCGTTAGCCGATTATCCCGACCGTCGCTTGGTCGATTTTGGAATTGGCGAAAACGATTCGATGGCAGCAGCATCGGTTCGGCAAGTGATGCACACCGAGATCGATCGGCCCGAAAACCGTGGCTATGCCGATAACGGTGTCGCCGACTTCAAAGCGGCGGTAGCAAAGTTTATGCAGCGGCAGTTCGATGTGGAGCTGGACCCTGCCACGCAAATCAATCATTGCATCGGCAGTAAGACCGCTTTGTCGATGTTGCCTGCCTGCTTCATCAACCCTGGCGATATCACCATGATGACCGTGCCCGGCTATCCTGTAGCCGGTACACACACCAAATACTATGGTGGCACCGTGCATCGCTTGCCACTGCTCGCCGAAAACAATTTTTACCCTGACTTCGATTCGATTACTCCTGATTTATGGGAGCGAACGAAGATGGTGGTACTGAATTATCCAAACAGCCCTACCGGCCAAGTGGCAACGGTTGATTTTTATAAGCGGGTCATTGACCTAGCGCTGGAGCATCAATTTGTCGTCGTCCAAGACGCAGCCCACATCTTGTTGACCTTTAAAGGCGAACCGCTGAGCTTTTTAAGCGTGCCGGGAGCAATGGATGTTGGCGTTGAAGTCCATTCGCTGAGCAAAGGCTTCGATATGATTGGTTGGCGCATCGGTTGGGTGTGCGGCAATCCTCGAATTGTGCAAGCGTTTGCGGATGTGAAGGACAATTGTGACAGCGGTCAATTCGCTGCGATACAACGCGCCGCTGCTGCAGCCCTTGGTGATGCTTCGATCCCCCAGGCTATCAATGCGAAATATCGCCGACGCTTGTCCAAGTTAGTACAAGCATTGAAGAGTTGTGGCTTCGAATGTGAAGTGCCGGGCGGAAGCTACTTCCTTTACACCAAAGCTCCAACTGGCACCAAGTCCGGGTTGGCCTTCAAAAATGCGGAAGATGCCAGCCAGTATCTTATTGTGCAACACTCCATTGTCACGGTTCCCTGGGATGATGCGGGAAGCTTCCTCCGGTTCTCGGTGACCTATGAAGCCGCAGATGAGATGGGAGAAGACGAATTGATGGCCGAAACCGTAAAACGTCTTCAATCCGATGCGCTAACTTTTTAGTACCCCGAATCTGGTGCACCTTGACCCGTAAATCCTTGCAACCGATCGTTTGCTGTTTGGGCGATGATGTGGGAGGCAATCCCACTCAATTCGTCTTGGAGCGAGCATTTACGGATCGAGCCCTTTCAGATTGGAAACTCTTCTCGGCCGAGATCCGCAATGAACAAATCGGAGAAGCGCTGGCAGCCTTCGAATTGCTCGGCATCGATAGCGTTTTGCTGCTAACCGACCCAATGCGCAGCTTGGTACTTGGCGAGTCGCTACCTGTGGTGGCCCAGCCTTTGGCAAAATGGTGCGGCCGCGCAACTTTGCTGCAACGCTTGACAACCGATGCAGTCGCAGAAGAGAAACCAGCGGATAATGCCAGCGCAGCAGCAGAAGCAGAAGAAGTGCGTCGACCCACCTGGGAAGCCTCCTACTCAGCGGGCTCAGCCATTCTACAGTCGATTCTGGGATCAAAATCGCTCGGAATGAACGACCCAACGGCGATAAAGGAGTTATCCTGTTTGGTATTGGGAGACAGCCCAATCGCAAGAGCGGCCGTTGCCACTTTGGTCCATGCCGAAATAAGTCGAGTTTGGTGGAAAGTGGGGGAGTCTGTCGAAGCCTTGCAAGATCAAGCCCCTCCTGCAATCATCGAATTGATACAAACATCGATCGCTGATAACCGTTTGAAAATCAGCCCGGAACTCCCAGACGACACCGACATCACCTACGACACTGTCCTGTTGACCGACGATCGCGGAACTCGTGAACTCGAAAAGTGGCTCGCACGCGAACCGTCCTATTCCAATCTGGGCATCAATTCACAGGGCGACTCGCCAGGTCGGCGCGATGCCCAAAGGATCGTCTATATCCGCAAGGATATTTTTTCGTTGTCGCCGTCCAAGCTCGCCGCCGTTGAGACGGCTCAAACGATTCATGAAACCGATTGGTTAGCCAAAATGCTGGAAGAAGATTTTCTCCGCTTCACCGGTGTGGCGTCTAACCCCGCCGTTGTTCGCGATGCCTTGGACGAATATTTAGAGCTTTAGCCCACCAAAGCTCACAATAACCACCCATTTAGCGAATCACTTTACCCAAAACTACGGCTTTCGTCGCCACATACCCATTTTCGATGCGCAGACACGGGATTGATGCACGAACTCTTGGGAAATCGTCGAAGTATATCTCGATCTTTCTTGGCACTTGTGTCGTAGCAATGGAAAGACGCGAGGGAGGTATATATTTTTCTTTCGTCGATTCGATGTGGTCTACCCAACGCACTCTCGGTTAGCCCTAACTAATATGATGATTTTGGGTCGATTGCTGACACCTTTCCCTAGCGTCTAAAGTACTATGTGAAATTGCTGTATAGAAATTTAATATAGGGTGAAGCTATGTTCTCTCAGACTGTGGAATATGCCCTCCGTGCTGTAGTCCACCTGGCGTATTGTTCCCCAGCGGCGAGCACGACGGAGCAGATTGCGGTGGCAACGAAAGTACCACAGGCTTATCTTTCCAAGGTTCTTCAGGGATTGAGTCGAGCGGGCATCGTGCGATCGCAGCGCGGCATTGGAGGGGGGGTCACCCTCGCATTGCCTCCCACACAGTTGACGGTGCTCGATGTCGTTAATGCCGTGGACCCCATTCAGCGGATACATCAGTGCCCCCTAGGTCTCCCCAGTCATGGAAAAGTGCTATGCCCCTTGCATCGCCGTGTAGATGATGCTTTGTGCATGGTCGAAGAAGCATTTGGCAAGACAACGCTAGCTGAAATTTTGGCGGAACCGAGTGCCAGCAAACCCCTGTGCGAAGTGCAAGCTGCCATGGAAATCTTGGCCGCCAAAACCGCTGCCCCGACTCCCGTCATCGCAGAAGAACCTAAATAACTGTCTTCTGTCCGGTCCGTGCCCTATTGCACCCTTTTTTCATTGTTTTGTTGTCCCATTTAAGGACCATCCCCCGCTTACCTGCTAAAGCTTTCTAGAATACAGATCTTCCAAACTCATTTCTTTGGGAATCTTGCCCTTTAGCATGGCCACCGACGACCTTAAAGAGCTTTATGAATTGTTCGATCAATTGATCGACCTGAGCGAACCCGAGCGGCGTGTGAAGCTAGAAGAACTGCGCGCCGCTGGCCGGCCGATCGTCGCACAGTTGGAATCGCTGCTTGGTTTTCAAGATCAATCGGAACATTCGACGGATCAGCTCCTGGGGAAATTGAGTGATAAACTCCCCATGCAGCAGTGGCTGGCAGCGTCGACACAACCGAAGGCTTCTGCGCGACACCCATCGGATTTGCGAGAGTTGGTTGGTCTTTTTCGTTGGGATCAAAACACGAAACAGTTTTATGCAGGCGATTATCGTATTGGTAAATGCCTCGCTTTTAATTCTTACACGGCAACCTATTTTGCCGAAGATAGCGTTCTCGGTCGACGAGCGGTGATCACGTTTGCCTTTCCGAATTATTTGAAGGATAAGTGCAACCGGGAACAGTTTTTGGATTCTGCCAAAATTGTATCTGAGATCTCGCATCCTTATGTGGCAACCATACTCGGTGTTGTTCAGCAAGGACCGCTGCTAGGAATCGCGCGGCAATGGATTCCCGGTAGCGCTTTGGCATATTGGCTTCCGCTGCAGGCACCTCTTTCTGTTTCAACCGTAGCAATCATTTTGCAGCGTGTCGCCGAGGGCGTCTCGACGCTTCATCTTGGCTCAGCCCTACATGGGGACTTAAAGCCAACCAACATCATCATGCGGGACAATCAACCATTACCCATAATCACCGATTTTGGTACCGTCTTTCGAATCGAGGATGAACATTCCGGCACTACAGGTTGGCGAGGAGGCACACCAGGCTACATCGCACCGGAAGTTATGGAACAAAAGAATCTGGATGAACGCTTCGATCTCTACAGCCTAGGTGTTATTCTTCGCGAACTGCTCGAGGCGTTAGATAGCTCGGATTCGTCGGATGAACGAAAAGAACTGGAAACGTTGCGCGATGATCTTTTGGCCAAAAACCCGGAAGATCGACCACCGCATTGCCAGGCAATCATTGAACGTTTGATGAAGCTAACCGGAGTTCCGACCGCAGCATGGACCAACGCGCAACCCGCTCGCAGTCACTCGAATTTTTTAGCACAGACTAAAATTTGGACCCGTCGTTCTTTTGTGGGATTGAGTGCCACTCTAGTCCCCTTCGTCATAGGCCGACGCTGGCGTCAACTACAACAAGAAGCCCAAAAGGTTGAACGTCATTTTATTCCAGGTACCAAAGAAGATATCCAAACCTTCATTTCTTTGCGCAAACAAGACGACTTGTTTATTTGGCGCGATAAAAATTCAAAACTTACCCACGAGCTAGAAACGCAACGGATATTCCGCTTTGCGAATTCTCACTCGAGCCTAATTTACCTGAAAAAAGGGATACTCTCCGGCAGCCTTATCTCAGAACCGATACCTTTGCCAACTCGCCCCATTGGCTGGAATTCAATCTTTTTGCGGACGATCTTTAATGCGCCCTCAAGACACGCGACGTTGCGTTTGGATTCTCGTTCAATCTCCGGCAACCCCATGCAATCAGTCACGCCCTGGAAACTGTGCGCTATCCGGCAAAATTACTTTGGCGGCGCGGCTTTGCGTAATCTGATTGGGACCATAGAGCGTGCTCAAATGAAACCTGACAGTAGTCTACAGTTTCGCATTTCGTTCGATCTGTCTCACTCCTGGGACGGAGATGATTGGCCGCCGCTGTCTTTGGTTGTCGATAATCTGCACGGTGACGATGTTGCTGCAGTCGAGTTCAACCTCTGGTACGAGGGGAACACATGAAACTTTTAGGGGATCGTATTTCGCTGCCTGCAGTGATGATAATGCTCTGGTCCAGTATTGCCATATTGAGCTTGACGCTCGGTTACCGAAGCGTCCCATTACCCCCAACCTCAAAAATTTCTTTTGGCCTACTCCCTACCGCGCCTCCCGACGCAGCACTTACGATCGACTTGTGGTCGGATCAACCTCAATATATGGAGAGCCAGGAATTGCTTGCCCTGGTCACCGAAAAAAACATACCCGAACGGAATGATATTCGTTTTTTGTGTCCACGTTTTCCCGATCAAATTAGCAATCTTTATATCCGTTTCCCACTCTCTCCATCGCAAAAAATCGAGAAAGCGTTTCTGCACTTGCGTCTTCTTGCCGCGACAATCTATGATCCGCAGGCCAAGGTGAAAGTCTTTGTCTCGTCCGAATCAACACGAGGAATTTTTGTGGAGTTGGTCGAGTTGAGCGCTCAAACGGAAGAGGACCAGATACCGCGAGAATTCGATATCCTGCCCTATGTAAAAGATTCTAGTTATCTTCGCATACGCGTATCGTGCGTTGCGACTAAATTGATTTATCATCCGACGCCCAACGATCCAATTGGTTATGCAACTGGCCAAGCACTGCGTCAAGCAAGATACGAGAATGCTGCCGCCACACTTCAGTTGTGGTACGACAAGCCAAACAAATCGTGACCTACGTTTAAGAATCCTGATGGATCGCTTTGGCAAGATAAGCCTTGGCGAAAATCCATTTGCGGGCAGCAGTGCGTGGAGAAAGGTTTAGAACTTCGGTAGCTTCTTGTCGCGAATAGCCTTCGAAGTAGCGAAGTTCTACCAGCCTCGCGATTTGTTCATCAAAGTTGCGAAGACGCTCTAAGGCGAGCAATAATTTTTCGATCGTAGCAGGGTGCAGTGAATGGGCGTTTTGCTCTTCTTCAGCCAAATGCTGCAATGCTTTAACTTTGGTTTGATGACGTCTCCCAGAATCGATTAACGTCTTGCGGGCAACTGAAGCGGCGAGCTGCTGGAGTCCACGCTTGCTGCCATCGGACATCTCACCGTCCCACCGCATGAGCTTAGAAAGCACTTCATGTGCGAGGGCCGTTGGTTGCAGCGTATGGCCAAGGCGTTCACCACCGAGCAACCGGCGAGAGAATTGGATCAACCAAGGGTAGAACCAACAGAGTTCGCGTTGTATGGTTTTCTGGAGCATTCGAGTTGGCAACTCGTTGTTACTTTTCAAAAGGGAACATCAAATCCGCACCGGCTGCAATACGACTGCCTTTTTGGCAGACTATAATTATATTATCCTAATAAGGATGATCCACTTTGGTCAAGTTAAATTTCAAGCTCTACTTCATTCTCACTTGCTCTCTCCCCCCCCTCTTTTCCTCAGCCCGCATGCTGAATGCCGACAATCCCACCCTTTGGCTAAACCTCGCCAGTCGCCAGAGGCGCACCAATCCAAAATCTTTGGATCCTTCTTACTTCTCCCTACTTACTTCTCTGCCAATCTCCAGCGCAATTTGTCGAGTCATGCTGAACCTTGACGCCCATTTTCTGTCCTTGCATTATGCAGCCGAATGCCCCGTATCGCATGCGCTTTTCGATTACTTCGGAGACTTAGAACTATGCCAAAGCTAAACCAGATCATCGCGATTCAGGCTTCGAAGAAGTCGCAGGCCAAAGATGCTATAACGCATGCCTATCAGCAACTGCAAAAAAACGAAACACTTTCCGGAATATCCCGCAGCTATAAGCCTAAAGATGAAATGGGCGACGTGCTTCCTTCGGAGAACAAGTTGGTTCAAGTCAAAGTACAGGATGCGATCTCGAGTGTTGTCACAAATTTGGTAGAGATGTTTGATGTCGTAGCCACGCAGGATTGGGCAAATTGCGAAGCTGCATCGGACGTGGTCGTAGAGAACCACGTGATTCTTGCCAAAGTACCAGTTACGCATTTATTGTTTTTAGAGAAACAACTGGTAGATATTCAAACTTTTGTCGAAAAATTGCCTGTCCTCGATCCAGCGGAGCGTTGGAATTACGACACGGCTCAAGACTGCTTTGCCTCGGAACCATTTCAAACGTTGCGTACCAAGAAGGTCCCGAAGACGCATATCAAGTACGAGGCAACGAAGGAGCATCCTGCACAGGTGGAAATGTACATGGAGGATGTAACAGCCGGTACGTGGACTACAGTAAAGTTCAGTGGTGCGATACCAGCAGCGAAGAAGAATGCGATGCTCGATCGAGTGCGATCGTTGCAAGATGCAGTGAAGACCGCTCGCGAAAACGCAAACGGCTTAGAAGTCGAAAAGAAAAAAGTTGGGGAGAAGATTTTGAAATTTATCTTTCCAGGTTGAACGATTTAACCTACGATTCTCATAGAGTACAGACTCAGCTTTAGCTTTAAACCAACGAAGTCCCACAGTGAAGGTGCAAAACCTTCCGCCATCACTTGATATTGGACAAGCACGATTTTCCCTAATGCTTGTTTTTTATGTTGTTTTTTATGTTGTTTTTTATGTTGTTTTTTTATGATGGTGTAGCCCAAGCAGTAGAGGCAGGACGTCAGCAGGAGACTATTACTCTAGCAAGAATATTCGTGCTGATCGCTAGCTCGAGGTTCCAAATCCATGCCAACTGATGCGGGTTCGAATCCCGTCGCTTGCTCTGAAGATTTTGTGACGAAGCAGGCGTAGCTTAATGGAAAAGCAAGGTGGCTTAAAGCCTAAAGTTTGGAATTAAACGGACACCGCTAGTGTGCACATACCAGCACAACAACTTGCCCCCGTCGATGGGTATTCGACGGGGGTTTTTTCATATATCG
Source organism: Pirellulaceae bacterium (assembly GCA_044359485.1). Classification (GTDB taxonomy): domain Bacteria; phylum Planctomycetota; class Planctomycetia; order Pirellulales; family Pirellulaceae; genus JAFLCP01. Next base: position 56,625 of record JBIKMB010000005.1, on the reverse strand, counting down.
ATTCCCTATTTCCAGCTCTTGCATCGGGTAGATGTCCGAGCCTCCTAAGCAATTAGATAGTATAACCGAGTCATGCCGCTGGCGAGTGCTGCTTGGTAGTTCGATCATCGCTAGAAGCTCTATCAACTAACGTTTTTTGGATAGAGCATGCGGACCACTGTTCAGAAGGCTAAGCCACTGACCACGACCGATTGATATTGCTAGGCCACATTCGATATGATAGCGGGCAAGACGAGAAGTTAGCGTGCAGGCCAATAATCCAAGCAAGTATGGTAACGGCGCTGTTTTTGGAATTCAGATATCGCCTCTCTACATGCTAGTTCGTACAGCATACCAGTTAGCCCAGTCTACCGGCCGATGCTGCATACTAGTTGCATTGGCGTTCGAAACCGAATAGAAATATCCCTCATGGCACACTCACCAGAAGAAATCGTAAATTCCTACATTCAAGCTTATTTCGATTGGAATAATCGTTCTGACGCTCGAACCAATTTGGTCGTCGGCGATGAGGAAAAATACGGGCGTTCTATGAAAGTTGCGACCGACGAATATCAGCAAATATTGAATCGACTATGCGTAAAGAGCACCGTTACATACTCGACCAACTTTGGCAACAACCCGCTGCACGATCCCAAAAGTGAAACGATCGAATCGGTCGATATACAGGGAACGACCGCGCTGGTACGAACTCGCGACATTCGCAAATTTGGACCACTGGTCTCCTACGAGTATCACCTCGTTCAAGAAGACGGCCAATGGCGCATTTGCAAACTGCTTTATGTGGATGATATTAGCGCCGATGATTGCTTATGAGTGGCAAGCCTCTCGTTGCAAGGATAGCAGATTTCTACCCTTGAATATTCTGTCACCTTAACTCGAATTCCTAGCTACGAGGGTGGTATTTGCCATTCTCTTTATTTTTTGTTGCTTCAGTCTATTGCCTTTCGTGAATCGAATGGACCGGCAGCGCGAATCAAGATTGAAGGAACTGAAGGCCAGCCTGAATCGTATTGGACAACCGATGGATGGAGAGGTCGAGGATCTCGAAAACACCGACCAGCGCCAGAGCGGCTCATGATTTTCGGATAGGCTCGTTTTACGAGGCAGAGGGTTTAGGTCTGGCTTAGCTTGCAGAGTCATCTGGGATGTAAGAGAATCGGTGTACTTGCGAATTCCTACAAATCAAACATCCATGCAATCACAGCCATTCACTTGCCCCTTTTGCCAAATCTCTCATTCGCGGGTTGTATTTAGCAATTCGCTGGTGGTGGCGTTGTGGGATGGGTATCCGGTCAGTCCGGGGCATTTATTGATTGTGCCCAAGAGGCACGTAGCAACGTGGTTTGAGGCAAGCCCAGAAGAACAGCAGGCAGTTTGGCAAGCGATTGAAGAGGGGAAACAAGCCATCTGTCAACGCCATCAGCCCGATGGATTTAACATTGGGATCAACGTCGGGGAAGCTGCCGGCCAAACGGTACCGCATTTGCACTTGCATATTATCCCGCGTTATCAGGGCGATGTCCCCGATCCGCGAGGCGGAGTGAGATATGTCATACCGCAAAAAGCCAACTACCTTAAAGCAACCAACGCAGCCGCTGAAATCCACGCTACTCAGATCCCAGCGATTCCTGTCACTGAATCCGTCCGTCTGCAACACCAGCATTTCTCCGATTTTGGTAAAATCACCAAGGTGGTGCCAAGATCGCCCGTTCCACGCTTGCCCAGTATCGGCGACAGCGCACTGGTCCGCGGTGATCGCGATCCACTGCTGCCCCATATCCAGCACGAACTACAAACTGCCAAATCGGCTGATCTCTCCGTCGCCTTCATTCAACGCAGCGGTGTTGAACTGCTGCGCCCGTATCTTATCGATATGCTTCAGCGCCACGGAAACGTTCGCATCTTGACCGGTGATTATTTACAAGTCACCGATCCCGACGCGCTAGCCGAATTACTCGATCTCGATGGCCCCTTACAACTTCGCGTCTTTCAAGCTACTGCTGTCTCCTTTCATCCTAAAGCCTACCTTTTTCAACAAGATGATCAGCATGGAACCGCCTTTGTAGGCAGTTCTAATCTATCGCACTCTGCTTTGCGCAGCGGTATTGAATGGAACTATCGCGTTTACAAGAGCAGCGATCGAGATGGATATACGGATGTTCGAGCGGCCTTCGACGAGTTGTGGCAACATCCTCAAACGCGGCAGATTACCCCGGAATGGATCGCTGAGTATCGACTCCGACGCGCTGCTGTAAACGCTATTACGGTATCGCAACTCGCTGAAGTAGATCGGCCCAGCACGCCACCTAAACCCAACACGATTCAACTCGAAGCGCTCAAAGCCTTGGAAGAATGTCGTCTCGCAGGGCAGCGAGCAGGTTTAGTCGTATTGGCAACTGGTCTCGGTAAAACGTGGCTCTCAGCCTTCGATAGCCATCGACCAGAATTTCAACGAATTCTCTTCGTGGCCCATCGCGAAGAAATCCTGCAACAAGCTCTGCATACTTTTCGCACTATTCGCCCCAACGCATCCCTCGGAAAATATAACGGCATCGAAAAAATATCCGCTGCTGAAATTTTGTTCGCTTCGATCCAAACACTCGGCAAATCGGCTCATCTTAAACAATTTGCTGCCAATGCTTTTGATTACATTATCGTCGATGAATTCCATCATGCTGCCGCCAGCACATATCGCCGCTTGATGGATTATTTTACGCCCAAGTTTATGCTCGGCTTGACGGCCACTCCGGAAAGAACCGATGGAGGAGACTTGCTGTCACTGTGCGGAGGCAATTTGGTATTCCGCTGCGATTTGGTACGTGGCATTCGCGAAGAACTCCTGGCCTCCTTTCGATATTTCGGTGTTCCAGACCAAGTGGATTATGCCGACATCCCCTGGCGTAGCAATCGCTTTGACGAGGAATCGCTGACCAACGCCGTAGCAACTCAGGAGCGTGCTCGCAATGCCCTCGAGCTCTACCGAAAACATGGAGCGAAAAAAGGGCTCGGCTTTTGTTGCTCGATGCGACATGCCGACTTTATGGCTGCATTTTTTGAAGCCCAGGGAGTACGTGCTGCAGCCGTACACTCCGGTGAAACATCGGCACCCCGAGCCCTATCGTTAGATCGCTTATCGCGCGGCGAACTGGATATCCTGTTTGCCGTCGATGTTTTCAACGAGGGACTTGATATTCCCAGCATCGACACCATCTTGATGCTGCGACCAACCGAGTCCGCAATCATCTGGCTCCAACAGTTCGGTCGCGGACTCCGTAAAGCGACGGATAAAGAACATGTGCACGTTATTGATTACATCGGGAATCACAAAACCTTTTTGGTCAAAGTCAAATCGCTTCTGCAACCGATTTGTGGCTTGCTGCCGACCGATGCCAATGTACGGAAGGCACTGAAGCAGGTTCAAACAGGCGCGGTCGATCTCCCTCCTGGTTGTGAGATTACCTACGATTTGGAAGCAATCGACATCTTGAACCGCCTGCTGAAACGCGATGGCCAAGATGCCATCGATCTTTGGGTAAGCGATTATGTCGAACAATTTGGAATGCGCCCGCAGTTAAGCGAGTTGCAAAATATTGGCCTAAATCCGCGTGCTTTATTCACCAAATATGGCTCCTGGTTCGGTTATCTGGAATACCGGCAGTCTCAACAGCCCGTCTACTTAAGCGAACAAAATGTTCGATTGACTGAACAGTATCGCGCCTGGTGGCGCGAATTGTGTATCACGGCTATGACCAAGAGTTTTAAAATGCTGGTACTGCTCGGTATCTATCATCGAAACGCTTGGACGCGCAAGATCAGCTGGGATGAATTAGCAGACGAGCTGACTCGTTTAGCTCTGCGATGGAAGGGAGTACGGGCAGAAATCGCAATAGACCTTGACGACAAAAAAGCACTGGCCCGCATGGTCCGCGACAATCCTGGCAAAGCATGGGGTGGCGGTGAGTATTTCACCAGCGATAAGAATGGTTTGCAATTGAAACGGACCATCGCCTCAGAGGATCAAGAGTCCTTTGCGGAAATGGTCCGAGAAATCGCGGAGTGGCGCCTACTGGAATACCTGCTACGCGTGAAGGCGGGGAACGAAATACGCTTGAAACTTCTGCAGGCAAGCGGTCGCGTTATTTTGAAATTGCCGCAGAACCGACGCAGCGAGTTACCTAGCGGCGATATCGCGGTCACTATCGATGGTGAAGAATATATAGCACGCTTCGCTCAAGAGTATATCAACGTCGTGAAACGTGGGAATGAGAACGTACTGAGCCAGGTGATGCGCCTTTGGTTCGGCGACAGAGCAGGGGAACGCGGCACAAAGCATGAAGTGAGATTGCGATATGAGGCAGGGTGGCACATCGAAAAAATTGTGTGAACGAGAAATATGGGTAAACTCCTGGGCTCAACAAATTTGATCCCATAGATTCTGACCGCGTCGCTCTCACTGAATCGCTATTCTCTCCCTCTCTCCTCAGTCCATCGGATGTCTATAATCAATCTGTTAACATAAATCTGTATTCCAACAGCACGCCAGCATAAATCAGTCAAACGAACAGCTCACCGCGTAGTTGCGATTTGCCATCCTCCGCCAAGAAAAACACCGTCCATCGCTTAGATCGATTTTGGCTGCTATCGACCGAGCGATTCGACTGTATCAGTGATTTGAGCTCGATGTGAAAGTTATGAGCTTCCGCAGAAGTAATCCGGCAATTCAAGCCAAACGAATCACGCAAAAGGGACGGAGTGACGTGAGTTAGGCTTAAGGGGTGAGCAAGCGTTGTGAGGTCATTCAACAATCAAAAAAATTGTCAACTGCTTATGCGATCTGATGTGTTATGCCCAGGTTTACAACCCCACCAGCGCAGTATCACCATTTGATAATGCCACGTGTAACTCGTAACAACCCGAGAACCGTCGAACCACTATAGTCTTTGGCCAAACGCACTAGGGACTTATGAAACCCACAATTCGGAAACATCGACTCCACAGCGGCAATCGTCGAACGATTCAATCCCTTTCGTAGCCAACCTTGCGTCGCATCGATCCAATCCGCTTTTCGACACGCTTCAATAACTCTCTCGTGCGGACCCCGGAAACGATATAACTTGTGATGCCAATGAATTACGGCCCTCAAAGCGTCGGGATCCAACCCCCATTCGAACTTCTCATTGTCCCGAAGTGCAAGCTTTTCCGAAGGCTCCAAATAGGCTAACTCGTGTGCGGTCCACAGACCCAAATCATGATAGACAAATGCGGTTTCGACCAATACTTCATACTGTGGATCATCACCCAAGAAATGCATTGCGTAAGTCACCGTGCGATAAACATGGTTTCGATAACCCGCGAAGTCCGCGCCAATGGTTTCTCGATAACGCTCCAATAATTGGTCGATTCGCGGTCGCTGAGGCTTTATGGTTGCGATCTGCATGGTTCAGTAGTCGGTCGTTCCTTACGAATCTAAATCGCTGTTACGGATAGAACAGCAGTCTTTACTTGCTCCACAACGTACCAATTACAGCGAGGTAGAGGACCAGCAAATTCGAATTTCTCGGCCAAAGTCGCGGCGGACATAGGCCAAGAGGTGCCCCGGGGCGGAGCGGTGCCTGGGGATGCCTAACCTGGCGGCGTGCGGATTCAACATGCAAGACGCGCAAGTGAGTTAAGACCGGAAAGAACACAAATGGGAAAATTGGTAAAATGCTAGCAGACGAAAATGGGCAAGAAATAGGTTTCGATATTGCCTTAGACCGCAAATTACTTTAACAGACCCACTGTAGAAATCCATTTCGTGACCGTTCCAATCGCATATTCTTGGAATCCTATCCATGAACCAATCGTTGTGTTGCCGATCCGTCGCTCCGCAACACTTGCTCCAGTTCGCAATCGCTCTCGCCTACGCCTTGCTCACTCAGCAACCTCAGGCCACAGCTCAAGAACTCGAACAAGCCATCATTCGTGTCGCGAAAGCTGACGTTCACTGCGGACCGGACGCCGACTACTACGCTACCATGCAACTCAAACGTGGAGAACGCGTCAGTATCATCGAAAAAGGAATCGATGGCTGGGTCGCCATCGTTCCACCCTCGCAAAGCTTCTGCTGGATCGCAGGTCGCGATTGTAAACTGCTCACCAACGGGAAAGAAATCGAAATCATCGCTGACAAAACCGTCTGTTGGATCGGCAGTACACTCAAACAAACCGAATATCGCTGGCAAACCGAACTCGCTCGAGGCACCAAAGTCACTATCCTCGGTGAAGCCCAACGACAAAGCGATGATGGCGCGAACCAATTGTGGTACCGAATCGCACCCCCAAGCGATGAATTGCGATGGATTCGCATCGAACATCTCGGGACCGCAGACGATTTGAATTCAAATGAGCTGGGATCGGATAGCTCTGCAACAACCGCTCCTGACCCTATCCACTCTAACTCCGCCACTGTGCCTTCTAAACGCAGCGCGAACAAAGAAAAATCGGTGCTCGCCGACAACGATGGAAAACCTGATCGCAAAATCTCGCTGGCCACCGCTTACGAGCCAATCGCAGCGCCCAAGCCACCTCGCACCCTTATTCCTTCCGGCAATGCCAGCCCTATTCAACGCACCGCTTCTCCCTCTTCGACCTTTGAACCAGGCCCCACGGCAGCAGGATACTTTGATCAACAACCCTCACCGCGAAACACTTTTGTTCGACCAACACCCGCTCCGCAATTCAGCCCCATGACTCGCAATGCTAGGCCTACAGCAGTCGCACAACCCGCTCCTCAATGGGACCAATTTCAAGCGTTTCCCAGCCAAAGCCCCGCCCCCAGCGCCATGATGATCGGACAGACTGCCGCGCCGTATACTTCGCAACCGGTCAGCCCATTGGAATGGCTCTTTGCCGATTTCATTCACCGCAACGATACCGGCAACGCTCCCAATGCCATGATCCCCACACCGGATGCAACCGTTCAAAGCCCGCAAGCAGCCAATCGCAGCTCCTATCCCGAGCGCACCTATTCGCCTGACCAACCTTTTCAATCGCGCATCGCGCAGCTTCCACGACCGGGTCGTCGGTCGTTGAGTCGTGGATTTGAAAACGGTGGAAATGATTATCCCACTTTGGCCGCGGATCTACGCGGCCGAGAGCAAGCAGCCTACCCACAACCGCTTGACTCACCGATGCGTAACGATAACTTCAATTCACAAGCATCCACTGCCGGTTATCGCAGCGATCAAGCCTCAAGTTACGCGACCACGTCCACTTGGCATGGAATTCAAATGCCTGGTAATAACGTGGCGACTGCCAGCGACGCCCAGCCGCTCACCGAGCCCGCCGATGCCTCGGCACCGGTTAATATTTCATCGCCCGAATTGCAGCAAATTCAATTTGCTCTATCACGTGAAGTTGCAAATCCGATTGAACAATGGAACTTGGCGAGTTTTAAATCGACCATCGAAGAACGCTTGCAACAAAGCAATGATCCACTTTACCGAGGTGAAGCAAGGTTATTGATCGAACGCATCGATGCCTTCATACAACTCAAAAATCGTTCGACTCACACCGTACCGGCATCCAGCCAAGTACGGAGCCAAGGTCCTTTGATGCCCAGCAATCCCGAAACGCCCGCGATGTGGATCAACGCTGGACAGTATGATGCTAGCGGTTGGCTGGTCCCCGTACACGCCACACATACGGGCCAACCCGAGTATGCGATCACCGACGACCGCGGAAATACCATCGCTTATGTAACCGCCCCACCAGGGGTGAATCTGAGACGTTATCTGCGTCAACCCGTTGGCTTGAAAGGACGACGCGGTTACCTGCCTGAACTTTCCGCCAATCATATCGTCGTCGAACGCGCCGTATCGCTGCAACGATAGTCGGTCGCGATGAAATCGCTAGGACGAGGCCGAATGACGCGAGAGCCCATCATCACGGCGGTCGGCTGTATGGTTGGACATAGATTGCCGCGTGCCAGGATTTCAAAATGATTGGCAGCGATCAAGAATTGCAGAGGAAGTGACAAATGTCGCCATCCTGCATAATGTAGGCCTTACCCTCGACACGCAATTTCCCTGCCGCGCGAATTTCTTTCTCGCTCTTGTACTTCTCGAGATCTTCCAAAGTATAAATTTCCGCGCGAATAAAGCCCTTCTCAAAATCCGAATGAATCACTCCCGCTGCTTGCGGCGCTGTCGCCCCCACACGCACCGTCCAAGCCCGAACTTCCTTCTCACCGGCCGTAAAATAACTCTGCAAGCCAAGCGTCTTATAGGCCTGTCTCGCTAAGGTGGCCAACGCCGGCTCCTTCAAACCCACCGAATGCAACATCTCGGTTCGATCAGGCTCGTCCAACTCTGCGATCTCCGCCTCCAACTTGGCACAAACCGGCACCACCGAAGCGCCCACCTTCTCCGCATACGCGCGAACCTTTTGCACTAACTCGCCTTGACCATCCAGATCGTCTTCAGCCACATTGGCTACAAACAAAATCGGTTTATAGGTCATCAAGCCAAAACTTTGAATCGCCTCTGCTTCCGCTTCAGGTAGCTCCAAAGTCCGCAGCGGCAAATCCTTGGCCAAATGAGCCATGCATTTTTCGATCGCCGCCAAACGAAGCTTCGCTTCACGCTCCCCTGCGCGAGCCCCTTTCTGAGCTTTGGGGATTGCCCCCTCTAATACTTGGATATCTGACAACATCAACTCCGTTTCGATTGTCTCAATGTCTTGCAACGGATCGACAGTCCCCGCCACATGAATCACATCCGGATCGATGAAGCACCGTACGACCTGAATGATCGCATCCACCTGACGAATGTGACTGAGAAACTTGTTGCCCAATCCCTGACCCTCACTGGCTCCTTTCACAATGCCCGCTATATCTACCAACTTGAGCGCCGCAGGAATAATACGCTGAGGCACAATAAAATTGGTGATCCGCTGCAAGCGATCGTCTGGCACGCTCACCACACCTTCGTTGGGCTCGATCGTACAAAAAGGATAGTTGGCCGCTTGAGCCGATTTTGATGCGGTCAGCGCATTGAATAATGTGCTTTTTCCAACGTTGGGCAATCCGACAATACCAGCTTCCATGTTTTCTCAATCTCGCGACTAAGGGCTCTCAATATCAAGGCGATCTGCAGGAGCAGTTTCGCGTTAAATGCCCTTTTCTTCAAGATCATACTGTTCAGGAGAGCAGTAGTATGCCGCGTGAGAAATGTAGAACGGCTCCCGAAATCTGCACTCCTTTGCAATCCGCAGGCATGGTCGGCCTACCATGCCTGCGGTCATGCCAAGACAGCTAACGCGATCTCCGCCGCTCAATCTCTTTCGAGACGTTATAGCCAAGCCGCTCTGAGACTCGATCAAAGAGGGCTAGCCAGTTGCTGTCACGATCCTCCATCACAATCGATTTTCCCCGACGCAGCGGCACAATCACTTTGCACTGCTTGTCGACCCCGCCTTTATCGCCGTTGACGTCGTGCAAATAGACCGCGATTCGGCCCAGACGCTCTTCAAACCGGGACAAGGCAAAATCCAACCTCCTATGAAGAACTTCCACTTGATTTTCAGAAATGATCCGTCGATCGCCGTGCACTGCTACCTGCATCATGGAAAAACCCTTCGTCAAGCGAGAAAAATCGAACTCCTTTTCCATAGTACGCTGGATCGACCCCTAAATTGTTAAATAATGGGTCTATATTTGTTTGAATAAATCAAACGATCCTATTGGGCAACTCAGCGAGGTGATCTATGTGGCTCAATTACCACCATTTGTATTATTTCCACACCGCCGCTCGCACCGGAAGCTTGGCAGCCGCAAGCAAAGAACTTCACCTTTCCACAGCCACCTTGAGCATCCAGATCCGAGAATTGGAACGGGTCTTAGGTGTCAAACTTTTCGAGAAAAAAGGACGCGGTTTGGCACTGACAGCCTCCGGCGAAGTGGTCGAGCGGTACGCCACGGACATCTTTAATCTCGGAGAAGAAATGGTCGAATTTGTGCGCGGCAATCCCATCGGTCGACCGATCGAACTCCGCGTGGGCTTGCGCGACGATATCACGAAATTGGTCGCCTACAAATTGCTCAAACCCGCGCTCGCATCGCCAGGCCAAATCAAGCTGGTTTGCCATGAAGGCGAAATGAACCATCTGATCGGAGATCTATCGATCCATAAACTGGATGTTGTTCTAACCGATCGTCCTCTCGACCCATCGCTGGGAGTCAAGGCATACAGCCATTTGTTGTGGGAATCCGACGTCCATGTCATGGGCACCAGAAAACTAACTCAATCGCTGCAGGGCGATTTTCCATATTCCCTGCAGCAAGCCCCTTTTCTTTTGCCCACTTCCGATACTGTTTTACGGCGTCATCTCGATCGCTGGTTTGCGGATCGCGGAATCACCCTATCGATTCGCGGCGAGTTTGCGGACAGTGCGATGCTTGAAGTGGCAGCTCGAGCGGGTGATGGTTTCTTTGCCGCACCAACTGCCGTGCTTCGCGATTTAAAGGAATCTTTCGACATGGTCTCCTTAGGTAAAGTCGCCGGTGTGAAAGAATCTTTTTTCGCGATATCACTCGAGCGAAAGTTAAAGCATCCCGGTGTGCTTGCGATTGTCGAAGGAGCCAAAAAAGGATACTGAGCGATCCTCGCGAACTGTTAAAACCCTTGCCCACAAACGTTGCATTCATGGAATGCGCAAGCCGTCTGGTTCAAGCGATTCTGCGAACTGAACCGTCAAGCGTCCTTCCCCGGTTATACTTTTGTGTTCGAGGATGTATTAGCGCGTCAAAAATGCGCGGTCGCGGACATGACTTTCAGCGGTTTGCAGTGCTATTTTACCCTCGCGATATAACACTCGAATGGACTCGTCGAAACTTACCATCCCTTCGTCACGCCCAGTCAACAAATAATTATCGATGCTCTCTAATTTGTTGTTGCGAATCGCACTGAATATTGGACTTGTATTCCACAAAACTTCCAGTGCCAACACCCGCTTCTCGCCTTCGATTTGCCCCGGTAACAAACGTTGACTGACGATGGCTCGCAAACTCAAAGCAAACTGGTTGCGCATATCGCGCTGTGTCTCCAAAGGAAAAAAGTCCGCGTAGCGACTGATGGCCCCTTTGGTATCGCGTGTATGCATCGTCGCCAGAACCAAATGCCCTGTCTCCGCCGCGCTCAATGCCATCTGAGCCGTCTCGGTATCACGAATTTCTCCCACTACAATCACATCTGGATCTTGCCGCAAACCCGACCGCAAGCCTTCCGCAAACGAAACCACATCGACTCCTACCTCGCGCTGCGAGATGATCGATCGACCTCCTTTTGCAAAGCGATATTCGATCGGCTCTTCAATCGTGATGATTCGATAACCACCCGCTTCATTAAGCAAGTTGGTTAACATCGCCAGCGTCGTCGATTTTCCAGCGCCCGTTGCACCGGTAATGATGACCAACCCATCTTTTTGACAGACTAATTTCTGACCCAAACTCAGCGAAACACCTGCCCATTGCCAAGTGGGAATTTGAGCAGGAATCACTCGAAACGCAGCCGACAGGGAACCATCCGCGAAATACAAATTAACCCGCATTCGCCGCTTGATTTCATCCACGCGTAGCTCATGCGAAAAATCACAACTTCGCTGTTCGGCCAGTTGGGCTCGCTTGGGCTCCGGACAGATTCCCTGCAATTGCTCGAGCAGCCTCTCAGCCGTTAGAGCCTCAGGCTCGATCTCCAGTAGAACGCCATGCATACGCATCATCGGCGGATACCCAGCAATCAAGTGCACATCCGAGGCACCTCGCTGAATCGCTTGCCCAAGCCATTGATCCAAATTCAAGTGTTACCTCACTGAAAATCTTGTTGCTTAAAATGCTTTGCTTCGATCCTAATCCAGCTTGGCTTGCGCGACCAATGAACCCAACCGCAAGACGGATCTCCAGCATTCAGTAACACACCCAAATCAGATCCCGCAGATTTTTCGCCTTTGGCGCCCCTCGGTCGTCCACCGATTGGATCGCAAGATCAAATAGTGCCAGCGAGATACAAACGCTGGGGAGTGAGATTAGGCGTGTGCACGCCTAGCCTTCGCTAGACGCTTCGATTACGGATTAAAACGAAAGACCTCGCATCGTGCCCGTCGATGTCGAGAAACGGTCATACTCTAATCCCATATTCTGCAACATCGACACGAACAAGTTGGGAAGCGGATAATTGTTTTGGGTGTCAAATGCCAAATGCTGTCCATGTTTAAACCCACCACCGGCAAAAAGTATCGGTAAATTTGTGGTAACATGCGTATTCGCATTTCCTAGATTGCTTCCGTAGAGCACCATCGTTCGGTCGAGAAGATGCGATTGACTTTCTCGCGCACCTTCTAGTGTACTGTATAACTGCTTCAGCAGTGTCATATGCTCTACGTCGATCGCTTCCAACTGTTTCAATTTTTCTGCACTCTTCCCATGATGCGAAAGATTATGATATCCGTCGGTGATATCGATTCCCTTCACATTGATCGCCGGCGCACTGACGCTGTCGAGCATCAGCGTTACCAACCGCGTCGAATCGGTTTCAAAGGCCAAACAGGCCATGTCATACATCAATTTCACATTGGCCAAATAGGCTTTAGGATCTTTGGGATCAACGGGCGCTTCGCTCCGCGGTTTCGGCTTTGGTACGTGCTCCCACTGTTTCGCTGCTACGAGACGTTGTTCTAAATCCCGCACGCCCGTGAGATATTGATCGACGCGACTCCGGTCGTTCGGCCCCAACTTTTTTGACAACGCTTTGGCTTGTGTGGTCACCGAATCCATGATGCTCTGGCCAAGTTCTAACTTGCGTACCTGATTGGCAACTTCTTCTTTGGATCCTTGCAGAAATAATTGCTGGTACACGGCCAAAGGACTATCCTCGCATGGAATCAAGACACCCGCTCCGGTCCATGACAAACTCCGCTGTCCCCCTTTTACGTTGACGCCTAAGGTGAGCGAAGGGAAACGTGTATGGTGACCGATCTGTTCGGCCATCAATTGATCGAGCGAAATCGTGTTGCGAAATCCGCCGCTACCAGGATGAGGTGCTGCGGTGAGAAAGCAGATATCGGCGGGATGACCACCATCGACATCCGGGTGCCATACCCCACTGAAGACTGTAAAGTTCTGACGATGTTCTTCTAAGATCTGAAGATAAGGTGAAAGCTTGTAATCCGAACCGGCATCGGTCGGAAAAAATTTCTCTGGGAGTACACCGAGGTTATTGCAAATGGCGAGCATACGCTGCGGCGACTGCTGAGCTTCCAGGCGGGTCGCGCCTCGGCAAACAGCCGGAAACATCGCATCGAGCCAAGGGAGCGCCAGGCTAGCCCCTAGACCTTTGAGCACAAACCGGCGAGACAAAGGTTGATTTTTGAGGAACATTGCCATCGTTGTCACTTTCTCAAAAACATGGGACTGCAGACCAATTCTTCTACCATACTCCCCAAGGGATATCCATCGGATTGCAATCGATCCAAAATTCGCTCTATTTCGTCACGATCACTGATACGTGGCGGAGCGCCTGTCGCATAGATCGTCCATTGCACCAACAAATTGCGGGCAAGCCCACGATCTTGTTGAATCAACAAGCGTTTTAACTCCTCAACATCCTGAAACTTTTCGGTTGTCGGCAATTCACCTGTTGGATCAACCTGCGGCCCAAGCTTAAAAATAAAAGGTTGGCCGTTCTTCCCGATACCCTCCACCTTATCGCCCTTTTCGCCCAAACTACGGTAATTTTTCCGCCAGCCCCCACAAACATCAAAGCTTTCCAGGGCGAATCCGACCGGATCAATCTTGGTATGGCAGTTCGCGCAACCAGGATCGGCCCGATGCAACTTCAACTGTTCGCGAATGGTGGTCGCTCCCCGCGTATCGGGCTCGATCGCCGGTACACTCTTGGGCGGTGGCGGAATGCGAGTTCCCAAAATACGTTCGCCAATCCAGGCACCACGCACTACGGGTGAAGTGGTTGTGCCATTGGCGGTCACTTTCAGAACGCTGGCCTGTGTGAGTAGACCACCGCGAGGAGAGTCGGGGGGAAGCGATACGCGCCGCATGGCGATTCCAGCGACGGGTTCTAATCCATAATGAGCTGCGAGGCGTTCGTTGACAAACGTGTAATCCGAATCGACCAAATAGCGAATCGGCTTGTTCTGCTGTATCAAATCCAGCAGATAAAGTTGCGTCTCAGTTTGAGCCGCATCAACCAGCGCATCATCTAGATAATAATCCGGGTATAAAACTTCATCCGGCGAAGTATCGTTGAGCTTGCGAAGATCAAGCCAATAATCCAGAAACGCATCGACAAAGGTTCTAACTTGAGAATCCGCCAACATGCGTTTCGCTTGAGCTCGAATTTCTGTGGTATCCTTCACATCCAGCTGTTTCGCCCAAGATCGCAGTTGGGTTTCTGCTGGCTGATTCCACAAAAATAGGCCTAAGCGATTCGCAACCGCAATCGCATCCAATTCACCGACCGGCTCCTCGAAACAGACAAAATTAGGAGAGCAGAGAGCCGCGGTATACATTGCGATCATCGAATCCTGAAAAGAGAATCCCGACTCACAAGCCTTTTCAAAAACGTTTAATAAGGCCGCACGCTGCTCTTCATCAAGCGGACGGAGGTAAGCCTCTTTTAAGAAACGATCCAACAACCGAGCGGCATCTTCGCGCGGCTGTGCTGAAGTGACTTCGATTTTTTTATTGTCGATTTTTGTGAGAGGCAGATCGGCAAAAAGAAGTTGATGACCAAAGGAAGGCCACTGATCAACCTGAGGTCCTTCCACTTCGAGATAATTGTAGGCGACGCCTGGCATTCCATCTTTCTCGGCAAGCGGATTACGAAAATTGGGAGGACGCGAGCGGAACAAGCGAACGGGATCTGGCCGAATAGTTTCCCCCTGAACCAAATAAACCTCTAATTCCTGTACGCTCGGCTGGATCTGAAAATCGAACTCGCCAAGCTTACGCAGCTGTCTGGGTGGCGACTGGGCGTAAATGACAATCGGTTCCGCACGACGCCCAATAGACGTTTTTTCACGATCCGGTTTCCACCAGCGATTTTCTTCTCCACCGATCCAGAAGGTGTATCCCCTGAAACGAAGCTTATATCGACCAGACAGCGGCGCTTTGAATTGGCCGAAGACCGGTTCCAGCGGTTCATAGCTACTTGCCACAACACCGAAGGCTTCTTTTTCACGCAATTCAGGATCGCTATCTCCCACAGTGAAAGGATGCTTGGGATCGCTGAGCACTTTCAGATCTGGATCATAACCCATCAAGGGAAAGGTCGCCCGTTCCGCACTGCGATTGAACTCGTTGTAATGCACCTTGCGATTAAAGCCCGGTTGCTCGCGGGCATAATAGCGATGCCGGATCGGTTGTACCGCGTCCATCTTTGTTTCGATCACTTGCCGCAAAGCATAATCCACCGCTTGCATGGTTCGGGCAATATTGACATGCGAAACATCGAGCGATTCGCCCACTTTATTGAATCGATAAGCAATGCTGTCTTCGGGCAAGATGTTTTTGACTTGCAACCATGGGGCGCGAAACAACGTCCGAAGCCGATTCTCAAATTCAAGCCGATTCATGCGACGGAATGTCGTGCGACCTTGTGTGGCAACCCGTTGCTGATCGAGAGCCAGCAAGGGTGGAAAAAATTCTTTTCGAACAAACTCCAAGACATTACTATCCAGTGGCTTTTCGGGGGGCATTTCACCCGCTTGGATGCGATCGTAAATCAACACCCATCGATCGACCGACTCTGGCTGCAAACCTTGCTGCATCATTCCCACGATATCGAGAGACGCCTCGGACTGCTTGCCCGAATGACAATCGGCACAATGCGTTTGCAACAGATTTTTAAACGACTCGCTCAAGCCAGTAGACTCTGGATTGGAAGCCATCGACATACCTGACATCATCAAACAGAGTGCGATCCCGAAACAGACATTCCCCTTGCCTCGACAAGCCGAGCGCATCTCTGAATCAAGATATGAAATTCGATTTAGCATGAGTTGCATATCCTGAAACCATTTTTTTCTAGGTGGTTATATCTTCGATGCAAACGGTTCGGTGCGAAGAATTATGGGCCACTATTGCCATTGGACCATACGATTCGAGATGCCCCCATGCTCACCAAAAACATGCTCACCAAAAACATGCTCATCAACAGGCGATGAGCCATGCTCCCGAACGGTGTGCGTCCACAGCGATTGCCCTCAAGTATAACGGCCAACCAGACTTATTCCCAGCCATTCCAGCCAACAAAGAGATCCAATAAAACCGACGATCCTCTTACGGTCAACGTGTGACCGTTTTCGCCAAGAGCTAGAAGTCGATCGTTTGGTCTCTAAATCGATTTGCGTAATGTCGCTGGACGATGCAAGTGCAGGAAAAACTCCTATCAGGACAACACTGCGTCATGCCAGTGCTTTGCTTCTCAGAACTTAATTTCTCCGTACTTTAATTTATAGTGCATAGTCCCTTGTGGTTCGCTGCAACCAGGGAATTCTTGGTATCAATCCCAGCGACTGCTTCCGAGCGATATTGCTATCCGTCGCAAAATTTCAGATAAAGAGTCGTGGTTCACGACGAGGTATTGATAAGCCTCTTTTTACTTGCCTCAGCACCGGGTATCGACTCATGATGCATATTGCGTTTTTCCATAGAGCTTCCGTTTTAGCGGCTGTGCTAAGTTTGTGGGGCAGCGCATGCCGCCCCATGGAGATACTAGGGCAAGAGCCAATTTCCGCTGAAACTAAATTTCTTGAACGCTTCAAAAAGATTGACCTACCAAAAGGTGTCGATTTTGGCGTTTACGAGCGGCAAGAGCCGAGACCGCTGAGGATTTATCGGCTGACCATTGACCTGACGGTTGCTAAGTTGGAACCGGTGGTGGGCGTGGCGGTCGACCCAGACGGAGATGGCCCTGCGGAAACCGTACTGACTCCTCCGAAAAAATTGGCGAAAGAAAAAAATATGGTGCTGGCGATCAACACCAATGCGTGGTCCATGATTCCCGACTCACAAACCGGCAAGTCGCTCGGTTATGTGGTGGGTGGACATGCCGACATTCACGGCTGGGTCGCAGATGGCGAGCGAACCATCAGTCCGGTTGAAGAAGGCTATTGGACTTTTTGGATGGATGCCAATCTGGAGCCGCATCTCAAAAACCTTGCCCAAAAAGAAATGCAGTCGCTGGCACCTCCCAAAATAGCCATCTCCGGCTTTCGAGGCATCTTGTCCGATCGCCAGATCTTAGTATCACCCAGCGATGTGTTACATCCACGCACCTCGATTGGTTTTAACGCGACTCTAAAGCAACTGGTACTGGTTGTCGTCGACGGGCGTCAAAAGAAAATAAGCGAAGGGGTGAGCGAAGAGGAACTAGCGCGATTGATGTTGGAGTTTGGTTGCAGCGATGCGATCAACCTTGATGGAGGAGGTAGTTCGGTCATGATCGTGCGTGAGAATGATGGCGATTTGCGCTATATCAATCGTTCCTCGGATGTCACTGGAGTACGACCGGTTCCCGTCATCTTTGGTTTTCGTGCACGATAATATCTCTTAGAAAATATCTCTTAGAAAATATCTCTTAGAAAATATCTCTTAGAAATCTCGCAGCACTCCCACGGTTTCTCCATCTCGGCCAGTTTCAATTTAGCGCCGACACATGCGTGGCAGTGGTAGTGAGTGAGGGAGCAACCGACGCGTTTCTCGCAGGTTCGCTCTCGACTAGCATCTTGTGTTGACCTGCCAAATTCGCTTTTACGCCGCGCATCAAGCCGGCAAAGAAAAATAGAAAACTGCTAATCGTCGGCACGATCAACAAATCATGGAACATACCATTGATGATGAAGGATATCCCAAAGGCGATTGCAATCACAACCAGATATTTCGCTTCTCGCGGAGCGAACCGATATCGCCAGATCTCCCAACCCGTGTGGCACCACTTACCCAGCATCAGCATATAGCAGATGAAACCGATGATACCATTCTCGATTAGAATCGAGAGGAAGATATTGTGCTGCACATATTTGTCTGCCAAATCCAGGGGTAAATCAATGTTGCGATTTTGTGCGTACTGGACGCTGTACTCAAGATAGTGTCCCATGCCGATCCCGCGCATGGGATAGTCTTTGATCACTTCCCAACCGATAACGGCTAGCAGTGGTCTAAGTTTAGCCGACTCCGCCATATTTTCTACGCTCACATCTTTATCGCGTTTGAATTGTTTGAGTTGTGGGAGAACAATGGGAGCAACAGCGGCGGCGATCATCAGTCCGAAAATGGCACCCGTCCATTTAATTCGAGTCGGCAGGTAAATCCACGCAAACAGACTCAAACAGGCAAAGCCTGCAATCCACACACAGCGAGTCAGTGTGCAGTAGAAGCCGAGCATAAAAATGCCGATGACTGCTAGCAGAAGAAAGCGACTCCAATTTCCAAAATCTTTGGCTAAGAGCAGTGAGCAAATGAAACCGAGAGCGATAAGACTGCCATTACCAACCGGTTGTAATAAAGGTCCTCGTCCTCGACCAAGGAACTCCGTATAGCCAGAATTCACGATAAACTTTGGGAAGACCAAAGCATGCAAACCAAAGCACTCGAAGACTGCTGTGATCGAGAGATAGATACCCAATGCGGCGAAAGCGATCAACATCCAGCGGATTTCTTGCGGATTGGGACGCAAGTAGCGGGCCAGCACATAAACGATCACGGGCAAAGCATGAAAGAAAAGCCACTGTCGGGCTGGCGCGTAGCCGTCGGCTTTAAAGTCGTGTGTGAAGGTATTGAGAGTGATCCAGGCAATCCAGATGGCGACCAGTATATCGCTCAGATCCCAGCGTTCACCCATGATTCGTCCATAGAGACGATAAAAAAGCGTCCCACCCAACAATACCCCCAAGATCAGCCGATCGATGGTGATGCCGGAGATATTAAAAAAGGGATGTCCGAATACAACACCCACCCAAAACATCGCTAGGGCAATTCCCCATAACCCGCAGGTGCGCACCGCTACCGCACCAAAAATGGCGAATGGAAAAAAGCCCAAGAGCAAAAGAAATTCCATAAGGGAATCGCGGCAGTTGCTGTGGTTGTAAGAAATCCTCGGCGGATGGCCGCGCGAGGTACTTTAAAAATGTAGGTCGCGCTACCTCGAATCGATCTTAGGCAATACTTATTTGTACGCTATTTTGAAGGATTTGAGCCCGCCGTTTCTTTCTCACCAGCGCCCTATTCGCCATAATAGGCATAAACCAACCTCGAGTCACTTTTTTGGAAACCAACTTGCAATGAGGCAAACGCACCTACTCTCGGTAATCTCGGCAACTTGCTTACACGTTTTGTTGTTCGGTTTAGGGATGATCAGCCCCAGTTTTGCCAGCTCTTTGCAAGCTCAGGACGAAACGCGGGACGAACAACTTTTTTCGGGGCCCCAGCCAGGCGAAGAGCTTCCCGCATTTGAGATTGCAGGGGTCTTTGATGACGACGCCGGCAAACGTTTTGATCCCATCACACAAGCCAATGGTAAACCGATCGTCCTACTTTTCGTTCATCAAGCAAATCGACCTTCCATCGGTATGACAAGGTTACTGATGAATTACATCGCTGGGCGCCAAGATCGCGATGTGGCAAGTTGTGTGATCTGGCTCACCCCCGATCCAACACAAGCCGAGACCGATTTGAAACGCATGCGGCATGCCCTGCCGAGCAAAACTCTGATCGGTATTTTCCCCGATGGTGTTGAAGGACCTGGCACTTATGGACTCAATCGACAAGTCACGTTGACTCTGCTTGTCGGCAAAGAGAATAAAGTTACGGCAAACTATGCTTTGATTCAGCCTAGCATTCAAGTCGATTTACCTAAAGTGTTGCAGTCGATTATCGATATCGCTGGCGGCGAGATGCCCGATATTGCCAAATTGCAACAGGAACTGATGCGTCCCAATACAGAGGGTGGCAACCCAAACATGAGAAAGCCGCCTGTAGCTGATCCAGCACTCACGGAAAAAATTCGCGGTTATTTGCGACCGATGATCCAGAAAGATGCGACCGATCAGCAAGTAGATGAAGCTGCCCTGGCAATCGAAACCTGGATCGAACAAGATGAGGCTGCACGCAAAGAGATTGCTCGCATCGCCAAGACAATCGTCAACAGCGGTAAACTTGAAAACTATGGTACCCAACGCTGCCAACAAACGTTGCAGAAATGGGCCGAGAAGTACCAATGATTCGTTGTTTCCTGGCGTTTTTGTTATGCAGTTTGCTCTCTCTAGCGACCGCGCTCGCGAAGCCGCAGTCATTGGATACCCCGTCGGTAGAATTCGATTATGAAGTTTTACCTATCCTCACTCGCACCGGTTGCAATGCGGGTAGCTGTCACGGTGCGGCAGTCGGGAGAGGTGGTTTTCATTTATCCTTGTGGGGCTCGAATCCCCAGGAAGATCACCTAGAAATTGCCCGAGAGTTTGAAGGGCGGCGACTCAACATCAAGCAACCGGTCGAGAGCTTGTTTCTTAAAAAGCCGACAGGGACGATCGACCATGAAGGTGGTGCGATCCTCGACCTGGATTCCCAGTCATGGAAGATATTGCATGATTGGATCCAGCAAGGTGGCCAGCGAACGCGAGCCAAGCGACTCACACGGCTGGAAATTCAATTCAATCAAACGAGTTTACTCCCTGACGCTGCGATTTTTTTGCCCATCGATCACCGTGGAACACTCGCTGCTCTCGCCCATTTTGAATCGTTACCAGCAAAAGATGTCAATCATCTTGTGGCCGTTACGATACCTGATGCGAGCGGCCTGAAATTTGATTTGCCATCGATGCAACTTACCGCGCTGCGTCCAGGCATCCATACTGTCACTGTGCGCTATGGCGATCAGGTTCATACGCTGCAAGTCTTAACACCTGAGATATCGACAGCAAGCTCCGCATCGGCGATCACCTCTGGTTCACAGACAAGGATCGATCTTTGGTTAGATCAACGCCGTGAGATTCTCCAGCAACAGGCAGTCCCTGCAGCAGATGATGCAACTCTTCTGCGGCGCGTCATGCTGGATCTGGTCGGTCGAGCCCCCACGGCTGAGGAAATAGACGCATACGTACAAAACTTAGAATTCGACAAGTATGAACGCTTGATCGAACGATTGATGAGTTCTCCGGAATATGTTGACTTCTGGACCTACCACTGGACAAGAGTCTTTGGACTTCGTCCCAACAGCAATGCGTCTGAGGGGCTGCAGCGATTTTATCAATGGATGTATGAGCAGATTTCGGCAGCTCGAAGCTGGGACGCCGTGACCCGCGAATTGATTACCGCCAGCGGCGATTGCCATGAGAAGAGCCCCGCATTTTTTATGTTATTGGTAAATGATCCAAGACAACAGGCGGAGCAGTTATCTCGTTTGTTTATGGGGGTGAGAATGGAATGCGCTAATTGCCACGACCATCCCTTAGATCGATGGAAACAGGATGACTATCATGGGCTGGCCGCAGTCTTTGCGCGGA
The DNA here is from genome assembly GCA_044359485.1 of Pirellulaceae bacterium. Lineage (GTDB taxonomy): Bacteria > Planctomycetota > Planctomycetia > Pirellulales > Pirellulaceae > JAFLCP01. The sequence continues at coordinate 35,070 of JBIKMB010000005.1, read as the reverse complement.
TCGACAGAAAGCAGTTGGTTCGGTGGTTAGACCGCGGAGCAGTTACCAATCCCCGTACGGGACTTCCTGCCATCGCTCAACTACCGGGGGGACCGCGTTTTTCTTCTAGTGGAGATGTTCGCTCGGAATTAGCTACTTGGATGATCGAGCATCCCGATGCTCTACTGGCCAGAGCGACCGTTAATCGAATTTGGTTTCATTTTTTCGGACGTGGCTTAGTGCAACCTGTTGACGATATGCGATTGACTAATCCTGCAACCCATCCGCAATTGCTTCACGAACTGACGGAAGCGTTTCGCTCGCACCAATATGATGTCGCGTACATCGTTCGCCAGATCGTCTTGTCGAGCGCTTATCGACGCCAAGCTCCCGCAACAGCAGCGGAAAGCCAGCTTGACTTGACCTACAATTTTGGTCCTCGCAAAACCGTGCCGCCTGATGTCTTACTCGATTTAATCGACACGGCGACTGGAAGCCTGATACCCATCTCTAACCAGGAATCTGTCAGGCGCGCGATTCAACTGCAAGATCCAACAGAGCCTTCGCAGACCTTAGATGCGCTGGGGCGCTGTTCGCGTAGTGAAACTTGTCAGACAACCTCAGCCACATCATCGCTCACCTTGATGTTGCATTGGATCAATGGGGAAACGCTCAACGATAGGATCCGAAATGAGAGGCATTGGTTGAACTTGATGCTTCAGGAGAATCTCGAGCCGGTAGAACTTTACGATCGCATGTACTTGCGAACGCTGTGCCGCTATCCCCAAGACAACGAACGGACTTTATTTTTACAATCACTCAAACAGTCGTCCGCGACAGAACGTAAAGCCCTCTGGGAAGATTTGTTTTGGGCACTGCTAGCCTCGAAGGATTTCCTGGAAAATCGCTGAAGGAAAAAACTATGTCGAATCGATCGATTCAGCTTCCTCGCCGTGATTTTCTGACCATCGGTTCCATTCCGCTGCTAGGACTCGGCTTCTCGGCCTTCGGCACCGCTCCGATTCTCGGTAATAACCAAGGCGCGGCAAAGTCGTGTATTCTGATCTGGCTCGACGGTGGCCCGAGCCATTTAGAAACATTTGATCCCAAGCCCTCCGCGCCGCTGGAAGTGCGCGGTCCCTTCCAAGCGATTCCGACCTCCGTTCCAGGTCTAGCGATTAGCGAAGTGATGCCTAATCTCGCGCGAATCGCTGATAAAATTTGCCTCATTCGCTCCGTAACCTCGCCATTAGGTGAGCACAATATCGCGAACCATTATTTGTTGACCGGTTATCAGCCATCTCCCTCTTTAACCTATCCAAGTTATGGTTCGGTGGTGTCTCATCTTCGCGATTCGGCCAATTCATTGCCTGCTTACATGGCCCTGAATGAGTATCGGCCAACAGCGGGTGCCGGTTTTCTCGGCTCAAGATTTGATCCATTTTTGGTACCCCGCCATCCGAAGTTGGGAACGCTATCTCCACGGGACTTAACCTTTTATCCAGGACTAGATGAAGAACGGTTGTTGAGACGCAAGAAATTTCTGGAGCAGCTCGAGCGGCAGGATCGCGCTATCGAGTCGAGTGAAAATAAACCGAAACCGTATTCGGCAATCGAGCAAGCGTACCGTATGACACTCAGTAGCGACACGCAACGCGCATTTCGATTGGAGGAGGAATCGCCCCAAATCCAGCAGCGTTATGGGGATCGTTTGCTGGGACAATCCTGTTTGCTGGCTCGTCGGTTGGTTGAACGGAATGTAGCCTTTATCAACATCCACAATAATGACTGGGACACACATGCGGATTTAGTTCGCCGGTTGAAGGAAGGGTATGCGGGTGCCAAAGTGGGAGTGGGGCTGATTCCTCTCTTGGACCAAGCGGTCTCGACATTGATTGAAGATTTGGAGTCGCGCGGTCTACTCGATTCGACACTCGTGGTGGTAATGGGTGAATTCGGCAGGACTCCCAAAATCAATTCGACTGGGGGACGAGATCATTGGCCGCGTGTCTTCAGCGTCATGCTAGCAGGAGGTGGCCTGAAAAAAGGTTACGTACACGGGTCCAGCGATCGCACCGGTGAGAGTCCTCTGGCAGGAGCAGTAACGCCAGCCGATCTCGCATGCACGATTTATTCGCTGCTGGGCGTTTCGGCGGAAACGACCTTAACAACTCCCGATGGTCGCCCCATTCGTGTTAATCAATCCGGCCAAATTCTAAAAGAACTGATCGCATGAGTTATCGTCTTTCGTTCGCCAGCCATTCACACGTACATTTGTACGTCATCTATTTTATATTGATCCATTTTGGGCACAGCGCCTTGGATGTGATCTCTCCGCGAGCACGCGGTGATGAATCGACAAAGCAGAATGCACATAGTTTTGAGAATATCACAGCAATTGTCTTTCATGAACCTTCGCAGCAGTGGGTTACCGCTCAAGGTTCGGAGCTAGTTATTTGGGATGCGAATTGTCGCGAACAAAATAACCGCTTAGTCACGAAAGTCGCCAAGATCCATGATTTAAAGTTCAACGCTTCCGGTTCGAAACTGGTCGTTGTGGGTGGTGTGCCAGGTGAATCTGGAGTGGTCGAACTATATACGTGGCCCGAACATCAAGCGATCGTTGCTCGTGAAATAGGTAGCGATACTCTTTTAAGAGTGGACTGGGATTCCGAGCATGCGCGAATTGGGATCGCAGCCTCGACAGGACGTTTATGGGTGCTTGAGGATGAAGGATTAACGACTTGCTGGGATGTTGACGCTCATCCGCAAGGTTGCACTGCGATTGAACTCTTTGCGCAGCAAGGCTGGGTGGTATCCGGTGGCAACGATGGTGTGATCCGGATATGGAATTTAGCCAATGGCGAAACCATTCGCTCGCTTTCCCAGCATACCGATGCGATCGTACAGCTTTCCGCGACTCCGCCGCAGTTCGATGCGAAACGGCAATTGGTATCGATAGGTCGCGACCAGACGGTTCGCTTATGGGATGCAGAGACCGGGCGTTTGATTCGCTTTGTACGTCTTGCGGCTGTTCCTACCGAAGCGCAGTGGGAAAAAGGTGGAGGAAGTTCTCTACCGATGCTGTGGGTGCTCAGCGAGGATGGCCGCTTACGCCGCATCGACTTGAAGAAAGCAGCGATTGAACAGGATATAGATGGAAATGATCAGGCGACTTTCGCGCTGGGGCTGCGAGGGAATACGTTGTATGTGGCCGGTACCACATCACAACCCGAAATTGTTTCGATTCGAGAGCCGCTCAAGAGAATCGTGGTCGCGCAGGATGGTTCCAAATTTGTGACCGAAGGGGAAGCAAGCGAATTTCGTGTGCGCGGCTTTAACTATGACCACGACAGCGTGGGACGTTTGATCGAGGACTACTGGAACGAGCAGTGGACTGAGATTGAAAATGACTTTTGCGAAATGCAGGAACTAGGGGCGAATACGATTCGCATTCATTTGCAATTTGGAAAATTCATGAAGTCAGCGACAGAACCGGACCTGCAGAGCTTAGCTAAATTCACTGCCCTGGTACAGTTAGCTGAGCGAACTCGTTTGTATTTGGATGTTACGGGACTGGGATGTTATCACAGGCGCGATGTGCCGGTCTGGTATGAGGTTTTGGGCGAACAAGAACGCTGGGAAGCTCAGGCTGTATTTTGGCAAGCGGTCGTCAAGGCAGCCCAAGATTCACCTGCCATTTTTTGTTGGGATCTAATGAATGAACCGGTTGTCCCTGGAGGCAAGCGAGGAGATAAAGATTGGTTGGGGCCAGCTTTTGGTGACAAACATTTCGTGCAATTTATCACGTTGGACCAGGCCAATCGTCCACGACCAGAAATCGCAAAAGCCTGGACTCGGTATTTGGCAACGGCGATTCGCCAAACGGGCGATAAAGCGATGATCACCGTCGGTTTAGTGGACTGGAGCCTAAAAAGGCCAGGCTTAACCAGTGGCTTTGAGCCAGAAGCGATTTTGGCGGATGTCGATTTTATCGCTATGCATCTTTATCCACAGAGCGATCAGCTTGAGAAGGATATCGAAACGCTGCGAGGCTTTCGGTTGGGCAAACCGCTGATCATTGAAGAATGCTTTCCTTTGCGATGTAAAATTGACGAATTACGTGACTTTTTACGGCAGACATCGCACCTGCATAACGGCTGGATCAGCTTTTACTGGGGTAGCACGCCAGATCAATTGAAGGAAGAAAAAACTATTGCTGCCGCAATCACACGGCAATGGTTGATGAATTTGCCATGACGAAAAAGTTGTTGCTCGGCGGGCTATGAGCAACAGATCGATTGCTGCGATTCCTCGGGCAGCTTGGCACTAGGCGCCAAGCTGTTGTATCGTCTTGTTTTCTGATCCCGAACTTCTTACATGTTGGGCCATTTTCCTTCCAAAAGATTGGCGATCGGTTTAGTCATTTCGAATTTCTCAAAAAGAATTTTCGCGGCAGCCGTGAGCGGTGTTGCCAGAAACATTCCGGGTAACCCCCAAATAATTCCCCATAGCATCAAGGTGAGCAAGATAGCGATGGGATGCAGCTCGAACGAATCTCCCATAACTTTGGGTTCGACGATATTGCCGCTGACAAACTGTACGGTGCTGGAGAGAACCAACACCATGATCATCCCGGAGAGGGACAGATTAGGATCCAGTAGGATCAACGGCACAGGGAGAGCGCAAGTGATGAGCGGGCCAACGTTTGGAATGAAATTTAAGAGAAATGCGAGCAGAGCGAAGACAACGGAGAGTGGTATTCCATAAAACCACAACACCGCTCCAAAGGCGATGCCGGTGAAAATAGAGATGATTGTTTTGGTAACGATATAGCTGCGTATCTTCATTTCAATTTCACGCCATGTGGGAAGTTGATGCACATTCTGAGAGGTGTTGCCCAGCAGGAGGAAGAACATGAAGATACTTACCATCACTGTCATTCCGAGCAGTTCGGAAAGACTGCTATAAAGTTGAGTAATCGCATAGTTCACATATTGACTTGTAAATTGAGCCATCTTTTCAGATCGCTCTTTTTCTTCTTGTTGGCGTAACTCAGCTGTATTGGGAAGATTCTCCGCCTTATCTTTGGAGGGGTCGATCGGAATAGGATGGGCATCTTCATCAAGATGGAATGCGGCGGGTTGCTCGGCCGTGCGCTGGTCTGGCGTGTCGATCTTTTTCTCTGCTTCCCGTTTTTGTCGCTCTTCGGGCATCCATTCAGTTAGGCGGGCCGCGATTTGACTGAAGCGTTGATGGTAGGTTGCAGAATCCTCTAACAGCGATGCGATGGAAATCCAAACAACTAACCAGAGAAACACCGTCATAACCAAACCGAGAAGAAACGTGATTGCCACCGCGGTGAGTCGCGAGACGCGCAAGCGGTTCTGGAACCAATCAAAAATAGGGGTTAAACCGACGGTAAAAAAAAGAGCCAGCACGAAGGGTAGCAGCACGGGTCGCAACCAATAGAGAGTGAGACCGACGGTGGCCGCTGCTAGGATCATCAGACTCACGGTCTGCGCCTTGCTTTCCATTTTGACCCATTTATCGTCGGGTGATTTGTCGGGCGATGGCAGATCAGTGCTCATGGTTCTGGCGATCTTGTCGGCGAATTGGGTTTAGGAGAACGCATAAGCTCGGTGCAAGCTTGTACGAGTATGGCGACTACAGCTGTCGTCACCGACGAGATAACGGCGGAGGTGGTGCCTGGCATTCTCCAGGACGATTGCTCGGGGGCGAAGATCAGACAACTGGTTACGATCACAGCAGCGATCATCGCAATAGCGAGCGAGGCTGGAGCTATCTTACGATTGGTAATGGTGAGCAGAAAAATTCCGAGGACGATGCCCGAAGCGAATCCCGAAAATGTCAAAACTTGATTGATGATCGATTGAACTTGCAATTGAGGAATCCAGGCAACAAGCAACGCTACCAGCAGTTGCAGCAGTCCGAAAACGAGTGTGGCCAATTTGCTGAGCCAAGATAACTTTTGTGACTGGATGTCGTCATTGGGGGAATCGGCCGAGTCGAGCGATTTGCCTGAAGGCCACAGGTCGGTGATAAAGGTCGATGCGCTGCTCCCCACGCTGCTCGATAGAGTCGACATGGCAACGCTCAATACGGCAGCGAGGGTCAAGCTGCGAGCTCCGATGGGCATTTCGTGGACGATGAAGTGCGCGAAGGCTTTATCTTTCGGTAGACTGACTCCGGGAGGATGAATTTGGTAGAACGCCCACAGCCCTAAGCCGACAGCCAGGAATAGCAGAAACTGAAGAAAAACGGCAGGCCCACAGAGCAGCAGAGCGAGTCGAGCGTGCCCGAGGGACTTGGCGCTCAAATAACGCTGAACCATCATTTGATCGGTGCCATGCGTGGCGAGACTTAAAAATGCGCCGCCCAAAATCCCGAGCCAGAGATTATCGTTTTTCAGCGAGGGCTTGAGATCGAGCCAAGTGAATTTTCCCTGCTCCCAGGCCGCTTGCATCGATGTGTTCCAAGTGCCATCGCATTGGTCAATAATCAACCACAAAGCGAACAGAGCCCCTCCGAGATAAATCACTAGCTGCAGACAATCATTCCACACGATAGACCGAATGCCACCCGCAGCAGAATAAATAAGGGTGATGATGGTCATCATACAGAGCGCCAGGGTCAGAGAACTCTGGAGCAATTCGCTTAGAACGATCGCCGTCAGATAGAGTCTCAGGCCGTCGGCAATAGTCCGTGTCGTCAGAAACAGCAGCGATGCAATCTTCTGAGTTGAACCTCCAAAACGCGTCTTGAGGACTTCATACGCGGAGAAGCGACTGCCAGCAAAAAAGCTGGGCAGCAACCAATAAGCGGCAACGGTACGTCCGACAATGAAACCCAAAACCAATTGCAGAAATTGCATATTGCCATCGGGGCTGTAGGTGAGACCGGGTACACTAAGAAAAGTAACCGCGCTTGTTTCGGTCGCGATGATCGAACCGAGCAGCGCGTACCATGGAAGACTCCGTCCACCAACCAGAAAATCGCTCAGCGAATTCGATTTGCGGGCGACCCACATCCCCAGCCAGAGAGTGAGCACGAGATATGCCACAATGATCGCTATATCAATTGTAGATATACCGACGGATGGCATGGAATCAACTCACAGATTGCATAGTGATAACGGGACTACATTTTCGGGCGTGGCGGAACAGTGTAGACTATGAGACCGCAGGCTCGCAATTGAACTTACGGCTGGCAGCAGACTATCGGGCGATAAACATGAATTTAGAGCAATTGACGACCGAAGGCTTGCATTCGGACAGCCTCAACTTGGACGAAATGAGTTCGCTCGAAATCGTGGAGTTGATGAATCGCGAGGATGCCAAAATCGCTGCCGCCGTTGGTGAGGTGAAGTCGAAGATCGCGGCCGCGGTGGATTGCATCACCGACTGTTTTCGTCGGGGTGGGCGCCTCATTTATATGGGCGCAGGTACAAGTGGACGGCTTGGCGTTCTAGACGCCAGTGAATGTCCACCTACGTTCAGTACTCCACCAGAGATGGTTCGAGGTCTAATCGCGGGCGGTTATCAGGCATTAACCACAGCGATCGAAGGGGCCGAAGACCTTTCGGAAGCGGGAGCAAGCGATTTGCGCGGATTGGATGTCGCGTCGCGCGATGTGGTGATGGGAATTGCAACCAGCGGCCGAACACCCTACGTGATTGGTGGCCTGCGTTATGCGCGATCTATCGGTTGTGCCACATTGGCCTTCGCTTGCAACCGCGATTCCGAAGTGGGGCATGAGGCGGACATCGCGATCGAGGTGATCGTTGGGCCGGAGATTCTTTCGGGTTCAACTCGTTTGAAGTCGGGGACCGCTACCAAGATGGTCCTTAATATGCTGACCACCGGTGCGATGATCCAATTGGGAAAAACGTACGGCAATATGATGGTCGATTTGCGCGCGACCAACATAAAATTGCGTGCAAGAGCCTGTCGCTTGGTGAAAACGATTTGCCAAGTCGATGAGACTCTTGCTCAAGATGCTTTACAACTTGCCAACGGCGAAACAAAAACTGCGATCGTCATGTTGCGTTTAGGAGTTGATGCGGCACTAGCCCGTAAACGCTTGGAAGAAGCCGGTGGACGATTGAAACGGGCCTTAGGAAATTGACCTTTTCAGCGCGAAGTGCGCTGGTCCGAGTTCACACAGGATTTTTCTTAAGTCAGCGGTAATATATTCGCTAGGCAAAGCACGATCAGCAAACCGACGAGCCCCATGATCGACAGAACAAGACTAAAGCTCCGCAAAGTCTGGACGGGCGTTAGACCTGCCATGCGAGCGACCAACCAAAAACCGCTGTCGTTCATCCACGGACACATCTTGGATCCACATCCAATGGCCAAGGCTAAGTAGATGGGGTGATAGCCTAAAGTTTCTGGGTTGACCCAAGGCTGCACCAACCCGATGGCGGTGAACATGGCCACGGTCGCAGAGCCTTGTAATACTCGAACCAAAGCGGTGATCACAAAAGCGGTCACCAATAGCCCCGATCCCGATTGTGGCACAATACTTTGATCTGCAAGTATTCCAGCGATATCGGTTTGCCGAATCGTATCGCCAAAAGCACCTCCGGCAGAGGTGACCAAGAGCACGGTACCGCCAACGGTTAAGCCTTCTTGAATAATTCGCGCCGTCTCGCTCGATGTGATATTGTTTCGAATCACGCCGTAAATCGCCAAACAGGTAGCTAATGCCAAAGCGATTTCTTTTTGTCCAAGCCAATCGATGATGGCGAATGCCCGAGGAGGGAGCGAGCCTTGTGGGATCAGCGATTCGGCAATGGCATGTCCCGCCAATAGAATCATAGGGAGAACGATGGGTGAGAACGCCAACCATAAAGGCATTTGGGACGAATTTATCTTATCCTGCTCGACTGCAGCGGTGACTTGTTCGGGAATTGCGATCGGCCAACAGCGATCTAACCAACGCGAACAAATCCAACCGGTCGTCGAGGTCGCTCCGCCAACGATCGTACCCATCAGCATCGCGGTAGCGATATCGACTTGCAGAGCATTGGCAACTTGCAGAGGTCCAGGCGTTGGTGGCACAAGGGAATGCGCCATCGTTGCTCCGACAACCACGGACATAATGACCAGCAAGTAATTTTTACCGGTGGAACGAGAGTACGATAGAGCGACCGGGAGCAGTAAGAGAAAGACGGTATCGAAAAAAACAGGGATACCGAGAATGAACCCGGACAAGACTAGAGCCAATGTCACGCGGTCGCGTCCCAAAGCTTCGCTCAACCAAGCAACGATTCGATTTGCCGCACCAGAAGCGATCAAACAGGACCCGATGATCGAAGCAAGCAGGATCATAATTCCAATTTTCTCGCACGTATTGCCTAGACCTCGGCTGATCCGTTCTATCGCAGTGCTGTTGAGAATCGACAGACTCGACTTCCATTGCGATTCATCGATGAGCCACCAAGATGCTTCGCTGTTGGTGTTCACAGGAATGGAACTTAGCTGATTAGGACTGAACTGGGCCAGCCAATCATCGTGCGTAGTGGTGGTCAGAAACGACCAGACTTCGATCTTTATGGCTTGTTCGGCCAAATCTGCAGTGAACGATTGATTGGGATCTATGGCAACCAACCGAAAGTTACCAGGCGCAGGCATGCGTGGACTATGCTGGACTCGCCACTGCAACTCTGTGTCATCGGGTGGGATGGCGCGCCACGCTTTCTCCCGCAAGCTTGAGTTCATTACAGAACCAGAAGGGGTAAGGCTGGCGACTACTAAACAGCAGGCCAAGAGCGCCAATATCGGATGCCAACGAAAATAGGCGAGAGTAGCGATCATCATCAGCAGGGCTAGAACGAGAATTCCCGCGATGAACCACATAAGAGAGAACTTGCCTAGTAAGAGGATTGGTTGGGATGAGGGAAAAACAAAACTATAGTCTGCACCATTGAGACAATGGAAACAATACTTTAGGCTCTTGTCTATAGGCCTTGGCATATACTTCTGCCAGAATCGTGCGGATAGTCGGCGCTTTGGCAAAGTTCCCGATTTCCGATTGTGGAAACGAAAGGCGATTGGAAATAGATCTGGTAAAAAATAACAGGTATTACGATGACGACAGATCCCAAGATTGCTCCGCTTCGAAGTCAACGCTGGTTTGCTCCAGATGATTTACGATCTTTCGGCCATCGTTCGCGGCTTAAAGGCATGGGCTGGAGCGATGAAGATTATCGGAACAAACCGGTGATCGCCATTTTGAATACCTGGAGCGATTTGAATACGTGCCATTCGCATTTGCGCGAGCGAGCGGAGGAGATTAAACGTGGTGTATGGCAAGCAGGAGGTTTTCCGGTTGAGATTCCCGTTTTGTCTCTGAGCGAGATGTTGATGAAGCCGACGACAATGCTTTATCGCAATCTGCTAGCGATGGAAACCGAAGAGGTGTTGCGCAGCCATCCCGTTGATGGTGCGGTTTTGATGGGGGGTTGTGATAAGACAACACCCGGGCTGATTATGGGGGCCATTTCAATGGACCTACCAATCATCTATTTCCCTTGTGGTCCGATGCTGACGGCCCGCTGGCGCGACCAAACGCTCGGCTCAGGGAGTGACGCTTGGAAATATTGGACGGAGCGGTGCGCGGGAAATTTTTGCGATGAACATTGGAATGAACTTGAAAATTGTATCGCCCGATCGCCGGGGCATTGCATGACGATGGGGACCGCATCCACAATGACCGCGATCGCCGAAACACTTGGCCTGACCTTATCGGGGGCATCGTCCATACCGGCGGTCGTATCAGACCATCATCGATTGGCGACGGCAACGGGCCGACAAGCGGTTGAGTTGGTAAAGAAGGATATTCGCCCATCGACGATCTTGACCCGCGAGTCGTTTGAAAATGCAATTACCGTTGATATGGCGATCGGTGGCTCCACCAATTGTATCATCCACGTCCTGGCGATGGCCCGTCGAGCTAAGTTTGAAATAACACTCGATGATTTTGATCGGATTTCGCGGCAGACGCCGGTGATTGCCAATATTCGTCCTGCTGGCAAAAAGTATCTGATGGAAGACTTTTTCAATGCCGGTGGATTAAGGGCTCTGCTAAATGAGTTGCGACCTTACCTACATACTCAATGCGCAACGGTTGAAATGAAGAGCTTGGGTGAATGTATTGCTGGAGCAAAAATTATTGATGAAGATATCATTCGCAAATTGAGCAATCCGTTATCGAAGGAGGGTGGCACCTATGTACTGCGCGGCAATCTTGCACCAGATGGATGCGTGATCAAGCCCGTAGCAGCGGAAGAGCGATTGATGCAGCATCGTGGACCAGCCATTGTTTTTGACAGCTATGACGAACTGAAAAAAGCGGTGAACGATCCCGATCTAGAAATAACTCCTGATCACGTGATGATCCTTCGCAACGCAGGTCCGCAAGGAGCTCCAGGCTTTCCTGAGTGGGGAATGTTGCCAATTCCCAACAAACTCTTGAAACAAGGAATTCGAGATATGGTTCGCATTTCAGATGCCCGCATGAGCGGCACCAGTTATGGGACCTGTGTCTTACATGTGGCACCCGAATCTTATATCGGTGGACCGCTAGCCCTGGTTCGCAACGGCGATTGGATTGAACTTGATGTCCCCAATCGCTCGTTGCAATTGCTGGTCTCTGCTGAAGAGTTGGCTCACCGAAAAGCGGAGTGGAAATCGCCAGCCCCACGTTATCTGCGCGGCTATGGGCAACTTTATATTCAACATGTCCGGCAAGCCAACGAAGGCTGCGATCTTGATTTTCTGGAAAGCGGACCGGCCACCTCCGAACCCTCGATCCACTAAAATCCGACACAAAGCGTTTCTTTTTTGCCGTTCTACCGTGGCACTGTAATCTCGCGGCATCGCAATCTCTAGTCCTTTCGCAGATTAGACTGAGCCTAAGCGGCGGTTGAAAGAGATGCTCTACAAACAGACTGAATCGAAGCGGCAGATCACCGACTAGAGGAGCCTGGCGATCGCTTGCGACTCGAAGAGCTGTCGCCTACACTGGAGCGACTGCCGCGAATCATTTTCTTAGCTTAGTATGAATCAATGAATACCGAATCTATTACTCCCGAACTTTTGGGGCGATCCGTTATCGCCGTCCCTCCACTGGCTCGCCATCCTGACCATCGGCTTAATCATGTCGGCAATGGACAGATCATTCGGTATCTTGAAGCGGGGGGAATCACCACTTTGCTTTATGGTGGCAATGCTGTCTTCTATCACATTTCTCTCGCGGAATATGCTGAGGTTCTCCGCTGTCTAGCTGATTCTGCAAGTGCCAATACGACCGTGATTCCATCGGTGGGACCCGCGTTTGGAACCATGATGGATCAACTGCATGTTCTCAAGGAATTCGCTTTTCCTACCGTGATGATCTTGCCGCAAGGAGAGATAGCCACCTCGTCGGGGCGAACTCAAGGAACACGCATCTTCGCTGAGAGCTTTGGTAAGCCGATTGTGCTGTACTTGAAGCATGAAAATGCGATGAGTGTTGCAGATGTACAACGACTCGTCGATGAAGGAATTGTTTGTGCGATCAAATATGCCGTGGTGCATCAAGACCCCGCAAAAGATGAGTACCTGAAACATTTAATCGATGTCGTCGATCCGAACATTATTGTCAGCGGTATTGGCGAACAACCGGCGATCGTGCACTTGCGACAGTTTCATCTCAATGGATTTACCTCGGGTTGTGTCTGCGTGCAACCTGCATTAAGCCAAGAGATGTTGCATGCGATTAAGGCATCGAATTGGGAGCGCGCAGAACAGATTCGAAACATCTTTCAACCTTTGGAGGATTTAAGAAATTCGATCCATCCCATTCGAGTGCTGCATGCGGCGGTTAGATTGGCCGGAATCGCGGATACCGGTCCAATCTTGCCACTGCTGAGCCCGACGACGCTGGCTGAGGATGAGCGGATCGAAGCTGCCGCCACAGTGCTTCGCTCCCAAAAATGAACATTAAGACAGAAGTACAAAAAAGAAGAACACAAAAGATCACATCCCTAGTGTTCCGCAGCGGGAGAACTTGAAAGCAGCGGAAAGTTGGACCATTCCGAGGAAATAACACTTTCCCTCCCCCTATCATACGTGTAATACTTCGCGGGAAATACTGCTTTGGAAGATATCGACTGCGAGGGAAGTGCCCCCCCGCCTAAATTGGGCTGTCGTCCGGCATTTAGCCTGAGAACACCCCTCGCTCTTAGGGCGTTTTACTTGAAGGATCAGAAAGATCAGAAGGATCCATTGAATGGCCAAACGCCACGTTGTCGTTATTGGTGCTGGACCCGGTGGTTTGGCGACTGCAATGCAGTTGGCTCATGCGGGAGCCGAAGTTACTTTGTTGGAAGCGCGAGATCGTGTCGGTGGTCGGTGCAGTGCGATCGAATCGTCTGGCTATCGATTTGATGTCGGCCCAACGTTTTTTCTTTACCCTCGCATCCTGCAAGAAATCTTTCGATCGGTAGGACTCGATCTGCGACAAGAAGTTCCGATGCGTCGGCTGGATCCGCAGTACCGGATCACCTTCGGCGAGGGTGGCAAAATCGATGCGACTCCGCAAATGGACAAGATGGAGCAGGAAATTTGCACGCTATCCCCCCAGGATTCCGGCGCACTGAAACGCTATCTCGATGACAATCGAGTTAAGCTGGAAAAGTTTCGCCCCATTTTGGAAGCACCTTTTAACAGTATTTTCGACTATCTCCGCCCGTCACTGTTAGGTGCCGCTCGGTATGTGAAACCCTGGAAAACGCTCGGGGATGAATTGCAGTCGTACTTTAAAGATCCTAGGTTGGCGATTGCTTTTTCGTTTCAATCGAAATACCTCGGCATGTCGCCGTTTCGTTGTCCAAGCCTGTTTTCTATTCTAAGCTTTTTGGAATATGAGCATGGCGTGTTTCATCCCATAGGCGGCTGTGCGAGGGTGAGCGAGCGGATGGGTGAACTTTGCCAGATGATGGGTGTCAATTTGAGGCTCAATGCTCGCGTGACTGGCCTGGAATTTTCCGGGCGCAAAGTGACTGCGGTGAAAGTGGGCCAGGAAAAGATCCCTACGGATGCCTTGGTAGTCAACGCAGATTTTTCTCAAGCGATGACGACGTTGGTTCCCGACGCGCTGAGGCGAAAGTGGAAAGATCATAAGATCGAAAAGAAAAAGTTCTCTTGCTCGACGTTCATGCTCTACCTTGGTATCGACGGGAAGTACGAGCAACTACCGCATCACAACATTCATATTTCCAAAGATTATCAGAGGAACTTGAGGCAGATTGAGCAAGAGTTTCAATTGCCCGACGACCCATCTTTTTACGTTCAGAACGCATCTATCACAGATCCTTCACTAGCTCCGGAAGGGCACAGTGCGATCTATATTTTGGTACCAGTTCCTCACCAGCATCCCAATGTTCGGTGGGACGAGGCCCAAAAGACCTCGTATCGCGATTTGACGCTGAACCAATTGTCGGCTATTGGACTGGGGGATTTGCGAAAGCGAATTCGAGTGGAACACATGATCACGCCGGCCGATTGGAATGGCTCTTACGATGTTTATCGGGGTGCCACCTTTAATTTGGCGCACGGATTGGATCAAATGTTACACAAGAGACCCCACAATCGTTTCGAGGATCTGGATGGAGTCTATTTGGTCGGGGGTGGCACTCATCCAGGAAGTGGTTTGCCAGTTATTTATGAATCGACTCGGATCACCTGCAAACAACTTCTGCCCGCATTGGGTATGTCGGCAGATTTTATCGCTAACTGCCAACCTTCCTCCACGCAACCACTGTTGGCAGGTGCCTAATACTGAATTATTCGATGCCTCGCCAAGGGTCGCCGATTTTTTAGGTTGGCGTTATTTGGGTCAGAGCGTGGCAGGCAATCGAGTTTCGGGAGACGACCGATGAGCTATCCACCATCGACCGCTCCATCGTCTGAATTATCTGCCCAGTTACTGCGCGAGATTCGTCGTGAACAGCAGGAATGGGCCCGGACTGCCGTTCGCAAACGGGTAGCGGCCATCAGTAAAATTGGAGGTTGGCTGGTTGAGCATGCAGAGGCTTTAGCAGCGGCAACCGTGTTACCCGAACCGCGATCAATTGAGCATACCATTGCCGCCGAACTGATGCCATTAGCCGACGCAGCGCGGTTCCTGCAGCGTCAAGCTCCACAGTTGTTATCGACACGCACACTTTCCGATCGCGATCGTCCGTTGTGGGTTGGTAGCCTTAAGGTACGTGTCGCCCGAGAGCCGCTGGGCGTGGTGTTGGTGATTGGGACGTGGAACTATCCCATCTTTCTGGCCGGTGCCCAGATCGCGCAAGGACTCGCCGCTGGCAATGCGGTGCTTCTCAAGCCGGCGCCTGGTACCGAGCAAGTCAGCGAAATGCTGTGCCGGTCATTTTGGGAATCCGGTATTTCCAAGAGTTTATTGTTTCTGTTGCCATCGCAGGTGGAACAAGCGCGCGAGGCGATGAAACTGGGTGTGGACCGCGTAGTGGTGACAGGTTCTTCTTCAACTGGAAGAGCCATCTTATCGCAAGTCGCTGATACATTAACGCCAGCCACGCTGGAATTGAGTGGTTGCGATGCGATGTTTGTTTTGTCAACAGCCGATTTAAATCGGGTTTGCGATTCCATCCTTTTTGGTTTGAATCTCAATGCAAGCGCGACTTGCATTGCCCCCCGCCGTGTCTTCGTCAGACCGGACGAGCAACTGCCACTGGAGACACGTCTGAAAGAGCGACTGCAGTTTTCCAAACCGTTGCGTGTGTTCCCCCCCGCTTTCAGATTGCTGAAGCAATTAGCGTTTGAAGCCTGCGAACAGGGTGCAGAAGTCGTTTGTGGTTCCTTGGATGACTTGGGGAACGAACCAGCGATGCGTCCGCTGGTTTTGCGAAATGTGAAGACGAGCATGCGACTGGTTCAGAGCGATTTATTCGCGCCGGTTGTTTCGTTGATCACAGTACAAGATTGGGTGGAAGCGGTAGCCGCCGATCGCCAGTGTCCTTATGCGCTGTGTGCCTCGATTTTTGGGAACTCGGATGAAGCCGAACAGCGATTATCTCAAGTCGATGCGGGTTGTATTATCATCAACGATGTGATCGCGCCGACAGCAGATCCTCGGGTTCCTTTTTCCGGACGAGGAGAAAGTGGCTATGGTGTGACTCGCGGAGCGGAAGGTTTACTGGAAATGACACGGCTGAAAGCGATCGTGATTCGCCGCGGCTCCTGGGTTCCGCATCTTGACCCACCTCATCCCACCGATGCTGAAATACTCTCCGGCTTGTTTAAATTTCAACATGGTGGGAGTTGGAAACGACGCTGGGAGGGTATCAAGCAATTATGGCAAGCGATAAAAATACGCCGCAGCGATTAATAAACCGTCAGTAGCCCACGCCCCCAGCGACCCAGGGCGTTGAAAGTCTGCTAAGATAAAAGTGAACTGAAACTATCGATCCAGAAACGGAAGTGCCCCATGATTCACGCAAATAAACGAAGCTTAACGGTTGGTGTCGTCGGCGGTGGTTTGGCTGGCTTGGCAGCGGCCTGTACGCTGGCGGCTCGAGGTCATCGCGTGACATTATTCGACAAGAACAGTTGGGTGGGCGGTAAAGCGGCCGTTCATCATCAAGAGGGTTATCGGTTTGATATGGGGCCAACGATCTTGACCCTCCCTTCAGTGCTGAAACGCATTTTCGAGGAAGCGGGCAAGAAAGTAGAAGACTACCTGAACCTCGTTCTGCTTGATCCGCAGTGGCGATGCTTTTTCCAGGATGGATCTGTTCTAGATCTGGTCGCCGATGTGGAGAAAATGAAGGCGCAATTGCGAGCTTTCTCCAAGAATCCCAATACGGCTGAAGGCTACGATCGATTTATAAAAATCTCTCGTCGGTTACACGATGTGAGCAACAAATTCTTCTTTTGGCGAAGTGTGGAAGGGATCACCGATACCTTCGAAACTTCGGGGGCTTTCAATCTGAGCGTCTTATCGGACGTATTGAGCCTAAGGATGGGCCGCACAGTGGCCAGCCTGGTTCGTCAACAAGTACCGGACGAAAAAGCGGCTCAGATGATTGACCACTTCACACAATACGTTGGATCCTCGCCGGAAGCTTCCCCGGCAGTCTTGTGTGGCATTGCTCACATGCAGACCGAGGAAGGGGTTTGGTATCCGATGGGCGGAACCCGTGCTGTGCCAGAAGCGCTATGCAAGCTTGGCTCTGAACTGGGAGTTACCTACAAAACGGAAGCGGACATAGAAACCATTTTAACGGAGAACAAACAAGCCAAGGGTGTCAAACTGACCAATGGCGAAACGTTCATGTTCGACGCGGTAGTTTCCAATTGCGATGCCGTACGAACACATCGCGAACTGATGAAAGGGACCGATGCCGATACCCGGTTCGAGAAACGCCGCAAGTATGAACCTGCCTGCTCGGGTGTCGTTTTGTATTTGGGGTTAAACAAACGCTACGATCACGTGCTGCATCACAACTTTGTTTTTTCTCGTGATCCTCATGAAGAGTTTGAGTGGATTTATAATAAGGGGGAACCTGCACCGGATCCAACTTGTTATGTGTGCGCCCCATCGTCGACCGAGCCCGCAGTGGCGCCGGAAGGGGGCGAAGCATTATATATCTTAGTGCATACACCTTATATGAGACCGCATCATGATTGGTCCAAGATGCTGCCCGAATATCGCGAAATCATTTTGGATAAATTGGCAACGACCGGCGGTATGAAAGATATTCGAAGCCGAATCGTTACCGAAGCATCGTTAACACCGGAAGGAATTCATAAACGCTACCGTGTACTCAATGGAGCAATTTACGGCTTGGCCAGCCACGGGCGTTTCCTGGGCGCATTCAAACCGGGCAATCGCAGCAAGGATGTCAAAGGTTTGTATTTGGCTGGTGGAGCAGCCCATCCTGGGCCGGGTATGCCGATGGTGATGATGAGCGGTTGGATTGCAGCAGACACATTGGACCAAGATGTTTCCAGCGGTAAGCTGCAAAACAGCGCTGCGAAATAACTGCGAGTATGACATAAATTGACGCAAGAACAGAGAGTTTCCATGGCAGCGCGTCGCAAACCAAAAGAATCTTCCCGCGATGCGGTCGCGCTGCCGACCATCACACCCTGGTTGTTCAATGGCTTCTATAAGTTCTGCCGCTACTACTTGCGAAAGCATTTTCATGCCGTAGCAGTGGATCGCCGCGTCTTTCAGTCCGCACCGATCGATGCTGGGGCACCATTGATCTGCTATGCCAATCATCCTGGTTGGTGGGACCCGATCATCGCCATACACCTCTGCCAAACCTGTTTTACGGGTCGTCAGTTTTATGCACCTATCGATGCCGAGGCACTTAAAAAGTATGGTATTTTTTCTAAACTCGGTTTTTACGGTATCGATTCGCACTCCTTGCAGGGTGCAGCCAATTTTTTGAAAGTCAGTCGCCGCATATTGGCTGAAGCGAATGCGTCGATTTGGATCACGCCCGAAGGCCGATTTGCCGATCCAAGAGATCACGACGCGACGTTGATGCCGGGTCTTGCACACTTGGCGTTGCAAAATGAACAAGTGATCCTCTTGCCACTTGCCATCGAGTATGTCTTTTGGGAAGAACGCTTACCCGAAGCTCTGATGCGGTTCGGAACACCCATCTCGGCCCATGAACTGCGCGGGCTGAGCAAGGAGGAATGCTCTGCACTGCTAAACCTCCGCTTGCGAGATACGCAGCGAGCTTTGGCAGAATCCGCTATCGCACGACGCAGCAACGATTTTGAAATTCAACTTTCCGGAAAAACGGGTACCTTTTCGTTCTATGATTGGTTTCGGAGTTTGCGCGGTAAGTGGCGCGGCCAAAAAGTGGACATTCAGCATGGGAGCAAACTGAACGCATGATTTGGATATCGATACTATCAGTGGCCGTGTTGCTGCTAACGTTGCTTCCGACATTGATGTTTATCAAAAATCTGCAACTCTATCTCCCAGCTACTCAAGCGGATGAAAAGATTGCGGCCGCCCACAAAGAATCGATCAGCGTTTTGATTCCAGCTCGTAATGAGGCAGCCGGAATCGCTATCTCGCTGGAGCATTTACTGAAAAGCGATCATCCCCATTTTGAAATATTGGTTTTGGATGATCATTCGGAGGATGGAACCGCGGAGATTGTATCGGCCATCGCTCAGAGGGATAACCGTGTTCGCTTGCTTCACTCGAACCCTCTGCCGACCGGTTGGAACGGAAAGCAACATGCATGCTGGCAACTCGCCCAGCAGGCACAGCATCCGTGGTTGCTCTTCCTCGATGCGGATGTGCATGTTGAGGCTGCCGCACTGTCGCGAATTATGGCACAGATGCTGAACCGGCCCGTAAGCTTGCTGAGCGGATTTCCACGACAAGTTACCGGTACCTTTAGCGAACAGCTTTTGATTCCCATGATGCATATCGTGTTGCTGGGATATTTGCCGATCGAGCGAATGCGAGCGAGCAATGACGCTAGTTTTTCGGCTGGTTGCGGTCAATTATTCTTTGCCAAGCGAGAGGATTATTTTCAGTGCGGTGGACATGCCAAAATCTCAGCATCCCGGCATGATGGAATCAAGCTCCCGAAACTCTTCCGCAGTTCGGGCATGAGCACGGATTTATTCGATGCGACCGATCTATCGGATTGCCGAATGTATCGTGGTTATGCTCAAGTGACACGCGGGTTACTAAAAAATGCGACGGAAGGAATTGCCAATGCGGTTCTCTTGATTCCGTTCACGATTCTTTTGGGAGGTGCGTTCGTCGCGCCGAGCATTTTGATCGTATTAGCTCTGATTTTTGGCTGGCCTTTCTGGCTGAGCGTACTGCTGGCTGTCGCGACGATTGCCAGCTTTGTACCGCGTGTAATGGCCGCACAAAGATTTCGTCAAGCGTGGTTGGGAGTCGTCCTGCATCCACTTGCGGTCGCATGGTTCTTAATGCTTCAGTGGCGAGCGTGGTTGGTTGGTATGCTAGGCCGTCGTGTCGCCTGGCGAGGTAGAATGTCCTAGCATCGGATGACAAGTTACGCGAATTTCACGGGGCTCTAGCTGTAACGTTCGAAGGGCCCCTGCAGCGAGAGAGTGATTTGCAAGTGGCAAGGGACCTTCAGCGCACCGGATGCTGTTGCGTGGTTTGCCACCCTACGTTTCAACCACGCTCCAGCTTTCATTCACGTCTTACGATGTATCTCCGGCGAGAGCCCCATCGAGTGTCCGTTGTTAAATTCGTTTCACGTAAATTGCAACGTGGGTTGGGTTTGAGTTGCGACCCTGAAACAGCAGTGCAAGTACGTCTCGGCGCGCGCGAGTCGCAGGTTGCAAGAGAGTGTCGATGGGTGAAGTGATGAAGGCGACCATGCTGTTTACTGTAGAGCACCTTAAGCTTCGATCGCTATATTATCCGCCGAGGTTATAACGTTTCTGGAAAGGCCCCCTGCCGCACGGGTTTCAATACTTAAGGCCTATAGAGCTACTTCATGCCTCAGAACCTGGTGGTTCCGTGGGACGTTCGGCAGGATGGGTTTGAGAATGGGTTTCAAGTAACTTCTTGAGCCCCACGCGGGTGTAGATCTGCGTCGTATCGAGACTCTCATGTCCTAATATCGCTTGAATCGTGCGAATGTCGGCCCCGTTGTCGTGCATCAATGTCGCCATCGTATGCCGAAAGATGTGACAAGCGCCAGGCTTCTCAACCCCAGCCCCCTTTAAGTATCGCCGTCCATATTCGGTCAACGAATCGGGATGAATGGGTGTGCCATCCACCGTTAAAAATAATGTCTGCTCTGTTAAATCGAGCGAGAACTGGGGCCGTGCTTGCTGCATGTAACGCGCGATCCATGTTAAGGCGAGCAAGCCGATCGGTACATAACGATCCTTCTGCCCCTTCCTCAAGCGACACGAACAAGACTTGCCGATCGACATAAATATGATCCAGTCTTAAACGACACACCTCCTGCCTTCGCATCCCCGTCGAATACAAAACCTCAAAGATCGCTCGGTCACGCAGTCCCAGCGGTGTCGTCACATCGGGCTGCTGCAAGATGCGTCCCACATCATCGATACTCAATACGGCCTTGGGGAGCTGACGTGGTAACTTGGGCAATTCCAGATCGGCGGCTGGATTGAAGGGTATAAAATTCTGCTTCGCCAACCAACTAAAGAACTGACGAATCTCCTTCAGATGCAGATGCTGACTGGACCAAGCGAGTGGCTTGCCATTGACCTACCGGTGGCGAAACAAGTGACGCTGAAACGCTTCCAGCATCGGCTTGGTGATCGAAAGGGTTATCACGCTGTCTCGTTCTAAGCACCACAGCCCAAAGGCTCGCACATAAAAGGCCCGCTTCTCGATCGTGCAATTCGAGAAGTTGTGCAGTGCTAACTAGTCGACGTGCTGACCATCGATCTCCAAGAGGAGACTCGCTCACTGGGCCTGTAACGCAATTCGTTTAAGTCCTGGGCGTAGATTGATTAGGCTTCTCGTCGACGTAGTCGCGTTTGAAGGTCACTCATAAGAGCTGTAAGCGTATCGCGATCACGAGATAGCAACGCTTGGTCCGAGTCTACGGCATCTCCAAGCAACTCCTGAATCATCTGGATCTTGCCAGCCAGTTTGCCTTCCTCCCGACCTTTCTCTCGGCCTTCCTCTCGGCCTTCCTCTCGCCCCTTAGCCAAACCGAGTTGTTCGCCTTCTTGTTTTGCGGCCAGCAATTTGCCTTGTTCATCGCGAAGGAATTTCAAGCGGTCTTCATAATACTGAAGGTCTTCTGGGGATTGGGAAATCATCTGTAGTACTCCAAGGGCTTCGCGGTAAGGTGGATCTCGAAGCAGCTCCGCTAATGTCTCCGGTTCCATCTCAGCCGCATACTTGAACAAGTAGACCCATTTCTCGTCCGGTGGTAACTCTTCGATATTATCGCTCGAAGGCTCGTATTTGGGTAGCTCGATTATGTGAAATTCGAGATCATCGGTCAGTATCAGGTCGACATTCTGGTCGCACCGAAGTCGAAAACTGTGATGCCAGCGAGCGGTATCAGGTTTCTGCCAAAACATCTTCCGACTCAGCAAGCAAATACTGATGGAGGGCCGCAGTTCTCCGTACCCGTCTCCCTCACGGATCTGGCGCGTATAATTCTTGCAGTTGTAGTAAAGTAACCGATTGGCGAAGGAAAGGGGAAGACGCGTTTGCATCGTTTTCACTCACTGCCGATCGCGAGCTGATCCAAGCCGCCTTGCTGCAAGTACTCGCTCGTTTGCAAGCCGAAGCGACGATCCATAAAACAGAAACGAGTCGTGAGTGGATGCGTTACGCGCACTTAACTCCGGGTGAATTGTTTTTTCACGAAGCGTATTATGAAGTGATGTTATTGTTTATTGCACAGCAGATCGCCGAGCAGACTGCTGGTGAAGAGCGACTGGCCGAGGCGATGTTAAGTCCCTCGCATCACGCTGCCCGAGGACCACCGAAACGCGATGACTCCAAGAAAAAAGATGGGGTTCACCCGAGGTGATGATTTGACGAACACACCCCGAGCAAACCCACACCGGATATCATTCCTGACTCGCATAGTGCAATCGAATGCATACTGCGATCTCTTCGATCCTTCGCGCGCGACGTGGTCAAAATGCCAATATTTATTGCAAGTTCTGTTCGCACTCGCCAAAGTTGGCTGCCATCAGTCGCCAACTTCTTCTTCCGCTTCTCGCGTAACCCGCGAACTTGAGTATTACGTATAAGTCACACTCGGTAATCTTTGCAATCTCTGCAAAGCACGCAATTCAGGAAACTCCCTAGGGAGCATCACTCTGTCCCGACGTCTTCTCCGCTGGTGGCTCTACCGTTCCGTGAACTGTTAGTAATCGAAAATGATTGGGACATCCGAGATTAAGGTCTATCCATTAGCCTCCGGGAAATTCCCGTAATGGCTTTGGATAGAGTGACTGGAAATCCAACTTGGTCAAGCCTGACTCGATGTCAATCACATCAATTCCAAACCCGACTGATGTAGCAAAAAAAACCGTCACTTCCCGGCTTTGTTCAGAAACTACCATTTGGGCGTAACGAAACGATCCTTCATATAAATCGAGATCCCAGGGCACAACATCGTGTTTCCAAATTACTTCTCCCAATGGATTCACAAAAAACAACTCACAAATTCCCCTGGCTTCAGAATTGGGTGAAATGGTGTTGATGTCGGTCAACAAATAGTTTCCCTTAGATGTCCTGCAGATTTCAAAAACGCCAAGGTCTTCCGGTAGATCGCAACCCTTGAGCTGCACTTGTTCGTTATCAATGACGATGCTTTTTACAACTTTATCGGAAACAACCTTCTGTTTCTGGTCGAGGGTTAATGTCGAGTTTTCCAAAAAGTTACTCACCGATTGTGGAGCAAGATGAACCGGACCAATACTCGAAGCCATGTAGTTCGAAGCCAAGGATTGCCAATTTTCTGGAGGCTTTGCTTGTACCGTTTTCTGCACTAGATCGAAGAAAATGCGTTGATTAAACTCGTTCAAAATTTTCTTTTCTACAGGAACCTCTTTCTCTTTTGGTTCGAATGTTTCTAGAGCTACCTGATTTATCGCGTCGTTTTGAAAAAGGTTCCAAAGAAAAAGCAAAGCTAGAGCTTTGTTTTCGCCATTAACGTACTCTCGTGTTCGTGATGGTGACGTACTTGCAACGAGATACCCCGCCGCGACGCCGCGTGAATTGGCTGATGTAAGATCACCAAAGAGCTCTGCCAAATGTGCGGTTGAGGAAACTTCTTCACCTTCAAGAATAAGCTCAAGACGGTTATCAATCTTCGAATTCGTCTTGGGAGGTTGGCCATTCAATTTATTGCTTGGCGGTGAGACGCAAACGATTACGATTGATGCAGCCAGTGCAATCACTTTTTTCATCAGTGAACCACTCAATTTAAGTTGGTTTAAGTTGGAGGTGGATTGGCATTTGCATTCACCCATTTTTCAGGGCAACAGCAGTTCCAGGCCATACTAAAGTTTCGTGTGGCGACATTCGCTGCCGACGGGCGTTTCCAGAAATTTGGAGCTTGTGTCTCCGAATGCGGAAACGTTTTGCTAGGAAGCCCTCCAGAAACAGTTTGGCATACGCCTTTACCATGCCATTTGGGCGTACTCCATTCCGAAGGAGATTCGAAATCTTTGATTTCGCCCTTTTCGAGTTTTCCATCTCTATCCAAACAATAGAACTTGACTATCCCTGACTGTCGGTATCGTCCTCGTCCATGCGTTGAGAATATTCCATTGTCGACTGGAAACGATATATTGCCATTCGCATCAGCTTTTACTATGAAAACTTCGTAGTACGTAAAGTCATCTCGAAAAGCTCCTTCATCCTTTTTTGCGGGGCGGCGGCAACTCATTACCTGACAACTCACACTGACTTTCTGCACAAAAAAGCCGATCTTACCCTCGCATGGCCAAGCAACACTTAGACCGAACTGCCATCGAAAATGAACATTTGGTCTGTTGCACTGCGGCTCGATTGTGTGTCCAGGTGTTTGTCCTCGAATTACCACTGTGCCCGTTGGGTCAAGATTCGTTAGGCCAAATTGCAATGAGTATGGGTTTGCGCCATCCGCATACCCAATCGGATCTCTGCTTCACGTAAGGTGTGATTGGCTTTGTAGCCTGGACCTTTTATGTAAGCAACGGATCATAGTTTAGGCATGGTCGATGCGCCGGGTGTAACCTCTTTGAGATTTGGGGTCAGGTCGGCATCGACCAGCTTCGTCGTCCAGCGAAGTGCGCCGATAATCAGATTCTTGAAGATGTCATTCGCCCAAACGTCTTCGCGATGTCCCATGGATGTATAGAAGACTCGCCCTTGACCGTGAGGTCGTGCCCAGGTGCCTGGATATTTGGGGCGGTCATAATCGGCGTCGACCATACCTTCGGTTTCAGTCACTAAAATGACATGCATGTCGGGAGCAAAGTTTTTCAGCGAGTACCACTCTTCGTTCAATTTGAATTCTTGCTTGACTTTTTCAAGACCAGGGAACTTGGGACTGGAAATGAGCATACGTGCTTCTTGTTGGCGACCATGGCGAATGAATTCTCCGCCCAGCATCGCGATGTAAGGATCGGGCTTGTCTTGATTTTCGTTGGCAGGTCCTGCGGAATGAAAGGTATCACTGGCGCAGTGGCAGCCCATAAAACCTCTGCCGGCCGAAATGGCGTCGAGCAATCTTTGTTTCCCTTTGGCGCTCATCGCCGGATGACCATCGGTGCCAACCTGCGTCAAATCGCCGGTCGTCATGAAGAAAATAGCATCGTACTTGTTCAGGTCACCGTCAAATACCGTTCCATCTTTTGTATTCTCCACTTCGAACCCATGTTCTTTAGCCAAGGCTAACATGATGCGATCCGCGAACGAGGGCGAATCGCCTTCTCGAGCGATCACGCTGTGCTGAAAGCCGCTCGATTTGGTAAAGAACAATAAGCGTTTACCGGCCAGGGAGTTCTCGCTGGAAAACCAGCTCGCCACTGCAGGTGATGCGGTGCTGGATGCGAGAGCGGCCGCGGAAGCGAGAAGTGAACTTTGCTTGAGCCAAGTTCGGCGTGATAGTTGGAAAGATGTGGCCATCGAGGAACTCCAGGAAAAGGATTTTGGGGTAAGAACTGGGTAGGAATTGCCATTTCGGCAGCGAAATCAGCGCGGCTCAAGGGCGTTTCTTAGTATCGCTTGCGGCAAGGTCTGTTACAATAGAGAGCCGCGGATCGGCCGCTGGCCAAGCTTTGATCTTTTATAAATTTTTGTTGTTTTTTCCAGGAAAGTAAACATGTCTGAACTGGGAACACCTCGAACGGTGGCGGCGCCCGAGCTGCTGGCCCCGGCGGGGAATTGGGAATGTGCGGTGGCAGCAACCGAAAATGGTGCCGATGCCATCTATTTCGGACTCGATTCGGGATTCAACGCGCGGGCACGAGCGGCTAATTTCCCGCCAGAGCGATTGCCTAAGTTAATGCAGTACTTGCATCATCGAGGAGTCAAAGGCTACACGACACTCAATACGTTAGTCTTCACGGACGAGCTGCCCGAGCTGAGAAAAAATCTTTATACGCTGGCAGAAGCGGGAGTCGATGCCGTCTTGGTCCAAGACCTTGGTGTGGCTCGAATCGTGCGCACGATATGCCCCGAACTTGAAGTACATGCTAGCACGCAAATGACGCTCACTTGTGCTGCAGCGATCGAGCTTGCGGAACAATTGGGCGTGACTCGTGTTGTGCTGGCGCGAGAATGTTCTTTGAAGGAAATCAAGCAGATTACTGCCGCGACGCAGATGCCGATCGAGGTTTTTGTGCACGGTGCCTTATGTGTTGCCTACAGCGGCCAATGCCTAACCAGCGAATCGCTGGGAGGACGAAGTGCCAATCGCGGGCAGTGCGCTCAAGCCTGCCGCTTACCCTATGATATGATCTGCGATGGCAAAGAGGTCGATCTTGGACCGGTTCGCTATCTGCTCAGTCCACAGGATCTGGCGGCATACGCGTTGATTCCCGAGTTAATCGAGGCGGGTGTTTGCTCTTTGAAGATTGAAGGGCGTCTAAAGACTCCCGAGTATGTTGCCAATATTACGAGCCATTATCGTCAAGCGATCGATCGAGCGATAAAGGGTTTACCGGTGGAGTGGACTCCGGAAAACCAGCGCGAGATGGAACTCTCTTTTTCGCGAGGCTTTACGCCGGGATGGTTGGAAGGTTGCAATCATAAACGATTGGTCCCTGGTATCAGCAGCGCGAAAAAGGGGGTCTTGGTTGGCGAAGTGATTGCCAAACGCGGTGATCGCTTGCATGCAAGATTGCAGGTGCCGCTGGCGAAGGGAGATGGGATCGTACTGGAAGGGGATCGACTCGCGAATAAAGAAATTGGAGGACGTGTCTTCGAGATTCGCCCCCTGAGTTCCCCCAGATCAACCTCGGGCCGCGCCATTTCGACGAAACCGTCAGTTCCCGTGAATTCATCAACGGATGGAAAACTGAGTGGGGTGGTCGAAATCAGTTTTTCTCACGGCTTGATTGCTAATGCGGAAATTTTCGAGGGGCAGAAGATTTGGCAAACGGATGATCCGCAACTCAATAAGCGTTTGAGACAATCCTTCACTTCAGCCGATCCCCTACGCCGTGTTCCAATCGATATTCATGTGCAGGTTCAACTGGGACACCCGTTGCGACTCACCGTATCGGCCGACGACTTAAAGCCCCTCACAATCGTGCAGGATTTCATTCCGCAAGTGGCAGAACGCCATGCTCTCGATCTGGAAACCTTACAAAAGCAATTTTCGCGGTTGGGCTCAACCGTTTACGAATTGCGAGAATTGAGTGGTGATATCGACGAGCAAGTGATGGTACCATTGAGCGTGCTAGGACAATGGCGCCGCGCCATGATCGATGCGGTCGAGCAAGTCCGCTTGGCTCAACCGTCGCATGCAATCGATCGTCAGTGGGATGAAGGGAAGATGATCGAAGAAGTGAATCGAACAGCTTCCACTGCGACTGAAACCAAACCGATATTGCGAGTGTTGTGCCGCACGCTGAAGCAGTTGCGACAAGCTTTAGATTTAGGTGCAGACCATCTGATTGCCGATTTTCATGATCTGCGCGATTACAAGCAAGCGGTCGCTTGGTCGCGGGAAGCTAATCGACACCTCCTGCTCGCGACGCTTCGCATTCACAAACAAGGGGAGGATGGTTTATTTCTGAACTTGGCCAAACATGGGGGCGATGGCTGGTTGGCTAGAAACTTGGCAGCGATTCGCTTTGCACGAAAACGTGGCATTCCCTTCATGGCTGATTTTTCCTTGAATATCACCAATCCGTTATCCGCAGAACAATTGATGTTGTGGGGTGCCGAGCGGGTGACGGCTTCTTATGATCTCAATCGCGACCAATTGCTTGAGTTAGTCGCAGCAACTCCACCTGGATGGCTTGAAGTCGTTATCCATCAACATATGCCGATGTTTCATATGGAGCATTGTGTTTTTTGCACGGTGCTCTCTCCAGGTACCAACAAAACCAATTGTGGGCGCCCCTGTGACCGACATGCGGTAAAGCTTCGCGATCGAATCGGTGCGGAACACATCCTGCATGCGGATATTGGTTGCCGCAACACTTTATATAACGGCACTGCGCAAAGTGGTGCGGAAGCGGTCGTCGGCTTACAGCAGCGCGGTATCCGCAGTTTTCGAATCGAGATGCTGAATGACACATCCGATGAAGATGTGAAACTTTTAATTACCCTTTATCGCCAGTTGCTGGCAGGTGACTTGCCGGCCAGTGAAGTGTGGCGGCAACTCAAAGCGGCAAATCGAGTCGGTGTCACGCGCGGCACGCTGGAACATCCGCGCAATCCTTTAGCAATTCTGTAGAGCCAGGTCGATGCAAGCGGATATTCATTGGTTTCCAGAGATCGATTCAACAAACGATTACGTTCGACGGATGGTGGAACAAAAAAAATTGTTTCCCCCCACGACGATCGCCGCTCGCAAGCAAACCGCGGGTCGAGGTCGAGGTGAAAATCGCTGGTGGTCGCCAGATGGTTGCTTGATGTTTACATCGCTTCTGGACAGTGGTGGTTATGCTCGCCACGTGGCCCAGTTGCCGCAGGCCGCCCTGGTGGTTGGAATAGCCCTCGCGGAGTTGTTGAGTCAATACATCGATTCGGTCGATGTGCAATTGAAATGGCCGAATGATGTTTATGTGCGCGGGCGAAAAATTGCAGGCATTCTGGTCGAAGGAATCCAAGCCGCAGCGGACGAACTTCCTGCCGTGAGGCAACTCAACACCAGCACGCTATCAACTTCGCCACGCTTAAACGAGATCGGTCCAACGGAAACCAACCCTTCACAAACCGCTGCGCATAACGAATCGTTACAACCTAATTTGTTGCGTGCTCAGGGTGAGTTTTGGTGGAGTATCGGGGTTGGGTTGAATTTAGCGATTGATTGGACCCAAGCGCCAGAGGAGGTACGCCGTCGGGCAACGTGTATCGCGAGCGAGTGTGGTGTGACGTTTCGGGGGGAGGAATTTTTGCCCTTGGTTGTGGGGAAAATCGAGCATTTTTTGGAACGCTGGCGTGGAGATGCGAGCGAAATCTTTGCGATTTTCCGCAATCGCTGCTATTTGCGAGATAAGTGGATCGAAGTCCAGCAGGGGAGGGTTCAATATCGAGGACTTTGCCAAAGCATCGATGAGCATGGCCGACTTCTGCTGGCAACAGAGACCGGCATTCACCCGCTGAGTTCTGGAAGTGTGGCGATTTTGAGTCAAGAATCATGAAAATTAAATGTTTCCTGGCAGGAGCGGTGAGCGGCGACTGTTTCTGACTCCTGGTGAAGTTGCCAGTGGGCTATACTATAAGTATGAGTAAATCTATTTGGCCGGATGGGACGCAAACAGCAGCGTTGATCGAGCGAGCAAAAGAGGGCAATCCGCAGGCGGTTGAGTCCTTGTTGGATCGTCATCGAGACGGTTTAAGACGGATGATCCAATTGCGACTGGATCAAAAAATACAGCGGCGAGTGGATGTTAGCGATGTGGTTCAAGAGGTTTTGATCGAAGCGAATCGTCGCTTGAAGGATTACCTAGATAATCCTGTGATGGCGTTCCATTTATGGGTTCGTCAGATCGCCAAAGATCGAATTATCGATGCGCACCGAAGGCATCGAGTTTCAGCCAAACGGAGTATCGATCGCGAACAGCCATTGGTGGTAAATGGGGACAATGACCACTCGACGATGGAACTAGCAGGAGCTTTATGTGACCCCTCGCTGACACCCGCGGCAGCGGCCACACAGCGAGAGATAGCACAACAAATTGAGGCGGCTATCGACGTCTTACCATCCATCGATCGGGAAATTCTGTTGATGCGTCATTATGAACAAATGAGCAACCAAGATATTGCAGCGGTTCTGGAGCTGACCGAACCGGCCGCCAGTATGCGATACCTGCGAGCCCTGCGTCGATTGAGGGAGATCATCGACCAAGCTCACCCTTCTTCGAGTTAAAAAAGCGGCAAGTGGGATAATGCAAATCGCAAATCGGTGCCGGCATGAAAACTTCCAAAAACGACATCTACCTTTCTGAAACGCACGCTATCGACTCTCAAGAACAGAACGATGAGAAATTAGCGTTGCTTCTTACGGAACTCGCCGATCGCGTGCAGCGCGGTGAGCAGGTTGACATTACCAAGGTATGCGAACAATATCCGGAGCATGCTAGCGAGCTGCGTTATCTCTGGGGGACCGTGCTTGTCACCGACGCGGTTGGCGCACAACAAGCTCTGGCAAGCGCGGTGGGCGAAGGAGAGGCTATGGTTTGGCCTCCACAGCTTCCATTTTCTATCGGTGACTATGAACTGATTGAACAAGTTGGGCAGGGAGGCATGGGAATCGTCTTCCGAGCTCGACAAATGAGCCTGGGCCGTGAAGTTGCGATCAAGATGATTCAGCAAGATCGGCTCAATTCACCGGAGGATCATCAGCGCTTTTTGGCGGAAGCGGAGGCGACTGCGAGACTGGAGCATCCAGGTATTGTTCAAGTGTATGAAGTGGGTCAATTTGATGGCACACCATTTTTCAGCATGCAATTTATTCGCGGCGAGACTTTGGCTCAGCGACTTCGCAATGGTCCGATTGGCCAGCGTCAAGCGGCCGCATTGATTGCAAATGTTGCTCGGGCGATCGATTATGCACACAAGCAAGGCATACTGCACCGCGATATCAAGCCTTCGAATATTTTGCTGGATGAGCATGGCAATGCGAAGGTCACCGATTTTGGATTGGCGAAGTTCTTTCATGCCAATGATCACCTGACAAGAACGGGCGCAATTTTGGGAACGCCCAGCTACATGTCGCCCGAACAGGCATCGGGGCGATCCAGCCAACTCGGGCCAGCTTCGGATGTGTATAGCTTGGGCACAGTTCTTTATCATGCGCTTACGGGTCGTCCGCCGCTGGTCGCCGATTCGCCACTGGAATTAGCGTTAAAGATACTAGAACAAGAACCGATTCCACCGCGAGTGCTGGAACCGAAAATTGATCGCGATTTGGAAATGGTCGTGATTCGGTGCTTGCAGAAACCGCCCGACTTACGTTATTCGACCGCGGGCGAATTGGCGGCAGATCTCGAGGCCTTCTTGCGCGATGAACCGGTACTGGCCCGCAGCGGTCGCTTCACGCAGGTGCTGGCGCGTGTCTTGCGGGAAACGCATCATGCGGCGGTGCTGGAGAACTGGGGCCTGCTCTGGATGTGGCACAGCTTGGTGCTGCTGGTTTGGTGCCTGCTAACCGAGTCGCTCGACTGGGCAGGTGTTGACAATCGCCTCGCTTACGGTGGCTTATGGACCGTTGGCTTGGGTGCTTGGGCCGCCGTGTTCTGGGCATTGCGACATCGCATGGGGCCGGTCACTTTTGTCGAGCGGCAGATCGCTCATCTCTGGGGCGCGAGCATGATAGCCATCGCGATGCTTTATCCGTTCGAATGGTGGCTTGACCTCAAGCCGTTGACGCTTTCGCCCTTGCTGGGCGTGATCAGCAGTATGGTGTTCTTGGTGAAGGCTGCGATGCTTTCCGGGGCCTTTTACGTTCAAGCTGTTGTTTTGCTGGGAACTAGCGTGTTGATGGCCGTATTTCCTGCTTATGCGCACATGATCTTTGGTATAATTTCGGGTCTGTGCTTTTTTATTCCTGGGCTGAAGTATCACCGGCAACGGCAAATGTCCCTAAAATAAATCTTCCTGAAACAATTTGCTGTACGATGAAAACTTCATGGGCGGGTTTCATCAAAGTACTTGGCCGCTCCAGTCCCCTCCTTGGTTGCTGTCTACTATGACCTACTATCGTGCATCGGCTGACGACATTCGATCATTCTTGGAACATGGATATGTATTGGTCCGTCAACTTTTTCTCCCGCCTGAAGTGGAGCAATTGAATGCTCTGGCTCGCGGAGACGAGCGGATTCGGGAACGGGCGACAAGCCGTTCTGATGCGCAAGGTGGTACGACCACATTGGCGCTGAGCAATCAACTAGAAGATGACGTGTATAGTCGGATCGTTGCATCCCGACGCGTGGCGGCGAACATGAGTTTGTTTTTACAGGATGAAGTATATCATTATCACCACAAGATGATGTTGAAAGAGCCGCGGGTCGGGGGGGCTTGGGAATGGCATCAAGATTATGGATACTGGTATAACTTTGGTTGCTTGTATCCGACGATGGCCAGTTGTTACATCGCAATCGATCGAGCGACTCGAGAGAATGGCTGCTTGCAGGTGGTTCCCGGCTCCCATCATTTAGGTCGTATCGATCACGGAAAGGTGGGAGGTCAAACCGGTGCCGATGCGGAACGCGTCGCTGCCGTTCTAGAACGGTTGCCGATTGTATACGCGGAAATGGAACCTGGGGATGGGTTATTTTTTCATGGCAACGTATTGCATCGATCCGACCAAAACAGAAGCGAGTATCCGCGCTGGGGTTTGATCTGCTGTTACAACACTCGCAAAAACAATCCCTATAAAGAATCTCGCCATCCATTTT
Source organism: Pirellulaceae bacterium (assembly GCA_044359485.1). Classification (GTDB taxonomy): domain Bacteria; phylum Planctomycetota; class Planctomycetia; order Pirellulales; family Pirellulaceae; genus JAFLCP01. The sequence goes on along the minus strand of JBIKMB010000005.1, from coordinate 2,458 downwards.
ACTCACCGCTTGAACTGATTGCCGATGAAGCGGTCTTCGGTTAAAAGACAGTTCTACGTCAGAGCTGTCGGGGATCTAATTTTTGCTAGAGTTTCGTTGAGCCGGATATGGTATTGAGCAATCGCGTTGTGCTAGCGATGAGTGGTGGTGTGGACAGTTCCGTCGCAGCCTTACTGTTGCAGCAGCAAGGCTATGAAGTGATCGGTGTCTTCATGAGGCACGGCGAGGAATCCGCCGCCGCTTGCAAATTGACCGATGGCAAGCCCAATCCGCTGTTGCCGATTTTGCAAGGTCGAGCAGATCACAAACAAGGTTGCTGCAGCGCTAGCGATGCGGCGGATGCAAGGAAAGTTGCCGATCGCTTAAACATTCCCTTTTATGCACTTGATCTTCAGGCGGACTTTAAACGCATCGTCGACTATTTCGTCGATGAGTATCAACACGGCCGAACACCCAACCCATGCGTGCAGTGCAACAACTGGCTGAAATTCGGACGATTATTCGATTATGCAGATAGCGTGGATGCTCATTACGTTGCCACAGGCCATTACGCGAGATTATTGCCAACGGATAACGGAATCGGTTTATTTCGCGGCATCGATGAGGACAAAGATCAATCCTACGTACTCGCCGGCATCTCGCGCCGCTTGTTACCGCGAATGCTGCTGCCAATTGGCGGTTTTCGAAAAACGGAAATCCGAGCCCTAGCCGCCGAAGTTGGTCTTCGCGTAGCTGACAAGAAAGATAGCCAAGAAATCTGCTTTGTGACCAGCGGGCATCATGGTGAATTTGTGAAAAGCAAAACGGGAATCAGCACCGCCGGTGAGATCGTGACGACGACCGGACGTGTGGTCGGACAACATACGGGCATCGAACAATTCACCATCGGTCAACGCAAAGGAATCGGTGTGGCCATGGGTGAACCGTACTTTGTGGTGCGAATCGATCCGACCACGGCCCGCGTAGTGATTGGTACGAAAGAAGAATTGGGCGTCCACGCTTTACATGCAATCCGAACCAATTGGCTCGTCGATCGCCCCACAGGTTCATTCGAAGCGGCCGTTCAGATTCGTTACAACAGTTCCGCTCAACCTGCCCGTGTCATCGTCGGCACCGTTCCCGCACAAAACAGCTCACAACTAGGCGCGCAAAACGAAAAAAACAAGGCTAAATTAGGGGAAATTGACTCTTTTGAGGCTCACTTTCACTCCCCTTGTTACGGGGTAGCCCCCGGACAACTTGCTGTGGTCTACGCGGGCGATCAGGTCTTGGGCGGCGGTTGGATCGATTCGGCGATTCTTTAAGACCTATGTGTTGACGTTTTGAGTTGTGCTATAATTTTATCCAGCAATTTTCCGCGGATGGAAATTGGCAGATGATTATTTCGAATCAACTCCTTGAGGATGTTTTAGCACGGTCTTCTGCCTCTGCGAATCCGCCTTATCTGAAATCAACCTTGATACCAATCTGAAATCGGTGCACTTATGGATCTCAGCGACATCAGCATCTTCAACCTAGTATTGATCGGTGTGGTGATAGGACTCGCGTTTTTTGTTCTGATTACAATCGTCTTATTCATCGCGTTTGGTGCCCTATGGGTGCAAGCGGTTATGTCGGGAGCGGATGTTAGCATGAAGAGCTTGATTGGAATGTACTTCCGGCAGGTGCGAGCTCAAGTGATTGTGAATGCCAAAATTATGGCGGCTCAAGCTGGTTTGGACATTAGCCGGAAAAACGGTATTTCAACACAACGGTTAGAAGCGCATTATCTGGCGGGAGGTAATGTAATGAATATTACCAACGCAATTATCGCTGCGCAGCGAGCGGGTATCGAACTGGATTTTGACCGAGCTGCGGCCATCGACTTGGCTGGTCGCGATGTTCTAGACGCCGTTCGAACAAGCGTTCTTCCAAAAGTAATTGAATGCCCTGATCCCAAGAAAAGTGGGCGAACCACGATCAGCGCAATCGCTCGCAATGGCGTAGAACTGCGTGTGCGAGCTCGAGTCACGGTGCGTACCAACCTTGAGCAATTGATCGGTGGAGCCACGGAAGAGACGATCATCGCCCGCGTGGGTGAAAGCATCATCAGTTCGATTGGTTCAGCAAAGGACCATGAAGAGGTTCTCGAGAATCCCGATATGATTTCCAGAACGGTTTTGCAGCGCGGTCTCGATGCAAATACCGCATTCCAAATTGTCTCCATCGACATCGCGGATATCGACGTCGGTGAAAATATTGGTGCCCGTCTTCGTGCAGACCAAGCCGAAGCCGACGTGCGTGTCGCTCGTGCTCACGCCGAACAACGACGTGCGGAGGCGATTGCTTCGGAACAAGAGATGCGAGCCAAAGTTGCCGAAAACCGAGCTGGATTGGTATTGGCCGAAGCCGAAGTACCACGCGCCATGGCAGATGCTTTCCGATCTGGACGCATCAATTGCGTTGAACCAACGGCAGG
>JBIKMB010000087.1:0-22121 GCA_044359485.1 Pirellulaceae bacterium | reverse complement strand
TCTGCGAACCGCTCGCAATAGTCGAGTTCAGCGCAGCGTGCAAAAGGAATGGCTTCTTCAAATCGACCCGCCAAGTAAAGAGTCCGTGTTCGCATCATATTGAGCCAGGCATCGACATGCTTGGCGACGGCCAAAACGGCGAGTTGCTTGTATTGAGTGAGTAACTCAAGTGTTTCGTCGAACCTTTTTAGTTCGAGACAGAGGAAGGCTAACTGTGCCGTTAGCAGAGGACTTTCTGTATTCCGCGTAGTACTGGCCAATAGGGAATAAGCTTCTTCCTGGCGATTGGCCTCAATAAGAAGTTCGGCGTAGGTCTGTACCGCGGGACGATAATTGGGCCGCAATTCGAGCGACTTGCGACAACTGTCGATCGCAGCTTCGCGTTGATCCCGCATGCGATGTAAATCGGCTTGTACCAGATGATTCCAGGGACTGTCGGGAAATTGATCCAGTGAACGTTCAATCCATTTTTGTGCACGCTGAAAATCGCGCAGGCTAGAGAGCAATGAACCTTTGAATGCCATCCAATCAGCCTGTTCTTCTGCAGAAGCACTTCCAGGGAGATTGAGATTGCGGACCTCAAGCCACGTTCGAAGTGGTCCCCGGCGACTGCGAATCGCCAAGCTTCCGTAGTAAATTGCCCGTGGCTCCGCAGGATACTCGCGCCAAGCGAGTTGATGTAATGCCGTGCCCCAACTGGCTCGTCCCAATTGGTAGGTAAGTCGACCGGCCAGGATTCGTCCTTGCAATCCCGGCCAGGATCCCATTTTGCCCAGCGGGGCGCAGACGGCATATGCCGAGGCATACTGCCCGTGATCGTAGAGCGTTTCAGCTTGATGCAAAATGTCTGTGGGATGAGCCATAAGCGATATTCTTGTAGAACCTAGGACAAGTTACCTCTTTTTATCATGTTTTTGGGGGGGATCGCAAATTCCGAGAACTGGGGATCTACGAAGAAACGAACTTTGTTGTTAGTCTAGAAGATTAAAGCTTACCCAAACTATCCTTTTTGAAAGAGTCATCAGTGACATCGGTCGATCTCTCCCGATACAGTCTTTCCAAGGCTCGTCCCATTTTGGGGACACATATGCCGGCCTTTGTGTTCGATACTGGCATGCAAGTGGCACGTCATGCCGCTCAAATCGTTGCGCGTTTGATTCGCGAACGATCCGAATTAGGCCAACGGACCGTATTGGGGTTACCCACCGGTTCGACTCCCGTCGGTACATATAGAGAATTGATCCGGCTGCATCGGGACGAAGGCTTGGATTTATCGTCGGTGGTTGTGTTTGGATTGGATGAATACGTGGGCCTGCCCATCGATAGTCCCCAAAGTCATCGGGAATGGTTGCACGAGCACTTTTTGAAACATGTCAACATTCAACCGGAGAATATTTATCTGCTCGACGGACAGTTGAGTGGAAGCGATATCGATTTGCACTGTCGTCGATATGACGAAGCCATTCAGCACACTGGGGGCTTCGATTTGGTCCTCTTGGGGATCGGTCGCAACGGACACATTGGATACAACGAACCGTTTTCAGTTCGGAAGAGTCGAACGCGTTTGTGTACGTTGGATCCCATTACACGACAATCAGCGGCGAGCGATTTTTTTGGTGAAGACAATGTGCCGACGCAAGCACTGACGGTTGGTCTGGGCACGATTCTTGCCGCGCGACGTGTCTTGCTGCTGGCACTAGGTGAGCATAAAGCGACGATCATTCGCGAAACATTGGAAGGTTCGGTAACCGATCGCGTGCCGGCTACTTTTTTGCAAGATCATGGCGATGTGCGCGTCTTGCTGGATGTTGCCGCCGCAGGCAAACTTACTGGAGTCGATACGCCTTGGTTGCTGGGTAATCTTGAATGGGATGAAGGGCTCATCAAACGAGCCGTATTGTGGTTGTGCCAGCAAACAGGCAAGGCATTGTTGAAACTGGATGATGACGATTTCCGGCGTCATGATCTTCATCAATTGCTGCGACATCATGGTCCCGCACAACGTATCGCACATCGCGTTTTTCGCTGGATGATGGATACGATCGAGTATCATCCGGCTGGACGCGAACCCAAAACGGTCCTCTGCTTTAGCCCCCATCCGGATGATGATGTGATCAGCATGGGAGGGACTTTGATCCGTTTAGTGGAAGATGGCCATCGCGTACATGTAGCCTATATGACCAGCGGCAATATCGCGGTGTTTGATCATGATGCGCGTCGCGTGGCGGATATGGTCACCGAATACAATCGTCTTTTTGGTCTGGATCATCAGAGTTCCCAAGATTTGGAACGGGCCGTGCGTTACGAACTCAAGAGCAAGAAGCCCGGCCAACCTGATTCGGAAAATATTTTGAAGATTAAATCGCTCATTCGCTGGAGCGAGGCTCGCGCCGGCGCTCTCCAAGTAGGTTGCCTGGAAGAAGATCTACATTTTCTCGATCTACCTTTTTATCGGACAGGCACAATTGCCAAGCGACCGGTCGGCGCTGAAGATATGCAGATCATTTCGGAATTGCTGGAACGCGTGCAGCCGCAACAAGTTTATGTTGCAGGCGATTTGGCCGATCCACACGGAACGCATCGGGTCTGCGCGGAAGCGATTTTTCAAGTCCTACTCAGTTGGAAAGCGCAAGGTCGAACGTTGCCGGAGGTCTTGTTGTATCGCGGAGCATGGCAAGAGTATGCTCTGCACGAAATAGAAATCGCCGTGCCGCTCAGCCCAAGTGATCTGATGCTAAAACGTCGTGCCATTTTTATGCACGAAAGTCAGAAAGACGAAGCTCTCTTTCCCGGTAGCGATCCACGTGAATTTTGGCAAAGGGCGGAGGATCGCAATAAGGGAACTGCGGGAAGTTACAACCAGATTGGTTTGCCTGAGTATTTCGCCATCGAAGCGTTTACGCGCTGGAACGGCAACCCTGTGTAAACGGGTACGTTAGCGTGCCAAGCTTGGAACGCTTGGCTAACCGCAATGCTCAGGGAGTTGTGGCCGGCTCGACCGCATGAAGGAAATACTTTTCGACCAGAGACTCCAATTCGCTTCTCGATAAACTCCCCACTTCGCGACCGACGACCTCGCCATTCTTGAAGAAAACAAAGCAAGGTATCGAAGTGACGCGATATTTCACAGCTAGTTTGACAGCCTTATCCACATCGACCACTGCAAAACGCACGTCGGATCGTTCCACCGATAGCGCTGCCACGATAGGTTCCATATCGCGGCAGGGTCGGCACCACTGGGCTGTAAACTCTATTACTACGGGCTTTTCAGATTGCTCGACCAACGAGTCGTAACTTTCATCGGTGACCATCACTCTTTCATCGCGTTCAATGGCCGCTGGTTGTTTCTCGCAACCGGTACTCATCACTATCGCGATCAAAGAAAGTAGGCTAAACGCAGCTACAAAAGGCGGGCCGAGTCGAATTCGATTCAACCAGCAGATCAAAGAGGACATAGTTCAAATATCCGATGAAAATTTAAATCAGGCTGACTGTCCGAATTCGATCCGTATCGTGTGCGGAACAATGATCTCCAAAAGTTCAATCACTGGTTCCCCATCCAAATAGATCATGGCCGTTCTACCAAAAGTTTTTGTACCAGGAGGGGAGTGAAATAATTCGGCTAACCGCGTTCCAATATGAATTTCCCACAATGCAGAGAGCTGTACTTCGCGCATCACATTGTGTTGGATCAAAACTCGTCCGAGCGGACTTGTTTCGGCCAGAATTTCTTCGCAAACCTCATCGTCCAGAAATGTGACATCGAGCCTTACGATACCGTACTGTACGATCTGGCCATCTTCTTGGCGATGGAGCGTAATCTCGCGCGCATAGTAAGGTTGATCGAACCGCCGGTCGATGACACGCACATCCACCGGTCCATCAAATAACTTCTCAACCGTTTCCGTCATGTGGCCTTCATGCGCCAATAAATCCGCATAACGCCATGGCATCTGCTCTGCCTCGCATTCATTGACTTCACCGAGTTGCTGCGGGTCGTCAAAAAACAGGGCAACTAAATCCTCGATCGCCGGCGGGCCGGATGGCGACCCGGAGTTGGGTTGGTTTGGCAAAACGGATTCTCCGGCAAGCGAGTTGAAGCGATCAGCGGGTCGTGATCGCTAGCTTCGGTGAAAATGCGACTAGATTAGCGGGCGCTGCATCGTCACGATGTAAAACTGTGTCAATTAGATAATACAACAGTCGCTGAAGTGCTTCGGGCGAGATATGTTCGGCGATCTCTTCGGCACGGCTGCGATGTTTTTCGATCAGGCGTTGGCTTTGTTCAAAGACTCGAGCCCGATCATAGAACTGTCGGATTTTGGCAACGCGAACAGTTGGGGCGAGTTCTTTATTATCGATGACAGCTAACATTTCCGCCTGATCGTTCGGGGAAAGCGATGCTAGCGCGAGGGCCCAAAGTATCGTCGGACGGCCTCCGAGGACGTCGCCTGCGGCCTGAAGTTTGTTATGGCCATCACCATCCCAGTCTTGCAAGTCGTTTAGGATTTGGAAGGCGACGCCCAAGTTACGGGAGAACTGCCGAACCGGTTCGACGTATTGCGACATGTCGACCGACAGTTTATCGGAGGCCAAGCGAATGCCGGAGTACAAAGCCGCTTCGAAGGCTGGAGATGTTTTCAGTGCGTAGACTTTGAGCGCATCGAGTGGTTGCAATCGTTTATCGCGGGCATCGCGCCACAGCAATTCGGCCCCCTGCCCTTCCGCCAAGCGGGTGTGTGCGCTGGACAAACAATCCAAAATATCCACAGCCGCAGCGGGACCGATATCTCGAGCGTGATGACTGACAAGTCGATATCCCAAGCCAATTAAATAGTCGCCCACGTTGATAGCGGTTGGAAGCCCGAAGCGACAGTGCATGGTTGGTTGTCCATAGCGAAAGCCGTCATCATCTTCGATATCGTCATGTACCAAGCTCGCCTTATGGAACATTTCGATGCTCATCGCCGTACGATAAACGGACGATGGAAACTGTTTGATCGTGTTGGCTCCATCGGCAAGTGTTCCGTCGCCCCCCATCATCGCATCGTAAGCTGCGAGTGTAATGAAAGGTCGACTGTACTTACCACCCTTTGAAACAAAGTCCATACCGATCGCTTCGGTCGCCGCGATAGGATCGATAGACTGCAGTGGATCGCTCTGTTGCAAATCGAGAGATTGCGTGCCTCGTTGCCGTGGTACAAGTTCATCCATTAGCGGAGCGCGGAACATTTCGGAAGAGGCTCGTAGCAAATGAACGTAGCTTCTTGTTTGTTGAGCGGGTTGCCGATGAGCGGTGGTGAGCATCTCGCGAACCCATTCTTCATCGACGCTCGTGTTTCGGCAGTCGCTGGAAAGCAACGGAACCGCCATGCAAGGGATTCCAGCGAGAAGAATTTTATCGATGGCTTTTTCTAAGACGTTTAAGCAAGCAACACCCACGATCGCGTCCACATAACCGCTGACGATGATCTTCAGCACTACCGGCGAACCTTCGGCTACCAAAACCTTGTAGCCCATTTCTTCGGCGATACTTCGATAGTCGGCAATGCTACATGCGCCGCACTTTTTGCAATTCATACCGAATTCGTCATAGTCTGCCGGACAACCTTCTGCGTGCTTGAGACAATGCGGCAAAAGAAACAGCCGACGGCTTGGGGGGACTGCGGCAACTTGATCTTCCCAAAAGGCTGAACTGAGCACTACCATGGTCCAACCGACATAACCTTCCGAGAGATTCATCTCTTGAAGAAGTCGTCTAGCGACGACCTCCATTTGGTCTTTGGTCAAGGGAGTTTCCTTGTCCAACTTCGCTGCGATTTCTCGGCAGCGACTTTTGAGATTCTCTCGCAGTTCGCGAGTCTCGGGAACAAGTTTCAAATGGCCCGTTTTTCGTTTTGGGGACTTCGTGCGTTCAGGTCGGACCGCGGTGTCGGTTGCTTCGATCTCTGAGGTCTCGGTAGTCGGCAATGTGGACAATGGAGTATTCCTGCGTATGAAATCACTCTTCGCACTAAATTGGGAACAGTGAAAATTTATTTGCAAATGGGCGGGAAGTTGGCTGATGCATTAGGGACCTTTCACCGCAATCCGATGGGCCGTGTTGTAAGCGACACTGAGGGCTGCCGTGGAGAAAATCGTAGGGTAAAGTTTCTCGTAATACCACAGCTTGGCAAAATAAAAACCAATCGGCCAACTCGTACGATGATAACCCAGGCAGATCGATTCACTCAACCAGTTCAGACCTCGAATTATAGTGGAATCGTCGAGTGTTGTATCCTCCAAAGTGAGTAAAGCTTCCAGGGCAACGGCAGATTCTTCCACGGAACTGACCGAACCGCATTGGGAAAGCTGGCGGTCCATGCCGTAGGGGACGCTTGGGCCACCCCCCCAACCGCCATCGCGATTTTGATGTTTCCTGAGGAAATCGCTCCCTTTTCGACGCATTTCCCGAATCTGGGGAAGGTTTTTCGGCACTTTTAGCTCATTCAATGCGAGAAGGACGCGGGAGGTGCCATAAATTGGATTATCTTCACCAGAATAGTCCTGGTTTCCGAACCAGAGGGGGAGCCAGCTTCCATCGGAATTTTGCTTTCTTTCCAAATAATTCAAGCCACGGCGAAAGGCGGCAGACTTTTTGGAAAACAAATCCTTCGGTAGCAGCCGATCTTGGTCGTTTGTCTGCGACAGCCAGACATCGATGGCCCGCATCGCGTGGGCTGTCAAATCAGTCCCGCTCCGGTCAAACGGAAGCGTTCCCCAGCCTCGACAAAAAGTTGGCCAGCCGCCATCGCGATTTTGTAAACCGTAAAGCCAACCAATACCGTGTGTCACGGCCTCCAAGATCGCTGCCCGCAGGTCAGGGTTGATTGCATCTTTTTCAGTCCAATAGGCGTGCAGTGCTAGGAGAGCTGCGGGAGTATCATCGGCATCCGGCACCGCTCCGCTCAAGTTGGTCCAACCCCAACCGCCAGGGTCTGCTCCAGTAAAGGGATGACGAGTACGATGTTGACAGCTCAGCAACCAGCGAATGGTTGCATCGTCGATTGATGTATCCAAGTGCGCCCGCGATAAGGACTTGATAGAGAGCGAGGTGACCCAGGTCGCCAAATTTGTATCGATCGGCCAACTGCCATCCTCCAAAACACCTTCGACCAAGAAACGAATCGCCTCTTGCGCGACAGGGTGGTTGTGGCAGCCCATGGAGGCGAGGCTCATTAGCACAAAGCTCGTCAATGGAACCGCTTCCAGATAACCGCCGCTCTGCGGTTGCATTTTTTGCAGCACGCGCCGGCTGCTCTGAACGCAACTGCTGCGCACCCATCGCCAGGGCAAAAATTTTGTCGGTGCATGGTAATGCTTGGCTTGCCCAATCGCGACTAAAGCGGGTATGGCATAGCTGACCACAGGCATCTTGACGAAACGATACCAAGCCTGAGGTAATGCGGCTAATTCAAAGGGCAAGGCGGGAACCTCTGACCATGGTACCAAGCCGGCCAGCGCGCAATTGGAGAGAATGGGCACCACAAATGTTTTGTCTTTTCCGTATCTTCGTCGCAAGCCCTCCCATCTGCCTTGGCGATCGACATAAGACCAAGCTTTGGATAATGCCTGGGAAACATCTAAGTTGGAGTGGGACTCAAACTCGCAAAGTTTCCAAGCGGCAATCACAAGAAGTGTGGTGGCGATGTTGCTGTGACTTCGATCGGTATCGCCAAATCCACCATCCGGATTCTGATGATGATAAAGCCACTGGGCGGCTCGAGAGATCAGCGGCGTAAGAGGAGAGTCGGAACCAACACTTTGCTTGCGGATGAGAGATAAAGCGCTGATGGCCGTGGCTGTTGATAAAGCCGATGTCGAAAGTTGGCCCGTCCAGTGTGGAGCCGTACCACGCTGATCCAAAAGTTCCTTGCGCACGCTGAGAAACGCTTCATTCAGCCGCTGCAGATTCAGTTGTTCTAAAGCGGTCGTGGAATGGTTAGAATGGGTTTGGGACATTCGCGGCTATCGATTATAGTTCTGGCAGAGTATAGTTTTGGGATGTCATTTTCGGCAGCGTCATATTTGCGGAGTCGTGTTGAAACTCACTCACCTTGAAAATTTCAGTCATGGTCTTTTGAGTTTCAACTTTTTTTCAAGCGTGCAGAGGGAGGGCAACCATGCGATCCATCCAGGGTAAGAATGGTTCCATAAGAATCATTGCGAGTTTGGTAATCATGTCGTTGATCGGGTGCAAGCCAGCCGGCAGCGATAAACAACTGGGCGTTGCTATTGTACCCACAAATACAACCGCAACTCCAGCGGAGGCAGTGGACGTACCCGATACTTCCCCTCAGGGTGATGAAGCCAACCGTGACAATAAAGCACAGGGGCAGAAAATCGCTGTCGAGACGAAAAGTCTTGAAGAGATTTTGAAAGAGGTTACCGCCGAAAAAGGTAAGTGGACGGTTGTGGATGTGTGGAGTACGTCTTGCATTCCATGTCTGAAAGAGTTTCCGCACTTAGTGACTCTTTCCAAAAAGTATCCTGACAAAGTTCGCTGCTTCAGCATCAATGTGGATTACATTGGTTTGAAGTCCAAGCCACCCGAATCGTATGTTTCCAGCGTTGAGGAGTTTTTGACCAAGCAGAAGGCAGAGTTCAAAAATTATTTGAGCACCACGCCCGATAGCGATGTTTTCGGTGAGTTAGAGATTGAGTCGATTCCGGCTGTCATGGTTTTCGGTCCAGACGGTGACAAGAAGAAGACTTTCACCGATGACAACAGCGGCGAAGATGGCGTTACCTATGAAGGGGACATCATCCCTTGGCTTGAAAAGGCTCTGAAGTAGTCGTTCACCGAGCAACTTGAATCGCAGGAATAAGCACGTCGACGCGTTAAAACCGCTCGAGCTTCTTGGATGCAGGGCAAATATTGGGACTATACTCAGTCTGTAGGTGTTACAGATCGGCGTTGCTAGGCGTTAGGTCTAGTTCGCCGATCCAATGCAGATTAGATGTTTATCGGTGCGGAGAAGCACTTCGTTGGTCGTGATGGCGGGGGTACTGCGGATCGTATCTTCCAAATTGTACTGGCCTAATTTTTCAAATTCTGGCCCTGCCTTGAGGAAGGTCACCACACCATCCTCGCTCATACCGATCAGGCAGTCGTTCGCTATCACCGGCGAACTGGATACGTTGCCTCCTATACGTTGCTGCCATAACGGTTTTCCGCTGCTCACTTCTGCGCAAGAAACGATTCCGTTATCGGCCCACATAAAAATCCAAGGTCCGGATACCACAGGTGTGGGCACGTAGGGCGCTGCCCGCTGAATGCGATACACTTCTTTCGGTTGACCCAAAATGGAAATGGCAATCAGTTCATTGCCACCGCCTCCCGAGCCGCAGGTGCTGATCAATAAACCACCGCCAAGAACCGCACTGCTGACCACTCTTTTTTCAAATGCGGGTAGTTCCCATTCGGTTTTTCCGTTTTCCGCATCGATAGCGAAGAAGCCTTCGCGTGTGCCCGCTCCGAGAAGCAGCGTCTTACCTTCTCGTTGGATAACGCAAGGAACTCCGTAGCAGACTCGCGTGGTGAGTCGTTTGTTTTCCCACAGCGTTTCGCCCGACTTCAGTTCCAGGGCAACGATCGAGCTGGTGCCTGGTTCGACGCCTGCTGGAAGTTCCTCTGCATCTTGGCTGTTGATCAAAATCAATTTTTTATCAACGATGATCGGCGAGGTTCCGAAGCCATGTTGACTGACGTAGCGCCCCAAATTTCGGTTCCAAATCTCTTCGCCCGAATGAGTTAGCCCGCGGACCTCGACCCGATTGGGGACGCCCCAGGCAATATAAACGCCATTCTCGTCCACTACCGGCGAACTGGAGGCATAGCTGCTGCGTTGATGCAGTGGATGGGGTTCCGATCGATACGATTTTTGCCAGAGCGTTCTCCCCGTTTTGAGATCGATGGCCAGCAACTCGCGGCTCGCGTCATCGGGGTAGGCCGTAAAGATATAGGCTCGATCTTTCCAAACGACGGGCGAACTATTGCCGCTGCCAGGCAGTTCAATTTTCCAGCGAATATCGCTCCCTTGCCACGGAATCGGGGCTTTGGTGCGGGCCTGGACTCCAGTTCCGTTGGGTCCGCGAAATCGGCCCCAACTCAGCTCGCCGGATGTCGCCTCTGAAGGGCTTTGTTGCCCGTAGACAGAGGACATCAGTAGACACAAGGTCCCAACGAACTGCAGCCATGGAGAAACGATCTTACCAGAGAGTGTGAGTTGCAATGGAGACATAGAAAGCTCTGCAAATGGAAATGCGATCAACCTGATTCGAAGTCATCATAATCAATACTCTGAGCATAATCGACTTGCGAACCCCAAAGGAAGGGGGTGGGCCAGATCAAAAGGTCTTGAAATCGCGCGAATGGCTCCGTGCTTCGTGCTAGAAACAGAGGTTGGAGTGTCATTCCCCAAGTACATGTCATTATCTGGGCTCGGCCCCTGGTCCCCCTTTTGAAAATCTTTGTCGAAACTTTAACCACTGAGAGTGATGTTCGCTCGATCGAAGCGAAGTGGTCTGACTTGGCTCGAGACGAAGTGTTCACGCATCCGCTGTGGTGCCTGACGTGGTGGGAATGTTTTCGCACTCCTGAGATGCAGTTGCGTGTGATGGTGGCGCGAAATTCGGACGGTGATATCTTGGGGCTTGCTCCACTCTATATGCACTATTCACCATTGATGGGGCGTGAGCTTCGTTTTCTTGGGGATGGGGCAATCTGCAGCGAATATCTGTCGATTCTGGCTGAACCGACGTTGGCCGCTGAGGTAGTTTCTGCCATTGCAGAGAAACTTCATCAACAGGGGCGAAGCGAGAAAAATGGCACTTGGGATGTGCTCGATCTCGATTGTTATCGCACAGGCGATTCGAGCATGTCGGCTCTAAAGCAATCCATGCAGCAAAGAAATCATGCCTGTCACATCGACGAAGCGATGGGTTGCTGGCGGATCGACTTCAGCGAAGGTTGGGACAACTATTGTGCGAAACTGTCCAAGTGCCGCCGCACCAAAGCGCGACGCTTGCTCCGGCAAATTCAAGGCGAAGGCCCCTATCAGGTCAAATGGGTTCAGCGGCACACAGACATTGAAGAATTCATGAATCATTTGTCACAGTTGCATCAGTCCCGTTGGCAAAGCAAGGGGGAGCTTGGCTGTTTTGCCAATCCTAGATTCGGCAAGTTTTTGCGGCAGGTTGCTGACAAAGCTTTGGCCTGCGATCGAGCTCACTTGTTACAAGTGAACTACGAAAATTTTCCTGTCGCAATTCAGTTCGGCCTTCGTTCGCAATCTACGATTTTTAGCTATCAGGTCGGCGTCGATACGACTTCCCGTGCAGAGTCGCCCGGCATGGCGATGAATATGCTATTGATTCACGATGGCTTCCAACGCGGGCTCAAATTTTTGGATTTCTTGCGGGGGGAAGAACCCTACAAGAAAAGCTTGCGAGCCGAAAAAATTGTCACCCAGCGCTTGCATGTTTTCGCCCGCTATCCACTGGCCGATCTGCGGTATTACTGCTGGCGAACGGCATGTCAGGCGAAACGCTGGGCCAAGGATTGGCTGAAAACTCCCCAAAAATCAAATTCGAACATCCAGCAGGATGCTTAACTCCTCACAAAGCAGGGGAAATCCGGTATATTGGAGGCAGGTCCGGAGATTTTTCCAGACCGATCCTACCGAGATTCCCGTCTATGGCTCTTCACCGCAGGTTGCCTGGACCCATGCGATATTTTTCAAGCAGGTCGGAGCAACTGTGACGGTTGCCTGACGAGCTGAGTGAGAACAATGCAGAAGTTTGATTTTCAACAGCGGACAAGGTTTGTCTTCGGCGCAGGGAGCTTGCAGCGGCTGGGTGAGCTGGCTCGCGAGTGCGGAGGGACAAAAGTTCTGGTGATCAGCGATGCGGGCGTGGTTGCCGCTGGACATTTCCAGCGAGCGGTCGACAGCTTGCTGTCTGCAAAAATGGAAGTGGCCGCCTTCCATGACTTTCGCGAAAATCCGAGCACCGAACAAGTGGATGCCGGAGTTGTCGCAGCCAAAAAGTTTGCCCCGGATCTCTTGGTTGGACTCGGGGGTGGAAGTTCAATGGACTGCGCTAAAGGGATCAATTTTCTCTATAGCTGCGGCGGCAAAATGCAAGATTATTGGGGAGTAGGCAAAGCCCATCGGCCGATGTTGCCGTTGATTGCTATTCCCACTACGGCCGGAACGGGAAGTGAGGCCCAATCGTTCGCTCTGATCTCCGACGCGGTGACTCATGTAAAAATGGCATGCGGCGATCCTAAAGCAGCTTGCAAAGTCGCGCTGCTCGATCCGGAGCTCACCGTCACGCAACCCGAACGAGTCACCGCACTAACCGGAGTCGATGCAATATCGCACGCGTTGGAAACTTATGTGACCAAACGCCGAAACACCATGAGTGTCTGCTTCTCGCGCGAAGCTTGGAGACATCTTGCCAAAAGTTTTTCTCGCGTCTTGCAACAACCGCTAGACCTGGAAGCGCGAAGCGGCATGCAACTTGGGGCGGCCCTGGCAGGTATGGCCATCGAAGCGTCCATGCTCGGAGCGGCTCATGCGGCCGCTAATCCACTGACCGCCCAATTCGGCGTTACACACGGACAAGCCGTCGGTGTCATGCTCCCGCATATCATTCGATTCAACGGCCAGCACTGCGATGCCTGGTATGCAGAATTGCTCCGCGATATTCAACCAGAATTAGGACCACTTCCACCAGGTGAAGCCTCTTTGCGACTGGCCGATATGGTAACAGGTTGGGTTAAACAGGCTGGTCTACATACCAAGATTGAACCGCTCGGAATTGCATCCGCAAACATCGTCGATCTGGCCATCGATGCGATGAAACAGTGGACCGGAACATTCAATCCCATCTCCGTGACTCAATTGGATTTCGAGAAATTCTATGAATATGCTCTGTAGTACTTTGCGCCGTTTGCTAAAGCGAGAAAGTCTACTGCTCGCGATGCTCAGCGTATGTATCGGGATAATCTTCGTCGAATCGCTGAGAGCTCAAACGGCCCCTGCGTCCGCTGATCCACTCAGTTCTACTGGTAGTCCTCGTTCTACTGGTAGCCCTGCCTCCGCTGGCAACGGTGCTTCTGCTGGCAGTGTGGCTCCCGGTGGCAACACGGAGCAATGGCCCGTCTATCGCGGCAATGCCCAAGCGACGGGCGTAGCTCCATCGGCCTTACCCGATAAACTTACGCTTTCATGGAAATTCGCCGAGTCGCTCGGACCGGTCGAAGCGACTCCGGTCATCTTGGATGGCATTGTTTACGTTGGCGATGTCGATGGAAACTTCGTGGCTCTTGATCTGGAAACAGGAAAACTTAAGTGGCGGCAAAAGTTTGAAACAGGCTTTATTTCGTCCGCGGCCGTCAACGATTCGCTCGTATATATCGGCGATTATGATGGAACCCTGAGGGCATTGCAGCGATCCGATGGGAGTCTGAAATGGGAGTTTACAACCGACGGCGAAATCGATTCTGGAGCCAACTTCTACAAAGATCTGGTTTTGGTTACGTCGCAGGATGGCAGTCTCTACGCACTGCAAACCGAGAGCGGAGCTCTGAAGTGGAAATACACCACTGGCGATCAACTGCGCTGCAGTCCCGCGATTGTCGAGAATCGTACTTTTCTCGGCGGCTGCGATGGTAAAATTCATGTGGTCAATCTTGACGATGGCACTGTCATCGGAGAGCCCTATGTTCTAGGCAATCCCACAGGCAGTACTCCCGCCATAGTGGGTGATGTCGGATTTCTGTCCACCTATGGCGGGCAAATTCTCGCATTCCGCTGGAAAGATCTCAGCCGTAAATGGGTTTTCTCCGACATCAAACTCGTCCCGGAATTCGAAGTTTCGGTCGCAGCTACCACGGAACTCCTCGTCGCTGTCGGCAAAAATCGCAAAGTAATCGGTCTCGACGCCCAAGCTGGAATGTTGCTGTGGGAAATGCCTCTCAAAAAGCGAGCCGATGTAGCGCCTGTGATTTCGGATCAGCGAGTCTGGATTGCCTCTACCGACGCACGACTGTACGCCTTGGATCTCAAATCGGGGAAAGAGATTTGGAAATATGAATTCCGCGGGCCTCTGCATTCCGCACCGGCGATCGTCAACGGCCGCTTGGTACTCGGAACCGACAACGAGGGAGTGGTTTGTTTCGCAGGTCAACCGTAGCAATTAAAATAATTGAAGACATTTCATCCTCGGGAATTATCATGGCCACAGAAACCGTTAAAACCGAAGTCGGTAGTTACTTCATCTCCAACTATCCGCCGTTTTCGCAGTGGAAGAAAGAGTATGTCACCGACGCTTTTTCGGCATTCGGCAAGCCTCCCCGCCCCAATGTTCCCCTGGGGCTCTATCTGCATATCCCCTTCTGCCGAAAGCGATGCAAGTTCTGCTATTTTAAAGTCTTCACGCAAGTCAAGGCGGAAGAGATTGAGCGCTATGTCCAAGCTCTCTGCAAAGAAATTGAAATCGTTGCCCAACAACCCGTTATGGGCGAGCGACCGTTTCGTTTCGTCTATTTCGGTGGTGGTACGCCGAGTTTCTTGAGCAATCGTCAGTTGACAAGTTTAGTCGATCGACTTCGACAAAATATCCGCTGGGATCAAGCAGAGGAAGTGACCTTTGAATGCGAACCAGGTACGCTCAGTGAATCGAAAGTCCACACACTGCGTGAACTCGGCGTGACACGCTTGAGCTTGGGGGTTGAAAATTTTAGTGACCAAGTTCTCGAAGAAAATGGTCGGGCTCATCTTTCTAAAGAAGTCTATCGCGCTTGGGAGTGGATCCAGGCAGCCGGTTTCTACAATGTCAATATCGACCTTATCTCGGGTATGGTAGGTGAGAGTTGGGATAATTGGAAAGAGAATATTCGCCGCACCATTGAGTTATCGCCCGACAGCGTGACGATTTATCAAATGGAACTCCCTTTCAACACGGTTTATTCGAAAGATATCCTCGGTAATCAGATCGAGTCGCCCGTCGCTGATTGGCCCACGAAACGGGACTGGGTTCGTTACGCCTACGATGAACTGCAGGCAGTTGGCTATTCGGTAAGCAGCGCTTACACGCTGATCAAGAATCCGAATCGGGTGAATTTCAGCTATCGCGATAACCTATGGAATGGAGCCGATTTATTGGCTACGGGCATCGCCAGCTTTGGACACGTCTCCGGGGTGCATTACCAGAACCTCCCTGAATGGGAAGATTATATTGGCACAATCATGAATCAAGGACGACTCCCCATCGGTCGAGCCTTGACGCCCACGCCTCATCAATTGTTGGTCCGCGAAGTTATTTTAAAGCTCAAACGCGGTTACCTCCACCCGCAAGAATTTCATGATAAATTTGGCGTCGATATCCTCCAGCATTGGCAAGATGTCTGGAAGGACTATCAACAGCGCGGGTGGGCTATCATCGAAAATGACGAAATTCGACTCACCGTCGAGGGTTTGTTGCGGGTTGATGGAATGTTACCCCCATTCTTCGAACCGGAACACCAAGGGGTTCGTTACACATGAGCGAAACTCTCATCTTTATGATGGGAAACTTTTCGGCCGAGTTTCCGCAAAGCTTGCTCTATGCCAAAAACCATATGTGGGGAGTTCTCGTCTCAGAGAATGGCTATCGCTTCGGCCTCTCTGCCTATGCCGTTCGCTTATTGCAAGATGTCTACTTCTTTGACCTAACAATCGAACCAGGAATGAAGGTAAAAGCTCGACAAGAGATTGGTTCGATTGAAAGTAAAAAGGCTGAAAGTAGTTTATACTCACCCCTCGCTGGTACCGTCGTGCAAATCAATACGGCTTTGCTAAACGACCCTACCCCCATCAATGTCGATAAGTATGGTTCAGGCTGGATCATGGAATTAAGTCTTGCCGAAGAAGAGATCGCCCAATTGCTGTCGCCAAGCAAGTATATTGAGCATCTAGAACAAGCTTGGGAAGTTGCACAACGCACGATCAAGGGACAAGTCAATGGCTGATAACTTACTAACGGTTGTGGTATCTCAAGGGCAGAGTCGCAATCCTGAAAAACGAGATCTCGAAAAAACAATCAGCGACGCTTGCGCCAAAATTCCAGGCATCAACGTGGTCCTAATTCCTCACCTGTACGACTTGGCTTTCGACAGCGAAACATATCAGAAATTGCGATCGATTCCCGGCGATATGGTTGTGCTCACTTGGCTGTACGACCGCGCCGCGCATTGGGTCCTCGATCGAAATGCCGTGCGCGGGCAGGTCGGTGAGGTTCTGCTGGTACCTGCTGATTATCAAACAGATGAGGATGAGGATGAGGATGAACAAGGCACGGCCGAAAAAGACCGAGTGGCGGAACTCAATCCGCGACCAAATCGAATGCTCTATTGTATCGACCTGCGAGCCTCTGAAGATGGTCAGCAGTTCATCCAAGAAGTGAAACGAATTGCAGCGATCGCCGCTTCCAAGTTGTTGCAAGCACGTCCCGATCTGAGTCGCTGGATCGAGGGAAATCCTTCGCCAGAAAACCTACTCCGTTATCTCAACCCCATCTCTTCGCTCCAAGCGAGCGACTCAACTCAAACGTTGACGTCCGAAACGGTCTATTCGCTTTTCGGGGCAAGTGAACTTACCAAAGTTGACGAACATCCAACGCGACGCTGGTACCCCGTCATCGATTTCAGTCGCTGTACCAACTGCATGGAGTGCATCGATTTTTGTTTATTCGGCGTCTATGGCGTCGATAACGCAGAAACAATTCTGGTCGAGCAACCAGACAATTGTCGCAAAGGGTGTCCCGCTTGCAGTCGAGTTTGTCCAGAAAACGCAATTATCTTTCCTCAGCATAAGACACCCGCAATCGCTGGCGCTCCCGTGGAAGTCGGTGGCCTGAAGATCGATCTATCGAAACTCTTCGGTGCGCCAGAGTCCGATGAAGATGCGCTGCAGGTCGCCGCCCGCGAACGCGATGAACAATTGATCCTGGCAGGTCGACAAGCTGTGGGTGAAGTTCGTACGAAAAGCGCTTCGCCCAAACCGAATCAGCCCAAGGACGAACTCGATCAACTCCTCGATCAGCTTGATTCGTTAGATCTGTAAAACAAGAGCCTCTCCGAAAACGCTGAGCCTCCTCAGCATTTGCTAAGGTTTTCGGATAAGCCCCAAGTCTCATTTAAGGTCGGCTAGAATCGTATTGGCCGTAGACTCGCCGCTTCGCATAGCGCCGTCAATGGATCGCGTGTCACAGTAATCTCCACAGCGATAGAGCTTCTCGCGTACTCTGGGAGGTCTTCTTACCGTCTGCATACTGGCAACAGATTGGTCCGGCAATGAGTACGGGAGATTGTAACTAGACAATAACCGCCATCGTTCAACGGCGGTACCAAACCAAGATTTCAGTTCTTCTCTCACAGCATCCAAGTGGTCATGTATCGAGCCATCCAGTGGGCCAACGGAGGAAACAGAAACTAATGTTCGCCCTTCCGGAGCATAACCTGCCTGCACGCGACTCGGACAGCAAAGGCTACTGACAACACTCTCCTTATCGCAATTTAACGCGAGAATGGGAGCTTCCAGCGGCGGATGACTGGCATCGAAATAGACACATCGCGTGGCTCGAAACGCATAGGATTTTTCTTCTTGCAGCAAGCGAGCGGCTGCCGGCATTTCCGTAGCAACGACCATTGCATCACCGCGAATCAAGGAACCATCTTCCACAACAACGCCGTCGGTCTGAATCTCGGCCACTGTGGTTTGTGTGCGAATAGTGCCAGGAGCCAACTGCTTGGCCAACTGCCGAGGAATCGCTTCCATACCCTCAGCGGGAAGCATTGCCGCTCCACGACTGAACATCGCAAAAGTGAAATCGAGCATCCTGCTGCTTGTGGTTAATTCCTTCTCCAAAAAGACGCCACTAAAAAAGGGTAGAAAAAAATCTTCGATCATCGCCTCCGAAAAACCCCATTGCCTCAGTCGCTCTAAAGCCGTTGTTTGCGGCGCTTCTAGAAATGCATACGGATCCTTCTCCCTCATGACATGACTGCGATACCGAGCCACATGAACAATGTCGCTTAGTTGACCAGGGGGTGAAAACAATCCGGTTGCCGCAGCGATCGGATTGCGCCAAGGGTCCGCCACCGTTTTGAAGCGGCCATCTTTTCGCAATAAACAGCCATTGCGAAAAGGACGGAGTTGAAGGCTCTTGAGATCCAGCCACTTCAGCGCGGTCGGATAACTGCTTTGGAAAACCTGGAATCCACGATCCAGCAAGAAGCCATCGATCTGGTCGGTCTTGACTCGCCCTCCAATCCGATCCGATGCTTCCAACAAATGAACCTTCTGGCCAGCTTTTTGCAAGGCTAACGCACAAGTCAAACCTGCAAGTCCACCGCCGATAATGATGATTTCGCGACCGTTTGCCGACATCGAATGTCTCGTCGTTTACTTCGTCTCAAAAAATAACTAATTAAAATCTACAAACGTTAATCGAAGTGCAACATCCACTCGTCCTAATTTAGCTGCTAAAATCAAAAGCGAGGTATCAGGCCTTGCTTAGACTCGATTCCTCTAATCGTATCAAATATTTCACTCGATACATTGAGTAACGCGATGAGACCTGAGTTTTTTTGGAAGAGCGGTGCGATAATCGTTTGTCTCATTTTCGCGGGGATTTTCCCTGGTTGGGGGCAGGCTCAGGAAGTTCGGCCACCAGAAACAAAGTACAAACGTCCGGTGGTCATTCATATCCATGGTCCTATCTCCGGACTAACCGAGGCTTTCTTTCGAAGAGCTATGGATAAGATTCGAAAATTGAAAGCGGATCTCATCGTTGTTGAGATCGATAGTCCGGGTGGCGAACTCGATGCGTCGCTGTTTATCGCGCATACCCTGCGAGATGTTGATTTCGCGCGCACCGTCGCCTTCGTTCCAGATGAGGCTATCAGCGGCGGGGTGATTATTGCTTTGGGATGTGATGAAATCTGGCCTGGCGAATTCGGGCAAATGGGAGATGCCGGACCTATTATGTTTGGAGCCGATGGCCAATTTCGACATGCCCCTGAAAAGATCCGCAGTTATCTTGTCCAGCAAGTACGCCAATTAGCAGAAGCCAAAAATCGTCCCCCCGCTTTGGCTGAAGCCATGGTCGATATGAACACCACTGTGTACCGTGTTATTCGCACCGCCGATGGAAGCGAGTGGTTTCTAAACGAAGCAGAGCTCAATGCGCTCGCCGATCCTCAAGCATATGAAAAAAAAGAACCCGTACTCGAGGCCCGGCCTGACACGTTTCTAACCGTTGGTGGCCAAAGAGCTGTCCAGTTAAAACTAGCAGAAGGTATCGCAAAAGATCGCACAGGCCTGTTCACAGCCCTTGGAAGTTCAAAACCGATCGAAGAACTCAGGCCTAATTGGGTCGATCGCACCATCTATATCCTAAACTTTCCGCTCATCACCGCTGCGCTGCTGGTCATAGGATTGGTTGCGCTTTATTTCGAGTTCAGCATTCCAGGCCTAGGCATCGGCGGCATTATTTCGATCGTTTGTTTCGGTATATTTTTCTGGAGTCATTTTTTAGGCGGAACGGCAGGCTGGCTAGAAGTTCTCATGTTCCTGCTCGGGTTCTCTTTGTTAGCCGTAGAGTTATTCATATTGCCTGGATTCGGGGTCTCCGGAATTAGCGGCATCATACTGATCCTGGCAGCTCTAACCATGGCGCTTCAAGATTTTGCAATGCCGACCGATGCCCAGCAATGGCAACAAACCAGTCGCAGTTTACTGCTGATTCTCTCAACGTTCGCTTTCGTGATCGTCGCGGTGGCGACCCTGATCCGCTACGCGAATGTCGTTCCCGCCTTCCGCGGCTTAACTCTTCAACCTCCTGTATCAGAGGAGGGGGCCCCGCCGGTTGCCACACTTCTCACACAAAGTGCCGCCGCTCATCCATCCACATCCAACTACCTGCCAAACCCTGGAGACAAAGGAGTCGCGGAATCTGTGCTGCGTCCGGCTGGCAAAGCGAATTTTAACGACTGCATCGTTGATGTAATGAGCGAAGGAGATTACATCGACGCCAACACGCCAATCGTGGTTGTCAAGCGTCAAGCTCAGTTAGTTTTTGTCAGGAAAATCTGAATTGACAAGTTCGGCTGACCAACAAAAAAAGAGAAGGTGAACTTCACCTTCTCTTTCAATTTTCATGCAAACACAAGTTTGCTACAATCCATTACTTAGGCAACAAAACCTTGTTGATGACGTGGATCACGCCGTTCGAGCAGGTGATGTCAACCTTGGTAACTTCGGATTCGTTGATCAAGACCTTGCCGTCCTTGACGGTGATTTTGACTTCGCTACCTTCAACAGTCTTAGCAGACTTTAGCTTGACGACGTCAGCCGATGTTACGTTGCCAGCCACAACGTGGTAGGTCAAAATCTTAACCAACTTGGCTTTGTTTTCTGGCTTCAGCAAGCTTTCAACAGTACCCTTTGGCAATGCTGCAAATGCTTCGTTGGTTGGAGCAAACACGGTGAAAGGACCCTTGCCCTTCAAAGTTTCTACAAGATCGCCAGCCTTCACTGCAGCAACCAAAGTCGAGAATGTATCGCCAGCGCCTACAGCGGTATCAACGATATCCTTGGTCTTCGCCTTTTCCTCAGCGTTAACGCCGCTGACCAAGAACAATGCCAAAACACTCAGAACAGCAAATGCACCAAATCGCTTCATGTTGTTTCCACCCATAAATAAAAACGTTGCGGTATCGCGACAATCGCATACCAAATGATCCGGTCCCATACCTTGTTTCCGGTCTACGCAGGCATCATAGGCAGGGTGACAAGTGCAAAATGAAAAAAATTGTTAATGCGGCCATGTTTTGTCGCCTCAACACCAATATTTAGGCAGACTCTCCAGACTTTTATGCCATGAGACGATGAATTTCAGGCCTTGACGCCTTGCTACTACCAGAAAGAGCTTTTCCCGCAGGCGTTTCATGGGGCAAGTGTTTGTAAGCTCATCCACACATTATTTATGAAGCAAGCGCTGCAGCCATGTGTGAATTAACGCGGCCACATATGGAATATCGGCCGGATTTTCAATTAATAAGTGGTCGGAACCTGGCAAGCAAATAAAGCTGGTTCCGCGTTGGACCGACCCGAGCGACAAGTCTGCCGTGCGCGTTAATTGCTCGATGCGGTAAGCATGTTCGATACTCACGGTGCGGTCATTCGGAGAGTGAAAAACCAACAATGGTTTCTTGATGGTTTGAATGCGCGTTGGTAGGTCAAAATTTTGTAAGTCGTCGATCATTTGCTGGCGAATGACATATCGTCGTCCACCGATCTCCACTTCACCCACGCCTTGACCAAGAATGGTAGGATCCATGTGCGTCAGCAGTCGCGCAAGGTGTTGCGTATCACTTGGCGCAGCGAGGGTGACGACGCCAGCGAGATGTGGGTATTCTTGGGCAATGGACAAGCAAGCTGCCCCGCCTAGTGACAGACCCAGCAGGGCGATAGGCATACGAAAATGTTGGTTCAAATAGCCAATGGCTGCTCGCAGATCATCCCGGGTGGTCGAAAAATTCGTGTTGCTGAAATCACCTTGGCTGTCACCCAAGCCGGTAAAGTCAAACCGCAAAACGCCGAAGCCATGCTGCGCCAACAATCGACTGATGCGGACAACAGCTTTGATATCTTTGGTGCAAGTAAAGCAATGCGCGAAGATTAAATACTCGCGAGGCTCTGTTTCCGGCATATCGATAATTCCGGCTAGCCTAGCGCCGCTATGGCCGGCGAAATAAACGCGTTGGCTCTGTCGCAGTTGCATCATCGGATCATCTTCAACGAACAAAAAGAAACCGCTCCTGAATCAAGTGGGGATTGAGGAGCGGTGGAAGGGTTTAGGAATCAATGGCGAAGGCTCAGCCTGCCGTTGGTTCAACGCAATTAATGCGTCCAGATCGGAAAGCATCTGCCATGGCGCGTGGTACTTCGGCTTCGGCCAATACCAATCCAGCTCGGTTTTCGGCAACTTTGGCTCGCATCTCTTGTTCCGAAGCAATCGCCTCCGCACGT
>JBIKMB010000286.1:0-6835 GCA_044359485.1 Pirellulaceae bacterium | reverse complement strand
CGAGATGGGATTGAGGAGGAAGGGGGGGTAGGTTTTCAGTTTTCAGTTTTCAGTTTTCAGACATTCAGTGATTCAGTGATTCAGTGCGTTAGTTTTTAGTGGGTAAGGTGGTGGGAGTAGAGATGTTTGATGGAGAATTTGAAACCATATGTGATAGAGCGTTATAAGTTTGATCTTTGGTTGACGGATCGTAGCGGGGAATTGACGCGAGCACGAACTGCCCCGAAAAAATTTCGACCAATCCCCCTCCCCAACTAAATCACTGAAAGCTAAAAACCGCCCCACTCCCCCTACTTCCTTTGAAATAATGAATCGCGGGGGCTGCCGCCGTTGATGTTAGAACCATTGGCTGGCGATGGGATTGGAGCCAGTCCGCCACCCTGCAAATCAAGCTGGAATTGTTCCAATTGCATGTCGATGATCTCCATCGTCTTTAATCGGAAACTGGCGTCTCGTATCGAGAGTTTGGCAGGTGGTTCATTTTGTGGCATACGCTGCAATACGGCCGCCTGGCGAGGTGATCCGATGATGCGCACAATATCTTTCACTGCTTGATAACCTAACTTGGCGGCTGTTCCAGCAAAAACTTCCGTAGGTGTTCTACCTTCAAAAACAACGTTGGTTTCCGCTTCAAGATCCCACACGCCCAAGCTCTGCATTCCCTGCGAACCGGCGACCGCAGCGCTCGGCACTTGGGTCGCTTCATAGACTCGTAATTGTTCGCAACTCAACAGCATCTGTCCCGGCGTCAACTGCTGAAGTTGTGCCACATCGATAGCATCTTCCCAAGTAGCGATGGGTCCCATACCGACTTCAATTTGACGTTTAAACAAAAATTCCATGCGATCTAGAAAGCCCTCTAATTCGCCAGCGAAGGTCAGATGCAAACAGGAAAGTTCGCTGGGACGCTGCGAAGCCAAACTTCCTGCGGGTACCCCTAAACGCGTACTGCTGGGACGTCGTGAACGAATCGAACCAGGCCCCTGGCCAATCATGCGCTGCGTTGTGAGATCGATCAACAAATTCGGTACCGACAACTGCTCCAACGAGCGCCTCGCACCATAAATGTCGGTTTGTGCCGCTCGGATGTCGACTTGGTTGATAAGGTTCACGGTTTGTATTTCTATTTTGCTTCCGGCCCGCGGTTGATCGATCGGTTGATTGAGGGCAATTTCCAGCATTTCGGCTGTTCCATCCAAATGCCATACGGTTTCAGCATTGGTTTGTACGCGACCGAAGAAATCAACTCCGCCATCCATACGAGCCACTCGGCCATCAAACATCATTCGTCCTTGCCAACGGCACCGTGGCGCATCGATCCAACGCATACCCGAAGCCGTTGTGGTAGAATTCGCACGCCCCGGTTTTTGGACCGCATCTAACGGGACGCCAAACGATCCAGGCTCGTCAATCCAGACTAAATGCTTCTCTTGATCGATGCGAACCATTGGACCTTCCAGCCAGCCCTGTCCGACGAAAATCCTAGCAGGTTTGCCGGCGATGACCGCATTGGCTACATTGCCCGTCGTGGTGCTGAGACGCAGTTGATCCCCTTCAATCACCAATGGTAATGGATTCTCCGGATCAATCGCTGCTCGGCGCAGAGTGACCCCACCTTGTATCGTTAAATCATCGATCAGCATTTCTCTCTTCGTGCGCAATAATCGACCATGCAAGCGATGTCCGGTAACGTTGACCGGCGGCCCGACCGGTTGATCATTCTGCGGAGCCAAGCCGCGAATAATGGGATTGGTTGTTTTCGGCGACTCGACCCAACTTTGACCATTCGCCCCATTGGGCGCATTCAACGATAAACCGGGATTCGTTCCTGCTGCGGGTGCCGTCGGACCGGTTTGATCGATCACATAAGCAAACCACAAAGCCATTTCGGCAAAACTGCCCACTAATTGCGGCGTATCGATCGATACATTTCCGACAGCTTCCATTCGGTCCGGAACCCATTTAGACAACAGTCCGCTTTGGGGCGTCTCATTATCGCTTGCCAAAGGTCGCAGCCAAACATCCATCATGGCAGCTTCAAATCGCCCCTGTTTTTTGCTGCGAACAATTACATTCCCTTTCAAATACACTCGGGACTCTTCCCCATCCGGCACCATCTGCAAACTCTTGTTCCAACCTAATTCCCATTGACCATGTTCCGGACTGTTGACCACTGCATTACCGGGACCACTTGCAGCCAACCAACCTAAATGTTTCGCTGCTCCATCGTAGCGATATCCAAGTTCGGGAGCCCAAAACTCCATATCTAAGTGCTTTAAATAACTCGGCTCATTATGCGGTGGCTCCGTCGGAAGCCGATTGATCCAACTGATCTGTTGCTTTAATAAATCGACCGACAACCATCGCCCAACACCTCGCGTCCCCAACAAAGGTATTTCAAACGTAACGTAACGGTCCTGAGGCCCCATGCTGATCGGCGCCCCTTGTGCTTCCAATTTTTTGAGCAACAGCGGTCCCATTGCGATCGGTTGGC
This sequence comes from Pirellulaceae bacterium, assembly GCA_044359485.1. Lineage (GTDB taxonomy): Bacteria > Planctomycetota > Planctomycetia > Pirellulales > Pirellulaceae > JAFLCP01. The sequence goes on along the minus strand of JBIKMB010000286.1, from coordinate 4,341 downwards.
CAGGAACGAATCCTGAAGCAGGAGCAGTCCCAGGTGCGGTTGAGTCCTTGCGATCTACGTAGAGTCGCAACTGCGAACACTGAAATTTGTCGGTCGGTAAACCGTCGACTTGATGCACGAGGACAACATCACCATCAAGCTGAGCTTTCGACTCATTAAAATCGAACGTAAACGCGCCGGTACATTTTATTCTGACATTCGCATGGCGTTCCGAAATGGGTGTTTGATCGGCCGGTATAGCACGATTCTTGGAAATAGTTTCACCGAACAGTCCACCTTTGGGCACCTCGGCATACACCTCATCCACATACACCAACGATAATTTGTCCAAGCCGTCCCAAGATGAATTCCCGGTAGAACCGCTCGACAAAAGACGTTTTTTAAGGTGAATCGTTAAATCTCGACCTCGAGCAAAATTTCGTCCCAAGCGAATGTCCACCGCCGCGCTGGTCGATATCTTTAGATGCTCAATACGTACCGACTCGGTGCGTATGTCGAGTGAATCGCTTTGGTCCGCATCGCGGCCTGGGGAATAGATACGAATTTTCCCCAACAACTGTCCATCTTCCAGCGGCGGAGTTTGACCACTGAAGACATCAATCTCCTCGCGAAAATGAATGATGGCCCCATCCGGTGCATCCACCAAAATAGGTCGATCGTTGCTCGGGTTGCCGACATCACCCACTTGATGATCTTCCGAAGGAAGCAAAATCGTGAGGGGATGTAACCGCCAACGTTTTTCGCCCACACGTTCCCAGGTCTTAAACAACAAAATCCCTTGCTCAGTCTCTAAAACCTTGGGCCCCTTGCGCTGCCAGGAATCCTTCTCAAAAATCTCATTCCACCAATACACGAATTCGGTGGGATCGTTGCCGATCGAAATTACCGTAGCATCTTCCGTTTCAGGTTCTATCAACGGAACAGCCGTAAATTGGTAGATCAGGGCCACAGCACTGACCAGGACGAGCATGCGCCCGTAATCCCAGATCATTGTGCTCATGCCTCACTCCTTACCCATTCGACGTCGTTTAATGTATTTTTATGCTGCGGATTCATGCCGGCCCCTAAAATTGGGCCGCGAAAAAGATCAACTTTAACTGGAACTCGTATTGGGCAGCGGTGTGGGAACAAAATCATCCCATCGCGACTTCGCTCGTAACAAGCGTTCAATCAATTCGCGGACTGCCCCATTCCCACCAGAGGCTTGCGTAATCCATCGCGCGGTCTGACGCACTTCCATCGCAGCATCCGCGACCGTTACGGGTAAACCCACCTCGTACAGAACGGGAAGATCCGGTAGGTCATCTCCGATATAGCAAACCTGCTCCAGTCGGTAACCGTATTGCTGAATGATATCGAGCATCGCCTTCCGCTTATCCGATTGGCCTTGTCGCACAATCTCTATTCCCAACTCCGCCGCTCGCATTTTCACGATCTGTGAGTTTCTCGCGGTGATCAGACCAAATCGATACCCCGCTTGCTGCCACAATTTGATGCCTAGGCCATCGCGAACATGAAACTGTTTTGTTTCGATACCATGATTGTCCACAATAATGCGACCGTCGGTTAACACACCATCGACATCGCTTAAAATCACTTCGATCGGACGAGCCAATTGCTGATCGCTAACAGTCACGGTCACTCTCCCGCTCGCTCGACGAGCACTTTGGATCTTGCTGGGCAGATAACTTGAGGATGCGCGGAGGTGGTACTGGCTCTGCGACACTTTTTTCTGCAATCGTTTTTTCTTCTGTGATGATGCCAACCATGTCTGTGATATCAATGATTCCGCATGGCCTATGCTGTTCATCCACGACGGGAAGTTCGCTAATTTTGTAACGAGCCAGCAACTGCAGCGCATCGTTGAGCATTTGAGTGCGTTGGACGGTCAAAAATTTTTTGGTCATCACGTCCGACACTTGACCATCTAATACGGATTCTCGCCGCTGCTCCAACATTTTGGCTAAATCACTGTCGGTGAAGATTCCGCAAATGCGACCTTCGCTATCGGTTAACATGATAGCCCCAGTACGCCGCCCCGGCCGACTGGCGGTCACCAAAATTTCGCGAACACTTTGGTCGCAATTCGCAACTCGACATTGGCTCAGCGGACGCATCGCTTCCTCCGCGCGCATCAGCATTCGCCCCAAATTCCCCCCTGGATGATATTTCGCAAAATCTTCTGTCGCAAAGCCTCGAATGCGACTCACCAACAAAGCCAGCGCATCCCCCATGGCCATCATGGCCGCTGTGCTCGAACTGGGAGCTAACTTTAAACTGCAGGCTTCACGTATTTCGCCTAATTCTAAAACATGGTCCGCTTGTCGTCCCAATGTGCTCGCACGTGACTTCGTGATGGCAATCAAGGAAGAAGATTGTCGACGCAGACAGGGTAAGACTCGCACCAATTCCTCTGTCTCGCCGCTGTACGATAAAACCAACATCACATCGCGAGATGTCACCCGGCCCAAGTCACCATGAATGGCTTCCGCGGGATGCAGAAAATGACTGTTCGTCCCCGTCGATGCCAGGGTGGCCGATAGCTTGCGTCCAACCAAGCCCGCCTTCCCAATTCCACAAACGATGACGCTGCCCGAACATCCCAATACCTGCTGCACCGCTCGAAGAAAATGTTCGTCAAGCCGATCGATAAGCGAAACAATTGCCTCCGCCTCACGCCGCAGAACGTCAGCGGCATATGCCAACTGCTCTTGCGACGATAGGAACGACACTCCCGCCGACGCCATTTGGCTTGCAGCTAAACGTGCCATGGTCGATCATCCTTGATCTAGCCAGCGATCGGACCCATCCGAATCACCTAGTATTTGCTATCAAATTTGCCATCTACGGGGAACCGGTTCCACCAGTTCCTATTACCGTACCCTGCATATTATCCGAACCGATACGCTTTAGCCTATAGCGATTTCAGCCGTACAGAAAACAATTGGTCCGGTAAGCTGATTGAGCTGACTCGCTACAGCGGATTTGATAGAGCGAAAGTGCTTTCGCCTTAATGCTTGCCGCCACAAGACTTAGGGTCTATCCGAAACAACCCACAAACCGCGGCGATGGTTGAGCCAGCTAATGGTTTTCAAATAGTCTCTTAAATTCTCAAGAGACCAAGGGCTGTAGCCACTGACGGTTAAGCTATTTGTGATTTTTCAGGGCTTCCAATCGCTTTACCCAAATTGGGTCGGTGGGTGGATGCGTGAGAAGGATCACTTCAGCCGCCTGCTTGGCATCTTCGACTTTTTTGAGCCACAGCAGACAGAGTGCCGAGCGGTATCTTGCCCGCAGCCATTCATCGCTTCCGTTTTTTGCCCCGGCAGCCAGCTTGCGATACAGGCCTAAAGCCTCTTCCAATTCCTCCGTGTCTCCCGTCTCCAGCAACAGGGCTTTGGTTTTTTGCCAAATGGCTACGCGCGGTTGTCGTTGAATCTTTTCATCGAGCAGCACTACATATTGTTGGCGATTTTTATCGAAGGCTCCCAGTCTCCAGCGGAGCAAATCGAACTTCTCTGCAGATGCAACTTTCCAGCTGGGGGTATCATGAGCTGTTTGAAGCCAACCGAACATCTCTGCCATCGAATCGCGGGCTGCGGATCGTTCCGATGGGCTCAGCAATTCGAGAGATTCCAGCATGACTTCGATAGCGCACCACAATGCGACAGTGGGTTCCAGCCCCGAAGTTGCTTGGCCTGGGTTCTGACCATTATCTGGGTCACTCGATTCGCGGAGCTGAAGCAACCGGCCAAGCGATCCGATGCTTTGCGCTGTCAAAGTTCGCTTGGCCGCAATATCTTGTTTGGCTTGCGAGGCAATGCGCCAAGCCTCTTGCCATGCGAAGCCCGCCTCATCATCTCGCAGTTTGTTCTTGAGCCACTGACTTCGAAAAGAGTCGAGGTTTTGATTTCGTTGCATTTGCCGCGTGAGCATTTCGGGCAGCAAATCCGACAGGACCACTTGCGCTGCAGCGCCCAGATTTCGGAGACTTTCCTTAGAAGCATCTTGATCGAGTGACGCAGACCATTGGCGCCATTGATCAAAGCATTTCTTAGCGATTTCGACGGTGCGCGGATCACTCTCAGCATATTGCCAAGCGATTCCTCGCATCTCCAATTCGACGACTAACCAGGCCAAATCATGGGCGAAAAAAACATTCGCGATATGGGGGCGCATCTTGTTGGCTGCATCGTGCCATACTCGCCGATAATTCGCGCTTTGAGCATACTGTTTGGCTGCTTGAAGACTCGCCGGATCTTCTGGAAAGAGCTCTAACTGTTCGACAAATAACTCATCCAGTTTACTCCAAAGGCTAGGCTCTGCGGGTGAGTTGCGAAT
>JBIKMB010000285.1:0-6836 GCA_044359485.1 Pirellulaceae bacterium | reverse complement strand
AGCTAAAAAATTGGGTGGAACTCGCGGGAAACGAATTCTCAAGGGTGAAGTCTCATCAGGAAGTGATATCAAAGTTGAACATGTGGCATTAAGCACCAGTCGCATTGGAACCGGGGGGCGAGAGTAATTTTTTACCAGCCAAAATCCGCCGACAACCTTAGCTGCGGCTTTATCATCCCATTTTATGCGGTTTAAGGTTCACTTCAGTGTTTACCATCATCCACCCGCCGACAGACATAGCTTAAACAGTCAGTGGGCTGTATATCCAAAATTCTGTTTGACATGTTCTGGTGTTGTGGTGTACTATGGTGCTAGGTCGGTAGTTCGCCTTGGAAATGTTGGTCTAGTTCTTAGCAATATAAAGGGTGGAGATATGGATAGAGAAACAATTTCTTGTTGCCGATACATCCTTCGCTGCGGCTTTACCATTCTTGAGTTAATGGTTGTCTTGTTAATAATCGGTATCCTAGCTTCGATTTTGCTCTCAGCAATTCAGTATACTCGTGAGGCGGCACGTCGTACCCAATGTCAAAACAGTTTGAAGCAATTAGCTCTCGCCTGTCACAACTTCGAAGCTGCCCATCGTTCGCTGCCGGCCTTCTATGACCGGCCTAATAAAAGCAACAATCCTGTGGGGCGACATTGGGTCGACGGAGACTTTGACATCGGCGGGTATTCTTGGAGAATGAAATTGCTCCCGTTCTTGGAACAGAGAGCACTCCATGAAAAATTTGATTGGTCGGCTTTGCCTTGGGAACCGATCAATGAACATCTTGTTTCAACCGTCGTACCAACCTTTCTTTGCCCCACGAATCCCCGGCCGACGTGGGATGATCTATTACTGAGAGACGGAGGACCGACATATCCAGGTGATCGGCTAGATATGAGCCCCATCGCTATCTCCGAGTACGAGGCGAGATTGGGCATTTTCGTAGCTGATGATCCGTACGATGGGTTTATTTGGGGTGATCCCCCCGACATGGAAAAACGTAGAGCAGGTATCAAACATATTCGGTGGGGAGTTTGGGGGCAGGCCGACATCGACCTACTTCATGATATGCACATGGGCCCACAAGCGCTCGGTATAGCCGTTCGCGGATTCACACCTGGTCGTTTCTCAGCCGTAACGGATGGACTCTCAAATACTATCTTGCTGGTTGAAGAGGGAGCAAAGCCGCGCTGGATTGATCCTCGCACTTTAAACGGAGGGTATTATCATCATCCGTCATGGCAGCTTGCTACTTCTATTGGCGATAGCTTTCACCGATTTGAGAACACGATCAACTACTCCAATATCCGGGGCATTTACTCGTTGCATTCCGGTGGTGCAAATGTTGCCATGGCAGACGGTTCGGTTGTGTTTCTATCCCAAGAGCTCGAGTACAGAGAGCTTGTCCGACTTTACACTCGAGCCGGCGGCCTCGAGGAGTAGCTCGCTGCCAGACAACAAGTGCCCCATATACGCGGCATGAAACCCACATACTTCGGCAGAAGAATCGCTGCTCTGTTCTGATCGAGCTCAGCTCTGGAACCAAGGCAAAGATCTTTTAGTCGATTAAAAAATAGAAAGGTTTTGCGATTGATTTCGGTCCAAAGTGAGACTGCAGTCGGGAATTGATGTAGTATTCGATAAGACGTGTTTACCATGAACCATTTGAATTAGCGCGAAGGACTCGTCTGTAGTCCTTGTAAAATCGCCTTCGTTCGAATGACGAGACTCTCCGATGCTGCGGCTTGCCTCAAAGCGGCTAATGGGTTTCCGATAGGTTCTAAGAATACAATCGCTCATTTACCGAAAGAATCGCATGAAATTGTTACAGCTTCTGATTGTTTTTTGGGTCGCGCTGACTTTGTTCTGGCAGACAGCTTCGGCGCAGTACGCCGACTGGAAAGAATCCGGGTCGATCTATCTCAACACAACTCCCGAGGGTGCCGACCTGCCAGCAGAAGCTAGCGTTGAACATTTTCCGCTGCTACTGCGACTTCATCGAGATTTTTTCAATTTTGAAACTGCTGCACCCAAAGGAGATGATGTGCGTTTCTCTATGAAGGGCGAAGCGTTGGCTTATCAGATTGAGTATTGGGATGCGACTAGAGGCAAGGCGAGCATCTGGGTGAGGATCCCGAAAATTCAGGGAAACTCGCAGCAAGAAATCAAGATTCATTGGGATAAGAAGGATGCGAAGAGCGAATCGGATGGCAAAAAGGTCTTCAATGAATCGAATGGTTATCTGAGTGTTCTGCATATGGGCGATAACCTCGTTGATGAAGTGGGCTCAGTAGAAACCGAAAATATCGGGACAACAGCGATAGAGGGCATGATTGGAACAGCAAGTCATCTCGCTGGTGGTCAAGGCGTGTTGTGCGGAGAGAAGATTACTACCTTTCCAATCGGAGCGAATGCGCATAGCACAGAAGCTTGGTTAAGGGGGGAGAAAAGCAACGGACGTGCGTTGGGTTGGGGTAATGAACATGGGCAGGGTAAAGTGATTATGCATTTCGTAAGTCCGCCGAGAATAAATATGGAGTGCTATTTCTCCGGTGCCAACGTAGAGAGCGTCGGACGGCTTCCTATGAACGAGTGGATTCAAGTGGTACATACTTACCAGCAGGGCGATTCGAGGATTTATATCAATGGTGAATTGAGCAATGTTTCTCAAACGGCCGATGCTCCTTTGGCGATCAAAACACCGGCTCGGTTTTATATCGGAGGTTGGTATAACAACTACGATTTTGTGGGAGATATAGATGAAGTTCGAATATCTAAAGTCGTTCGTTCTCCCTATTGGATAAAATTGCAACATCAGAATCAAAAGGAATTACAAACTTTGGTTGGACCGGTGGTGCAAGCGGGCAGCACGTTTCGTTTGTCACCTTCGAGTGCGGTGGTCGCTGAAGGAGAACGAGTAGACATTAACGTAGAAGCTGGCGGTGCACGAAAAATCTATTGGTTACTAAAGCGTGATGGGCAGCAATCAATCGCTGCTGTTGACCAACTCCGTTACACATTTGAAGCGGGCCGCATCACAGGTGACCAAACCGTTGTGCTGCAATGCAAAGCTCTCTTTGCCGACGGTGTTAAAACAAGAGATGTTGCGATTGCTGTCAAGGAAAAAATTCCAGAGCCGATTTTTACACTAGAAGCTCCCAAGAATTGGGACGGTCGCGCGACCATTGAGGTAACTCCGAAATTGGCCAATCTTGAAGCGATGCAGTCAGAAAATGCAGTTGACTTCAAAACGGAGTGGAGTGCTGGACCTTTCGCAGTGATTAAAGAAATCTTGCCGGGCAAGCTCGTGTTGAAACGCTCTCAGAATAGCGGCAAGCTTACGGTCAAAGCGACAATCAGCAACGGCGGCAAGCCAGTCTCACAGTCGGTAGATATTGTTGTAACAGAACCTAAGCGAGACGCTTGGGTCGAACGCGAGCCAGCCAAGGAGGAAAAGCCCGAAGAGGGACAATTTTACGCCCGAGATGATAAAAATGAAGGAACACTACACTACAATGGCGTGTTAGCCGACAATGTAGAGTCGGTGTTCTTGAGGTTGTATGCTGACGATAAGCTGATTCACACGACAACGGCCAAGCCGGCAGCGGATAGATCTTACGCGCTGAAGGTGAAGCTCAAACCGGGACTGATCAAATATAAAATCGAATTCGGCATCGACGGTGATCAAGTACTCGATACAGTCGGAAATATTGTTTGCGGCGATGCTTATATCATCGATGGTCAATCGAACGCTTTAGCAACCGATACAGCTGAAAAAGCACCTCCGGAAACCAACGAGTGGATTCGCAGTTATGCAAGGCCATCGCCAAACCCTAAAGACAATGTGGGAAATCTTTGGGTGCTCCCCGTCTGGAAGTCTCAGCAAGGAGAAAAAGCGGAACTTGGGTGGTGGGGAATGGAGTTGGCTAAACGGCTCGTAGCTAGTCAAAAAATGCCGATCTTTATCGTCAATGGAGCTGTGGGTGGAACTCGGATCGATATGCATCAACGCAACCCAGAGGATCCCACAGATCTGACCACCATTTATGGGCGGATGTTATGGCGGGTGCAAAAAGCGAAACTGACGCATGGTATTCGCGGCATCCTGTGGCACCAAGGTGAAAATGACCAAGGAGCCGATGGGCCAACGGGAGGCTATGGTTGGGAAACGTATCATGCGTTCTTCATAGAAATGGCTGCAGCTTGGAAGCAGGATTTCCCCAACGTGCAGCAATATTATGTCTTTCAGATTTGGCCTAACTCATGCGCCATGGGAGGTCGTTTCGGTTCCGGTGACATGCTGCGTGAAAAACAACGCACCTTACCGCAATTGTTTTCCAACCTGAGCATCATGTCGACCCTCGGTACACGACCTCCCGGTGGCTGTCATTTTCCATTAGTGGGCTGGGCCGAATTCGCACGCACGATCCAGCCGCTCATTGAACGAGATCATTATGCTGTTATACCCGCAGGCCCTATCTCGGCACCCAACTTGCTCAGCGTTTCGTTTAATGCATCGCGCGATATGCTCCAACTCGAGTTTGATCAACCAATTGTTTGGGATGATAAGCTTGCGAGTCAGTTCTATCTGGATGGCGAGGAAGGAAAAGTACACTCGGGTTCTGTTGATGGTGCGAAACTCTCGCTCCGGCTCAAAGAGCCGTCCACTGCGACAAAGATAACCTACCTAAAGGAAATCAACTGGAACCAAGATACTTTGCTTACCGGTGCAAATGGTATCGCCGCGCTCACCTTTTGTAATGTTCTCATAAGCCGTAACACACCGACACCGTGAGGTAGTAAAGCTGAGGATCAAGGGAAGAGGGAAGGAAGAAGTAGGAAGGGGAGTTGGTGAGCAGGTTCAAAAAGTGGATGAACGCGAAAGGGCACGAAGAGAAATTCGAATTTTAGTTTTACATCGTAAGCTTTCGCTGGATGTGAAGGAATCCTTTCGATCAAGTCGATCCAGAAATCTAAATGAAACGTGGCAATTCATTATTCGCTTGCCACGCATATTTCCAAGGGAACAGAAAGTCTATTTCTTCAAGCGTGACGTGAACTCATCGGTAAAAAAACGTTCTATTTCTGATGAGCGGGCCGATTCTCTTAATGCCACGATCGATCTGGGGCAGCATGTTTGCACTTTACACGATTGGTTCGTGCGGCAAGTATTTTGAAGCCGTAAAGAGACTTTGACAGTACCAAGCATGATTGAGTCTAACGATTCAAATTTGTGTTTTCTTGAATACCATCGTTCAAGGAGAAAGTGTGTCTGATTCGTTTTGTTGAATGCCGTGGGGATAGCGATGGAGCGAGATGGAATTTCACTAGCAGAGTTTTCAATAAGACGTTAGGAATCAAACTTAAGATATGCTATGTGATGTGAAAGAAATTATAGTAATGCACAAAAGGCCAGTTGCCGAAGGGTTCCCCCCCTGAAGAGACGCGAGGAAAATAATGCTTTAGCGTTTATTGACGCAGCGAAATAATAGAGTGTTGTGCGAAAGGCAGAGAAGTCGATCGAGCACAGAGTATAATGTTGTCGACAGACACATAGGGAAATGAACGTCTGAAAACAAAAACCATGAAGCTTATATTATTAAATTTGCTCTCTCTTTTTGCCATCACTATTTCTTTAGCGATGGCTTCGCCGGTAGAAGATCAAATTATTGGCAGAGTGGTCGGTGTATCCGATGGCGATACGATTCGGATATTGGTCAATAGAAATGAAGTAACGGTTCGCCTTGAAGGGATTGATTCTCCAGAGTCCAGGCAGAGCTTCGGGGCTCGTTCGAAGCAAGCGCTCTCGTCGCTGATTTTTGGACGAGAGGTGGTGGTCACCAACACCAGCAACGATCGTTACGGGCGTGTCCTGGGAACGGTGATGCTTGGGCAGACTAATATCAATGTCCGAATGATCGAGGATGGTTGGGCTTGGCACTACAAAAAATACAACAACGACAGACGGTTGGCCCAATTGGAAACCCAAGCCAAGGCTGCCAAGCGAGGATTATGGGTCGATGCCAATCCACTGCCACCCTGGGAGTTTAGAGCAAGGCAGAATCGTCAAGACCAGAAACCTGGGACTCAGTTTTGGCTGAATACTTCATCGAATGTTCGCCATAACGAGCACTGCGAATACTTTCAAAATAGCAAGAAGGGTCGAATGTGCGGACCTAATGAAGGTAGGGCATGTGGAATATGTGGTGGATAGTATCTTCGGATTTAACCCAGTAACAGTTATCTCCTGAATCTTTTCACTTAACTCCATAAACCAATACTTACTTAGAATTGATGAAATAGGCTGACATCTCGTTGCCGCCAGGCTAGGAAACCTGGGTACCGGCTCCACATCGAGGCCATACCGTTTGTTTCTACAGCGAGTTAAATCGTTTAACCCGTTGCCGCTAGGCTAGGACCCCTGGGTACCGTCTCCACATCGAGGGCATACCGTTTGTTTCTACAGCGAGTTAAATCGTTTAACCCGTTGCCGCTAGGCTAGGACCCCTGGGTACCTGCTCCACATCGAGGCCATACCGTTTGTTTCTACAGCGAGTTAAATCGTTTAACCCGTTGCCGCTAGGCTAGGACCCCTGGGTACCGGCTCCACATCGAGGCCATACCGTTTGTTTCTGCAGCGAGTTAAATCGTTTAACCCGTTGCCGCTAGGCTAGGAACCCTGGGTACCGGCTCCACATCGAAGCCATACCGTTTGTTTCTACAGCGTGTTAAATCGTTTAACCCGTTGCCGCTAGGCTAGGACCCCTGGGTACCTGCTCCACATCGAAGCCATACCGTTTGTTTCTACAGCGTGTTAAATCGTTTAACCCGTTGCCGCTAGGCTAGG
>JBIKMB010000284.1:0-6842 GCA_044359485.1 Pirellulaceae bacterium | reverse complement strand
ACCGTTTCCGCGCTATCTTGATCCGTTGGGATAAAAAGGCAACCAATTACATTGCAAACCTGCAACTTGCTTGTGCATATTACACATTTAAGAAAATCATGGTTTTCGGATAGGCACTTAATTTGAACCTATCCGAAAACCTTTAAACAACCTATTGATGATCACTGCTAAGGAAGTTTTTGTTTGCCGGAAAGCATCATCATGCAAAAGGTCCCCGTTGGTAGAAGTGTCTTTGATTCGAGCCTTTTTTAATATGGCTTGGACCTTTCAGTATTATTCCTTGCGGCGTTCATTTTCTTTTAACTCTTGAAGTGCTTACCCAGCTCTCTGGGCGATCGCCAAGGCATTGCAGGTTCGCCTTGGATACTTTCAAGAATTTACCGATTGAACTGGGTGAAGCCCTTGAGGGGGGGACTGCAAGGTGTTATCACATCGGGAACTGGACTAGAATTTCAGCGACTTTTTTCCTCGATAGAAACGGAAATGATGGGGTCATAATTAAATGTCCATTGGCGAGAAGCTTTTCAATCATGGCCGATTGTTGCGATGCAACTGCTACTTTCTTTTTCTGCTATGGACGAGTTGTTGCTTCATCACAAATGCTGATTTGAGCGCAACCGAACTTGAACTGAAGCGTCCTGGCGAACGGGAATTCGTTCGCGATTTGGCTGGCATGCTTGATCCATCTTCCACCGAGCGGATACGCAGCGTTTGTGATAGGTTGCTGACCGACACTGCCACCCCAATCATCGTGATTACAATTGAATCGATGGCAAAATACGGTGGAGAAGGAATGCGCATCGAAACGTTCGCAACCTTGCTTTTCGATCAATGGGGTATAGGACAGGCAACGCTTGCCGATCAATCTTGGAATACGGGAATATTGCTTTTGGTTTCTCGAGATGATCGAAAAGCTCGCATCGAACTGGGGGATGGCTGGGGACGAAGAGAAGATGAGCTATGTCGTCAAATCATGAACGATCACATAATCGCTCGCTTCAAAGAAGGTTCTTTTTCCCAGGGCATTGTCGCTGGTGTCGATGCGTTGGACAGGATGGCGCGAAGTTTAGAGCTGCCACGACCTCCGATTCCTTGGAGGCACTACGCTCTTGTGTTGGGCTTTGTTGCTTTGGCTATTTTTACCATAGTCTCGCTAATACGGCGGGGAAGCAGTGGTTGGGCTTGGCTTTTTTGGGGTGTGGTTTTTACCATTTTAGGTTCTTTGCTTTACCACGCTTTAACGCAAAACCGTAGGGGCGGCAGGAGCGGATACAGCGGTGGTGGATTTGGTGGTGGATCATTCGGCGGCGGCTTCTCTGGTGGTGGTGGGGCGACCGGCTCCTGGTAACGCTCGGCGTATTCCGCGAGTTGCTTCTGATTAAGGTGAGAATGCGGTAAGGAACAATCGATGATAGCGAACGCAATATTCAATGATGAGCAGCGAAGCGAAATTGAGCGGACCGTTACCAAGGTCGAGACGAAAACGGCATGTGAAATTGTACCGGTCGTAGCCAGTTCCTCAGGAAGGTACGATCGAGCAGAGGACATTGTCGGCTTTTGGTTCAGCCTGAGCACCGCAGTTACTTTTTGGTTTGTCTTTCCGTCCACATTACCCGAAGTCGGTAGCTGGTCCGGCCCTGCCTACTGGAGCTTATTGATGTTAATTGCCGGCATGGTTGCGGCATTCGTGGCGGGGGTCTTGCTGGCCAGTAAAGTCAACTGGCTACGCAAGCTTTTTACCCCTCGCAAACAGATGGAGGACGAAGTTGCCGAGCGAGCTCGTACGATTTTTTTTGATCAACGCGTTCATCATACTGATCAACGCGTCGGGCTGCTGATCTATATTTCTCTCTATGAGCGAATGGCCGTCCTGCTCGGCGACGAAATTATCTTGAAGAAACTCGGTCAATCAGAACTCGACAGACTTTGTAAGCACCTCACCCAGAGCCTGCGCGAGGGCAATTGCGCCATTGCAATCTGTCGAACGATCAACGAATTGGGTGATCTGCTAAAAGAGCCGTTGCCTAGCTCGGAACATGACAGAAACGAACTAAAAAATGCTTTAGTTGTGCTCGACTAGCTACAAAACTTCGATTGATTGCAACGTATTTCCTGTAGAAATTTCGTTATTGGCACGGTTTCATGCAGGTTCGTGCGGTTTATCGAACTACCCCGGCTATCTAGTCTACATGTAATTTGTCAATTGATGGGTATCCGAAAAGCATCAGCAGCAGTATGGATATTCGATCAAGTTTTCTTTCGTGCCGTCAAGCGGTTTCGCTACATGGGATTCTACGTTCCTGCGTTTGAAAAAGCTTTAACCTTTTTTGGGTCGGCTATTCAGAACTACGCCAATTTGTGTCTCGGTTTGAAAACGCTTTTAAGGCCACTATTCAAATAATCTTTTCACCACGGACGCCATACTTTTCTCTTTATTCCGCATATGTCCGGTTTCTCTCTGACTCGGGCATCTCTGAGTTGTACCCAAACAGCCAGACAGTGCCCCAATAATCCCAATTACGTGAAGCTGGGATGGCTGTGCTTTCTATGACAAGCTAAGCGAGGAGCCGAAAGATGTCCACAACCGAAAACACCGCAGAAACAAAAACTGAAATTGGTTCCAGTCCGGAACAGCAGAGCTTAGGGGGGATGTCAGCATTTTGCGCATGGCCTTTGCTCTTGGTTCTCGTGGGGGGCATGCTAGGTGGCATTTTAGGAGGTGCTGCCTTTGGCATAAACATGAGCATCGAAAAGTCGAATCTGTCCCGGCCTCTCAAGATTTTATTGAACTTGGGCGTCGGTACCTCGGCCGTTGCAATTTGGTTTGCCATCGCGATGGCAATCCAATCACTTTAAGAGTCGGCGAACAGTGTAGTTGGATATCGATTTCCTCATTTGGCTCAAGCTCTCTTTTAAACTCCGTAACAATAACATCAAACCACTTTTTAAAATCTTTTTGAACCGATCTAGACATAAAAAGTCTTCGATTATGACAGCACACAATGGGACAGACAGGTTGAGCGAGTAAGTTCGAACTGCCTGGCGATTTTATTCGACTGCTTATTTCGATTACATCAGAGAAAGATGTTGAGCCGTTGGCTCGATACCATCGGAATATCCCCTCGTCGAATTTATTAGAAAAGGACTTTGTCATCATGGTTAACAAGAATTTATTCAGCAGCAATGCGAACCAGTATCCGCAGACTAACACAACGAATGCAGCCGGCGGTAACGCATACAAATTAGATCCAAAGCACGCTTTGGCACAATTAGCAGCCACCGGTACTTTTGCCGACTCGTATTACACGAGCGCAGAAGCTCAGTTGGCAGAAGTTTTGAAATTGATCGAGCAAATTGAGGACGACGAGTACTTAGCAAAGTTGGCATTGTATGCACGTGAAAAGGCATACATGAAAGATATGCCGGCCGCATTGTTGGCCGCATTATCGGTTCGAAACACCGAATTGATGCACCGGATTTTCGATCGCGTTGTTGACAATGGTCGCGTTTTGCGCACCTTGTTCCAAATGATTCGATCGGGCAAGTTCTTGGGCAAGAGCGGTAAGGCTCGTGTCGGTTTATCGAGTTCGTTGCAGCGAGCGTTCCAGCGTTGGTTTAACGAAGCGTCGGTCGGTAAGTTATTGAGTGCGTCGATCGGAAATGATCCGAGCTTGCGAGACATCTTGCGAATGGCTCGTCCAACCCCGAAAGATAATGCTCGCCGAGCGATTTTCGGTTGGTTAACCGATAAGGAGATGAGCAAATGGGCTCCGGCAACGGAAGCGGACTTGCCAAAGGAAATCCAAGAGTTGATCGCTTATCGAAAAGCGGAAACCGAAGCAGAACAGGTTGCCATCTTGGCTCAGTTGGAAAATGTCCGCTGGGATTTGTTGGCAGATGCTGCTAAAGGTCCGCAAGCTTGGAAAGAGATTGCTCGAAAGATGGGCCCTCAAGCGTTGCGAATGAACTTGAACACGTTGTTACGTCATAATGTTTTTGAGCGCAAGGCAACTTTTTTGGGAGAAGCATTACGAGCAGCAGGCGTTTTGGTTAAGAGCACGGAATTGAACATGATCGATTATGTTGCCGACAGGATCGCCAATAGGACTGAAGTTGAACGTTCGAAGCAGTTTCCGTACCAATACTTTGCTGCGTATATGAACGCAGAAGATGATATTCCGCATAAGATAAAGAATGCTTTGCATGAAGCAGCCGAGATCGCTTGCGGAAACATTCCGGAATTGCCAGGACCGGTCGTTATCGGTTTGGATACTTCGGGATCGATGAGCAGTCCGATTACTGGAAACCGTGGTCACGGTGCGACTTCGAAGATGCGTTGCGTTGATGTTGCTGCAGTTTTTGCTGCAGCCATTTTGCGCCGCAACCCGGATAGCGTCGTCATTCCTTTCGATACTGCGGCATATGATGCGAAGTTCGATGCGAGTGACACGATTTTGAGTATCGCCGAACGTTTAGCAAAGTATGGCGGTGGTGGAACCGATTGTTCGTTACCTATCAAAGCAGCAAATGCAAAACATAAAAATCGAATGTTCGCAGGCGCTATTTTGGTTAGCGATAACGAAAGTTGGGTCGGAAGTGGACGATATGGTTCGACAGATGTGATCACCGCTTGGAATGACTTCGTGAGCAATCAGCGAAAGTTGGCTGGTCCGAAGGCTAGTCCGAAGTTGGTTTGCATCGACTTACAAGCTAACACCACGACGCAAGCTGCCGAACGCGATGACATTATGAATATCGGTGGCTTCAGTGACGCCGTGTTCAACGTGGTCAGCACGTTCTTAGCGAACAACAATCAGCGATTCGTCGCTGAGGTTGAAGCAATAGAATTGTAAGCGTTTCAAGGGAGACTTCGCCAACGTTTAATCAGTGGCAATCCAGCACCCGCGTGCCGACTATCGGTTCGCGGGTGTTTTTTTTGGGTTGACTCGATTCACCCACTATTTTTTTCAGCGCAATCCCGCTGATGGCAGCAAATCGGCAGTATGGCTTTGTACAAATCTAATTTTCTAATCCATCTATACCGGTCGTTCTAATATCAGGCTGAAATTCAGACATAATTGCCGATCCTTATGAGCTTTCATGTTACGCTATTACGCTATATCTTTGTGGATTGTCTATTTTCAACGGATTAGAATAAGCTGGCTTTTGCCGATGTCTAACATCGTGCCTGAACCAACGCATCACTCCACCCCATAAAACACTCACCATTTGAGGGGTTACTTTTGCCCACCAACACTCATCCGTGGTTTGTTTCCATAGACGGAAATCGAATTGGCCCGATCGAATTCGATAATGTTGTTCAAATACTCCAAGCGAACTCGCGAGAAAGCCAGATTATGGTTTGGCGCGAGGGAATGGAACGCTGGTGTTCCCCCATCGAAGTTCCGGAGCTGAACCACGAAAACATCCTTGGTTCCTCCACCGCACCAAAAACACCCCCTCCCTTACCGTCGGAAAGCCAGTCACCGAGTTCTCCGGATAGTTTTGGGGCTGGCTCAGCCTCAAATTCTTCAGCTTGGAGCATGGGGGGGGTAAAGAAATCTTTACTCGGTCAAGTGGACCGTTTACGAAATATCGCCCCCAACTCGCTGCCGTTTCAGTCAAAATCAGCGGACAGCTCTACGGCAAGTCCTGTGGAGTCGACGCCACGGGATGCTCTCACGATGCAACCTGCAACCATTGACGAGCCCCCACTATCCCCGACGGCGCTTGCGGTTCGAAAACTTCTTGGGGAAGAGACATGGACCGCCTTGCGTTCCGCAGGATTATTGCCGACAGCCAATCTCGCTTGTCTTCCTATCCTGCGTTTGCGGTTTAATGAAGAAGGTAATTCGTCTCCATCGGCAAACGCAATGTCTCTATTGCGTCGAGTCTCCAACAAAATCTCGGATCTAACCGATCGAGGCGATTTGGTCGGTCATCATTATCTTATCGATGTCGGCGAGGAATATTTTTTTATTGCCTCTAAGATCGTTGGTAAACCTGAAATTTATAAGCTACCACGAAAGTCCTTAGCGGTTAAAAATCGCTGGAGTGATGAAACACTCGAAATCGAGTTGTATATCTCCGATCCAGCCCAGAGGATCAAATCCGTCCTCTGTCGTCTTACCGCGGCTGAATCTTATCCTGAGTCAATGATCGGTTCTCTGTTGCCTCTACTGAGGTCAGCCGATGACGGTGCATGTGAACATGGGAGAGATGCCCTTCCGACACTGCTCCGATCTCGCGTATCAAGTAGCAAAAAGAATACCTTTTCGTCAACGTTCAACCTACCTCCAAAAATTGTTATTGTTGAAGTCCAAGAGAACACCATCAAATTAACGGATGCTGGCAAAACAGAAAGCATTGCGCTTAATCAAATTTTGGCATGGAATTTTACCAACGGAGCGATGTCATTGTTGGTATGCAGCCCAACTCAACTTCGAAGGATTATCCTCTCAAAATGGGGCGTCATCTCTAAGGAGGAGACCGAGCCATTGCTGCCAACAACAGCTGAACCGACTTCTCTCCCCAGTCCCGAAAATACCAAAGTGGTAGCAGGTTTGCCCCCTCAATCATCCGAAGAAAACAGTAAGCAATCTAGTCAGCCTAATACGGACCGTTCTGAAAGCTCTGTATCTGCCGAAATCGCTCTGAATAAGATTGCTGAACATTTACGCCTACACATTGCTGAGCGTCAGAGCAACATTTTCATGTGTGCAGCGGATTTGGAAGTCGCATCGCTAACACAGCCGACGACTTCCAGAGTCGTGATCGTCTTGAGGGATGCCGAGTGTGAAGTTTCTTTGTGCGGAGACAATTCCTCGGAGCTGAGACAGATA